>JAOPZM010000238.1 GCA_025964115.1 Solirubrobacterales bacterium
GACGGCAAGAGGAAGCATCAGGTCAAAGATAGCTCCTAGCCGCGGCGCCGCGGCGCCGCGGGCGGGGCTGGCAGGTCTCGCACACATACGTCCCGCGGCCGCCGACGACCATCTTCACGATCTCGCCGCCGCATCTCGGGCACGGCTCTCCGGCGCGCCGGTGCACGAGGAACTGGTCCTGGAAGGAGCCGCTCACGCCGTCGATGTCCCGGAAGTCGTCGATCGTGGCCCCGCGCGCGTCGATGCCGGCCTGCAACGCCGCCATGACCGCGTCGCGCAGCGCGGACCATTGCGCGGTCGACAGGCGTCCGGCGGGCCGCAGCGGGTGGACCCTCGCCCGGAAGAGCGCCTCGTCGGCATAGATGTTCCCCACGCCGGCGACCCGCCGCTGGTCGAGCAGGAAGGCCTTGATCGGCGCGGTTCGCCCCCGGGCGAGCCGGCGCAGGTGCTCGCCCGTGAAGCCTTCGTCGAGCGGCTCGAGGCCGAGGCGGGCGGCGAAGAACGCCTCCAGGGCCTCCGAGCCGAGCAGCAGCTCCCCCGTGCCGAAGCGTCGCGGGTCGACGATCACGAGCCGCACCGCCCGGCGAGCCGCCTCCCGGTCAGGCCGGCTCCCGCGGCGCGCCGGACCGAGTTCCAGGCGCACACGGGTGTGCGGCGGATCGATGCCTGATCGGCCCCCGCCGGGCTCGAACAGGATGGCGCCCGTCATGCGCAGGTGCTGCGCTAGGTGGACATCTCCCTCGAAGCTCCACACCAGGTACTTGCCGCGCCGCCCGAGACGCTCGATCCGCCGGCCCTCGAGAGCGTCCGAGAGCTCCTCGGGGGCGAGCGGCCGCGACCAGCGCGCGTCGAGGATCTCCATACGCCGCAGCGTGCGGCCCTCGACCAGCGGGGCGAGCTGGCCTCTGATCGTCTCCACCTCGGGAAGCTCGGGCATCGTGTCCAGCGTATGCACATCGGGTTTCCTAATCGCCGCCGGCGGGTAGTGATCGCGCCGGAGGAGAGGCGCGAGGAGAGATAGTGCCGAGAGCACGGCGGGGCCGGGGACAGCGTGGATGGGCGCGGGATTGCGGGCGGGTGCCGCCTGCAAGCCGGAGCCCGCTCGCTGCCGGGCGCGTGTGCCACGCACTCGCCACGCTCGCGGCCGCGACCATCGGGCTTGCCGCCCTCACACCGCAGGCCTTCGCCGACTTTCCCTACGTCGGGGACGGGACGGCTGGCGATCCGGCGAGCTGGGCCCTCGCCCCCGGCCATGTCCCCAGCAACGTCGGCGGCCTCGGATGGAAGTTCGCCGCCACCCCCGCCATACCGCCGTCGAAAGAATCCCAACCCACCGAATACCAGGCGATCACCCAGAACAACTCCCAGCAGGACGAGCTGTGTGGCGTAACCGGAATGAGTCTCGTCGACGCCAATGCCACCTTCCCCTCAGGGACCGGCTCGTGCATCGCCGCCGGCACCCCGGTCAAGACCGCATTCGAGGTCAACCTCGGCCGACCCGATGTCTCGATCGGCGAGCTCGACTCGGGAATCCTGTGGAACGACGCCGGCGCCATGACCCAGCTGCGCAAGAAGGTCCTTCTCAATGCGGGGGAGCTGCCGGCGCCGAGGGTCGACCTGGCGAAGACCTTCGACACCACCACGGGCGTCGACTGCGAAACGGCGCACGCCGGCACCGGCGGTGACTACAACGCGCACGGCGGCATGCCGGGGGGCGAACCGGGCGGCAGCGGCCCGGTCCCTTACGACATCAGCGGCCAGGGCGTGTTCGACACGCTCTCCTACGCCTGTGACTCGCGCGTGGCGCATGTGCTCGAAAGCTACCCGCGTTGCACCAACCCGCCGACGACGAAGGAATGCCGCAACGGCCCCGCCGGGATGCTCACGCCCGAGGATCTGATCATCGCCTTCTCCGACGGCGTCGACCACGACCAGAACGGCTACGCCAACGACATCGCGGGCTGGAACTTCGTCGACAACAACAACGACCCCTTCGATGACGTCCAGTACGAACACGGGACGGGCGAGGACAAAGACTCGACGGCGGAGGCGAACACGACCGCCGGCGAGGTGGGCTCATGCCCGAACTGCACGGTGCTCCCGTTGAGGGTCGGGGAGTCGTTCATTGCCGACGCGAACCGCTTCGCCGAGGCGGCGATCTACGCCACCGATCGCGGGGTGAGCATCATCCAGGAGGCGCTCGGAACCTACAACGACCCGGTCTTCGCGCGCCAGGCGATCGACTACGCCTATGGCCACGGCGTCACCGTGATCGCCTCGGCAGCTGACGAGGCGGCCGAACACCACAACCAGCCCGGCGCGCTCCCGCACACGATCGTCGTCAACGCCGTGGAGGGCCCCGCGAGCCTCGGCAAAGTGCCCGTCACGAACAAGCCGCCCTCCTATCTGCAACTCGACGGCTGCACGAACTTCGGGACCCGTGTCGACCTCTCGGTGCCGGCCACCTCCTGCTCCTCGGAGGCGACGGGCAAGAGCGCAGGCGTCGCCGGACTCATCTACAGCGCGGCGCTCAACGCCTGTGGCGCGGCGCTCTATGGCCACTGCCCGTCGGTCGCCGGCCCGAAGCTCACGGCCGCCAAGGACTGCACGCGGGTCGATGGCGCGGCGTGCGCGATCACGGCGAACGAGGTCCGCCAGCTGATGGCGTCGGGCAACATCGCCGGTACCACCGTCAACGGATCCTCGACGCTCGGATCCAGCGCCCCCAGCACCGGAAGCGCACCTGCGGACGCTGGCGAAGGCGGGCAGGCAGACGACGTCAACACGGCCTTGCAGCCGGAGACGGCGTGCAGCGTCGGGATGGCGCCGGGATGCACGGACCCGAACTCCAACACGACCTTCGCCGCCGACGAGAACGCGGGGGTGATCGGGCCGCTGCCCGACACGTTCCGCTACCCGTCGCGCAAGGGCTTCGACGAGTTCTTCGGGTATGGCCGCATCGACGCCTACAAGTCCGTCGAAGCGGCGGCCCAGGGAAGGATCCCGCCGGAGGCCGACATCACATCGCCCGAATGGTTCCAGCAACTCGACCCGGCTCGCTCGTCTTTCGCACTCAAAGGCTACGTCAGCGCAAGGACGAGCTACACCTGCCATGTCGACATCGCTCCCGGCGCAGCGCCGAACAATGCCGCGACCTCGGCCGGCGGTGACTTCGTCACCATCCCCTCCTCCTACTGCAACGGGGCCACGAAGCACTCCTCCCCGTTCAACGGGCTGCTCGCATCGGTCAGCACCGCAACGCTCCAGTCGCTGTTCCCCCACGGTGATCCAAGCTCTTTCACCGGCAACGAGAATGGCGGGCTGGGCCTCGCGCAGACATCCAACGGGCGCCCGAACACACTCCCCTACGCGTTCACCGTCAGGGTCGTGGTGAACACGGCCGCCGGCGCTGCCGGTCCCGTGATGACGGGCGAGGACCGGCGCCAGCTGTTCCTGCACCGCGACCAGAACATGCTCTCCGGCTTTCCGCTGGAGATGCGCGGCGACGGCGACGCGAGCCCAGTGCTGGCCGATAACGCAGGCGCAGACTCCAACCAGCTGATCGTCGCGAACTCCGACGGCTGGATCCACGCCTACCGCTACAACCCGTCGACCGCCACCGTGAAGGACCTGCCCGGCTGGCCGGTGCACACCGAACCGCTTCCCCTGCACGCCGGCGGGCGGGCGTTCTCGAGCGGCGAGCTCTCGACGGCGCACTACGATCCGGTTCTCGAGGCGCCCGCTGTCGGCGACCTGTTCGGGGACGGCCGCCTCGAGGTCATCGCCGACGACCTCCAGGGGAACGTCTACGCCTGGGACTCCGCCGGCCATCTGGTCTTCCACCAGACCTCGAACCCGAATTACTCGGGCGCGCCGCTGGCCGGGGATCCCGCGTGGGCGGCCCAGCGGGCGGGCGTGCGCGAGCGTACCGAGGGCGGCTTCCTGACCTCCCCGGTGCTCGGCCGGCTCGATGCCGCCGCCGGCCATGGACTCGACATCATCGCCGCCGGCGAGGACCGCCATGTGTATGCGTGGCACGCCGACGGCAGCCCGGTGAGCGGCTTCCCGGTGCTCGTCGAGGACCCCAACAAGGTCGCCTCGGTGGACGCGACCAGCAACCAGATGGCCTTCAACTCGAACGCGCAGGCCAATCCAGGAAAAGACGAAGACCAGGGCAAGATCGTCGACACGCCAGCCGTCGCCTATCTCGATGGCCCCGGCAACCCGCCGAGCATCGTCGTGGGCAGCAACGAGGAGTACCTCGTGAACACGGGCAACGAGGGCTCCATAAACTCCGCCAAGACGACCTCGGCCTCGCTCGGCCTGCTCGGTGCCGCGGGCGTCCTGCACTTCGCCAACGGCCGCGTCTATGCGATCAAGGCGGGCGGCTACTCCTCCGATCCCTCCTCGGCTGCCACGGGCGGGTTCGCGTGCAGCGGCTCGCAGTGCACATCCGCCGCCTTCCGCAGCGGCTGGCCGGTGAAGATCGGCATCATCAACGCGGGCCTGCTGCCCGACGTCGGCGAGGGCATCAACGGCTCGCCGATCGTGGCGCCGCTCACATGCCCCGAAGGCGGCCAGGGCCCGAAGGTCGGCGTCACGCCCGACGCGGGCCCCGGCTACCTGCTGAACTCCGACGGAAGCTCCTGCTACGGCTCGGCCGAAGGCAGCTACAACACGCTTGCGACCGAATTCGGCGCGGGCAACGGCAAGACCGACACCCCGGCGTTCCCCGCGGTCGGCGAGCCGTCGTTCGGGACGCTCGACGGGACGAGCATCAACATGTTCGCCCCCGTCGCCGGCCTGATCCGCGCGCTCGACATCGTCGCCCCCGACTACCAGAGGGGCGGTCAGGACTTCACGGCGGCATGGAACGCGAACAGCGGCCAGTACGCGCCCGGGTTCCCGGCGGTCAACAACGACCTCTCGTTCATCACCGGTCAGGTCGTGGGCGATGTGACGGGCGCGGCGCCCGCCCAGGAGGTGCTCGCCGGCACAGCCTCCCAGGACCTCCAGGCCTACAACGCCGAAGGCGGCGCGGCGAGCAGCGCATGGCCGAAGCTGACGGGCGACTGGCTCGTGGCGACGCCGATCCTCGGTTCGCTGGGCACGCTCGACACGGGAGCGGGCGCGAGCAAGGACGTCGTCTCGCTCACGCGTTCGGGCACGCTGTCGGTCTACGCGACCCCGGCGTCGGCGTGCTCGCCGAGCTCGTGGCCGAACTTCCACCACGACATCGCCAACTCGGGCGACTACACCCGTGACGCGGTCCCGCCCGGCGTGCCGCTGCACGCGAGCCTCGTAAAAGGCGTCCTCAGCTGGACCGCCCCGGGCGGCGATCTGATGTGCGGGACGGCCAGCTCCTATGAGATCGTCACCTCGGCCAGCCCGATCACTCCACAGAGCTTCGCGAGCGCCACGCCCCTCGGCGGAGCGCCCGCGCCCGCGGCGGCCGGAACCACCCAGTCATACACGCTGCCGCGCGGCGTGCTCGGCTACATCGCGATCCGCGCGATCGACGAGCAGGGCAAC
This sequence comes from Solirubrobacterales bacterium, assembly GCA_025964115.1. Lineage (GTDB taxonomy): Bacteria > Actinomycetota > Thermoleophilia > Solirubrobacterales > Solirubrobacteraceae > Palsa-744. The sequence continues at coordinate 5,533 of JAOPZM010000238.1, forward strand.
ATCGGCCTGCCGGCCGTCAAGAAACGCTGAGGCGGGGCGTAGGGCGCGCCTGCGGTCAGGGCGCGGCCGCGGCGGGATCGGCCACCTCGCCCGCCTCGCCCATGAACGCCTCCCCCCGCAGCTCGCGGGCCTCGCGCCCGGTGAGCCAGCGAAGCGCGGTCGCGCCGACGTCGGCGAGCGGTCCGTCGTGACGCCGGCCCTGCAGCCGCCCCCCGGCCGCGCGCCGCGCCAGCATCTGCCCGCTCACGGCCAGCAGCGGAGCGTGCTCGCGCGTGTGGTCTGTGCCGGGATGGGCCGGGTCGACGCCGTGGTCGGCGGTGACGATCAGCAGATCGTCAGGGCGCAACTGCCCGAGCCAGCCGGCCAGCCGTGCGTCGATCTCGCGCAGCGCCCGCGCGAACCCGTCGGCGTCCTTGCGGTGCCCGTAGACCTGGTCGGTCTCGATCAGGTTGACGAACACCAGCCCCCGCTCGAGCCCGCCGAGCAGCGCCTCGACGCTTTCGAGCGCCCGTGCGTTGGTCGCTCCCGGGTGTGAGCTCCCGACGCCGACACCTGCGAACAGGTCGGCGATCTTCCCGACGGCGTGGACCTCCACGCCGAGGCCCTGGAGCTCCTGCAGGTAGCTCGGCCCAGGCGGCTTCAGGGCGAAGTCGCGCCGACCGTCCGTGCGGAGGAAGCGCCCCGGCGACCCGGTGAACGGTCGCGCGATGACCCGCCCGACGGCGTGCTCGGAGACCATCGCCTCGCGGGCGGACGCGCATGCCCGGTAGAGCTCCACGGGGGGGACCCGCTCGACGTGCGCGGCCAGCTGCAGGACGGAGTCCTGCGAGGTGTAGAGGATCAGCGAGCCGGTTCGCAGGTGCTCGTCCCCGAACTCCTCGATGGCCGCGATCCCGTTGTAGGGGAGGTTGCAGATGACCCCGCGGCCGATCGCCTGCTCCAGGCGCGAGATGACCGCCGGCGGAAAGCCATCGGGATAGGTCGGCAGCGGGCGCTCGAGCACGACTCCCATCAGCTCCCAGTGGCCGGCAATGGAGTCCTTGCCGGGCCCCAGTGGGTGCAGGCGGCCGTGTATCGCCGGGTCCCCCACGGGTGCCACGCCCGGGAGGGGCAGGATCGAACCCAGCCCGAGCCCGGCGAGCGTCGGCAGCTCGAGGCCGCCGCTCGCCTCGGCGACGTGCAGGAGCGTGTTCGTCCCCTCGTCCCCGTAGCGTGCCGCGTCGGGGAGCGCCCCCACGCCACACGCGTCGATGACGAGCACGATCGCCCGCCGAGCCGGCATGGAGTCCATCCGCGGATGTGTACCTGAGAGCCCGAGTGGGTGTGAGTGGGCCACTCAGCGCGAGGCCCGCGGGTGCGCGCTGAAGTAGGCGTCCTTCAGGCGCTCGGCCGAGAGATGGGTGTAGACCTGGGTTGTGGCGAGGTCGGCGTGCCCGAGCATCTCCTGCAGCGAGCGAAGGTCGCAGCCGCCGGCGAGCAGGTGGGTCGCGAACGTGTGGCGCAGCGTGTGCGGGCTCATCTTGTCCTCGAGGCCCACCCGGCGCGCGTGACCCTGGACGATCTTGTAGAGGCCCTGGCGGGTGAGCCGCGTGCCGCGGCGGTTCACGAACATGCCGGACTCGGCGCGGGCTCCGATCAGCGCTGGGCGCCCGCTGCGACAGTAGGCGCGCAGCGCGCCAACGGCCTGCCGGCCGATCGGGACGATTCGCTCCTTGGAGCCCTTTCCGCGCGCGCACAGCACGCCCTCGTCGAGGTCGACGTCTGCCAGCTCGAGCCCGATCGCCTCCGAGGCGCGCAACCCGCACGCATACATGACCTCGAGCAGCGCCCGGTCGCGCAGCGCGCGCGGATCGGCCCCGCGCGGCTCGCCGAGCAGGCGCGTCACCTCCTCGCGTGTGAGCACTCGCGGGAGCGTGCGCGTCTTGCGCGGGCCGCGAAGGTCGGCGGTCGGGTCGTGCTGGAGATCACCCTCACGGCGCAGGTGCCGGTAGAAGGAGCGGAGTGCCGCTACCTTGCGTGCGAGCGTGGCGGCTGCCACGGGCGGGCGCTCTGCACCGCCGGAAGTGAGCTCGGAGAGAAACGCGGCGAGGTCGCCGTGCTTGGTCGCGGCCAGTGTCAGGCCACGGCGCCGCAGGAACTCGCCGAACTGCAGCAGGTCGGAGCGGTAGGCCTCGAGTGTGTTGCGGGACAGCCCGCGCTCCAGCTCGAGGTAGGCGAGGAAGTCGAGGATCTCACCCTCGATGCCAACCGCCGCAGCCTGCGCGGTATCGGTGCCCGTCATCGCTCACAGCTTCGCTCCCGGTGCGAAGGCTCCTTGGCGGTGCAATCAGGCGTTCAGCCGGCGGGCCAGCCAGAGGAGCCCGATCAGGGTCTTCGCGTCGCGGCATTCGCCGATCGCCTCCTCCAGCCCGCTCAGCGGCCACGGGACGATCTCGATCCGCTCGTTCTCACCGCTCTCTGCGCTCGCCTCGTGAAGGCCGGTGGCGCTGAAGAGGTGAACGCGCTCGTCGGTGAAGCCGGCGCTCGTGTAGAAGCTCGAGATCGGCTCCCAGCGCTCCGCTCCAAGCCCGACCTCCTCGGCCAGCTCACGCTGCGCCGCCTCGAGCGGGCTCTCACCGTCCACATCCAGACGTCCCGCGGGGATCTCGAGCAGTTCGGACTCCACGGTCTCCCGCGGCTGGCGCACGAGCCACACGCGCTCGCTGTCGTAGGCCACGACTCCGACCGCGCCGCGGTGACGGACGATCTCGCGCGTGACCTCTTCCCCGTCGACATGGCGGAAGCGCTCCAGGCGCACCTCCACCAGCCGTCCGCTGTAGACGGTCTCACCGCCGAGCCGCTGCACGCTCCAGGGACGCTCCCCGGAGCGCTCCCCACCTGGCGCGCCGGTCTCGTCTGCGCCGGAGCGCCCG
>JAOPZM010000245.1 GCA_025964115.1 Solirubrobacterales bacterium
GAGGAGAAACCGGTGGCCAGCACGAGCACGTCGGCGGGACGCTCCGTGCCGTCCTTCAGGCGCACCCCACCCGTGGTCACCTCGGCGATCGGCTGGGTCACGAGGTCGACGTTCGGCTTCGCGAGCGCCGGGTACCACTCATCCGTGAGCATGATCCGCTTGCAGCCGATCTCGTCGCTGGGCGTCAGCTTGGCGCGCAGCTCGGGATCATCGATCGCCTTCTCGATCTGCTTGCGGCCGACCGTGCGGAAGGCCTCGAGCAGCGCCCGCCGGAACGGGCGAAAGAGCCTCCGGCGACCGGTCATCGCGAGCACGCCGAGCTCCATGAACGCGAAGATCGCGATGCGGTCGAGCCTCTGAAGGAGCGGGAACCGCTCGAAGAGACGCTGTGTCCGCTCGCCGTAGGGGAAGTCCATCCTCGGGATCGTCCATCCGGGTGAGCGCTGGTAGACATCGAGGTGGGCGACGATCGGCTGGATCGATGGCACGGTCTGAATCGCGCTGCAGCCGGTGCCGATCACGGCCACCCGCCTGCCCGCCAGGTCGACATCGTGGCGCCAGTGTGCGGTGTGGAAGACGGGGCCTTCGAAGCCCTCGATCCCCGGGATCGACGGCAGCTTCGGCGTGGAGAGCTGGCCGCAGGCGGTGAGCAGCACGTCGGCCTCGTGCGTACCCGCGGTCGTATCGAGTAGCCATTTCTCGCGCTGCTCGTCCCAGCTCGCCCGGGTCACCTCCGTGCTCGTGTGGATCCGCTCAAGCAACCCGTGGCGCCGTGCGACGTCCTCGAGATAGGCCTGGATCTCCGCCTGCGGCGCGTAGCGTCGCGACCAGCGCGGGTTCGGCTCGAACGAGAACTCGTACAGGTGCGACGGTACGTCACAGGCAGCGCCCGGGTAGGTGTTGTGATTCCACACGCCCCCAACCCGCTCGCCGCGCTCGAAGACCGTTACATCGTCATAGCCGGCCCGATGCAGCATCACGGCCGCTCCGACGCCGCCGAAGCCCCCGCCGACGACCGCGATCGACCGTGGCCGTCGCAATCCCCCGTTGCCATGGCCGTTGAGGCGCGGATCTACACCCACGCGACGAACATTACTTCCGTCGCAGCTCCGCCGCCCCTCACATGATCTTCACATACTTGCGGCGGCCTGCGGGTACCTAGAGAACGCCGCTCTCACCGGCATGCGCACAACGGGGCCCAGTTGACCGACCTCCCAGACCGCTCAATCGACCATCCGCTCACCCGCCGTGCGTTCCTGCGCTACGGCGGCTCGCTTGGGGCGGGAGTCGCGGCGATGTCGGGGGCCGGTGGCCTGTGGCGCGCCGTCGCGGCAGCCGGCGCAACCCTGCGGGGCCCCGACAGCCTGCCCGATCCCAGGCGGCCGGCCGGGACCGTGTCGGCCGCGCTCCCCTTCGACCACATCGTCGTGGTGATGATGGAGAACCACTCGTTCGACAACGTGCTCGGTGCGCTCGGTCGCTCGGGCCAGCCCAAAGCGCAGGGTCTCAAATTCAACACCAAGGGCGTGGCGCTGAACAGCAACCCTGGTCCCGAAGGTCCGGTGCGCTCGTTCCCATTCGCCACCACGGCCCAAGGCCCGAACGTCTCGCAGAGCTGGAACGCGACACACAAGCAGATCGACGAAGGAAAGATGGACGGCTTCGTCGCCTCGGTCGGCGGGGCTGTCCAGCCGATGGGCTACTGGACGAAAGACCTGCTGCCGTTCCCCTACTCGCTGGCGAGCACCTTCTGCGTAGCCAACCGTTGGTTCTGCTCCGCGCCCTGCCAGACCTATCCGAATCGCCGCTTCCTGATGGCCGGAACCGCCTACGGCAACATCTCGACGGATGTCGAAAGCCTCAAAGACCCGCCGCCGCCCAACGGCACCATCTGGGATCGACTTCACCACTACGAAATCAGCTGGCGCAACTACTTCACCGACCTGCCCTCGGTCGGCATCATCGGCTCGACGGTCGAAAAGTATCCCGGCAACCTCTCGCCGATCGCGCAGTTCTTCAGCGACTGCGCGACCGGCAGCCTGCCGTCGGTGAGCCTCGTGGACCCCGAGTTCGGGGTGGCAGGGATCGTCGGCTCGAGCCTCGCTACGCTGCCGGCCCTTCAGCCGATCGCCGAAAAGCTCGAAACGACCGGCGGCGATGAGGAGAACCCGCAGGACATGGCCTACGGCGAGTACTGGGCCTCCACGGTCGTCAAAGCGGTGCTGAACTCGCCAGCCTGGCCGCGCACGCTGCTGATCTACACCTACGACGAGCACGGCGGCTACTACGACCACGTTCCGCCGCCGAGCGCTATCGCGCCCGACTCGATCCCGCCGAAGCTCGGCCCGGGCGATGTGCCCGGCGGCTATGACATCTACGGGCCGCGCGTCCCCGCCGTCGTCGTCTCGCCCTACTCCAAGCCGAACGCCGTCACCAACGTCGTGCACGACCACACCTCCTTCCTGGCCACGGTCGAGGCGAAGTGGAACCTGCCGGCGCTCACCTACCGGGACGCCAACGCGAAGACGGTCAAGGACTTCCTCAACCTTGAAGCGCCCGCCTTTCTGCAACCACCCACGATCGCCGAACCGCCCGCTCCGGTTGGCGCCGCGACCACGCCCTAAGAGAGAGAGGATCAATGCGTCACACGTTCACATCCCTGCGGCCGCTCGTTGCGACGACCGAGCGCCGCCGGCCACCGGCGAGGATCTGGATCGCAGTCGCGATGGCCGTGTGCGCGCTGGGCGTCGGGTCGTCGACCGCAGCTGCGTTCACGCCGACCAAGGTCCGCCATGTGTTCGTGATCGTGCTCGAGAACCAGGGCTACGCGGCCACGTTCGGCAATCCAACCGCAGATCCCTACCTGGCGCAGACGCTGCCCTCCCAGGGCGCGCTGCTCGAAAGCTATTACGCGACCGGCCATGCCAGCAACGACAACTACATCTCGCTTGTCTCCGGCCAGCCGCCCAACGCGCAGAACCAGGCCGACTGTCCCAAGTTCGACAACTTCACCGGAGCGATCATGCTGTCGAGCGGCGTCGAGACCGGCACCGGTTGCGTCTATCCGGCGGAAGTGCCCAGCATCGGCACGCAGCTCTCCGCGAAGAAACTCACGTGGAAGGCCTACATGGAGGACATGGGCAACGACCCCAACCGCGAGGCGGCCGCGTGCGGGCACCCAGCGCTCGAAGCCACCGACGAAACCCAGAAAGCCGAGGCCGGTGACGGCTACGCGACGCGCCACGACCCGTTCGTGTATTTCCACTCGGTTATCGACGAACCGACCTACTGCGACAAGCACGTCGTCGCGCTCGGCTCTCCGACCGGCGCGATGCCCGCGGCGGCGCTGAAGGGCGAGACGGGCCTGGCCACGGACCTCAGCGCAGCGACGAAGACGCCGCGCTTCTCGCTCATCACGCCCAACCTCTGCAACGACGGGCACGACTATCCCTGCTCGAGCCAGCCGAGCGGCGCCTCCGCGCTCGCGGACATCGACACGTTCCTGGAAACCTGGGTGCCGAAGATCACGAGCTCCCAGGCCTACCGTGAAAACGGGCTGCTTGAGATCGTGTTCGACGAGGCGTCGAACTCCGAAACTGAAGCCTGCTGTGGAGAGATGCCCGGGCCCGGCTCGCCATCGCCCGGGATCACGGGGCCGGGCGGCGGCAGGGTCGGCGCGGTGCTGCTCTCGCCGTTCATCAAACCCGGCACCGTGAGCTCGACCCCCTACAACCACTATTCCTCGCTGGCCAGCTGGGAGTCGTCGTTCGGGCTGCCGCGGCTGGCCGACGCCGCGTCGGTGCCGGCCGTCTTCGGGCCGGACGTCTATACGGCGGGCCACTAGATTCCGGTGGGGAACGTCTCGGGCAGCTCGCCCGCCTCCCACTCGCTCGTGCGCTCGAGCGGTTCAAGCGCCGTCGTCTCGTCGATGTGGACGACGGCGTCGAACTGGTCGGCAAGGCGGGCGTGGAAGTAGTGCGAGATGCGCTCTGTCTGCGGCTGGTAGATGACCCCGATCGCGCGCTCGAGCCTGCGGCCGTGGAGCTTGCTCGGGTCCAGGAGGAACGCTCGGCTGCCCTGCGCGTGGAACAGCTCCTCCCAGCTGCCGGGCAGCGCGGGGCGCACGTTCTTGCGCTCCGCGGGACCGCCCCACTCTGAGGCTGCCGTCACCGTTCCCGTGTAGGTCGTGAAGCCGAGCAGCAGGGCGGCCTTGCCGTACTTCTCGCGCACCAGCTGACCCACGTTCAGCTGCCCGGACTGCCCGAGCTCGGTCGCGCGGTTGTCGCCGAGGTGCGAGTTGTGCTCCCACAGCGCGATCTTCGCCCTGCCGCTCGTGCGCTCGAGGTGCCCTGAGAGCTGCTCCAGCGTCTCCGCCATGTGACGGTCGCGCAGGTTCCAGCTCTCGACGCCTCCGCGAAACATCGCGTGGTAATAGCGCTCGGCGTTGACGACCAGGCGGGCGTTCTGTTCGGCGTAGAAGCGCTCGTCGGGGTCCGCCTGCCCGTCGCCGCGCGCGATCTCGGCGGCATGGTTTCGCATGTCCAGCAGCTGCTGGACCGCCTGGTCCTCGCAGGTTTCGGCGCCCGCGATGCCCGCTTCGTAGGCATAGACCTGCGGGTCCCGGCCGAACTGGTCGAAACAGGCGTAGCGTTCGCGCGCACGCGCGGCGGCCTCGGGATCGACGCTCTCGAGATAGGAGACGACAGCTTCCATCGATGCGTGGAGGCTGTAGAGGTCGAGCCCGTAGAAGCCGACCTTCGGAGCGCCGTTTGGCAGCGAGTCGTTGAAGTCCCGCAGCCAGCCAACGAAGTCCGAGACGACCGTGTTCCGCCACATCCAAACAGGGAAGCGGCGGAAGCCGCGGAGCGCCTCCTCCGGCGTCCGGTCCTCGCCGATACCGCGGACGAAGCGGTTCACGCGGTAGGCGTCCGGCCAGTCCGCCTCGACGGCCACCGCGCTGCAGCCGGCATCGGCGATCAGCCGCTTTGTGATCTCGGCCCGCTCGCGATAGAACTCGTGCGTTCCGTGCGAGGCCTCGCCGAGCAGGACGTGACGCACGCCGTAGGCGCGCGTCAGCAGCGCCCCGTAGTCGTCCTCGGCGCCGGTGAGCGCCCGAAGCACGCCGTCGGCGTCGAGCCCGCTGGACACGGGGGGACGGCGGGCGCGCGCCAGGAGGTCCCGCACCTCCTCGTCGCTGGTCTCCGAGAAGTCCTCGTACCACAGCCCGACGGCGCGCATCGGCTGTGGCGTGAGGGCGCAGACGATCTCGTCGGCCAGCGCCTGCAGGGCTTCGCACACCTCCGGAGCGGCAACCGGGACGGCTGCGACGACCCTGGCGGGATCGTCGAGACGGACCGCCTGCAGCGCGGCCAGCATCGTCGAGCCGGTTGCCAGGCCGTCGTCGACGAGGATCACCGTCCGGCCAGCGAGATCAGGCGGAGGCCGGTCCCCGCGATACGCGCGCTCGCGCAGCTCCAGCTCGCGCCGCTCCTTGGCGTCGATCGCCTCGATCCATTCCGCGGGGAGCCCGAGCTGCTCGATCAGCTCCTTGTTGAGCACGCGCACCCCGCCGGTGGCGATCGCGCCGAAGGCGAACTCCTCGTGTCCGGGCACGCCCAGCTTGCGGACGACGTACACGTCGAGCGGCGCGGCGAGCTCGCGTGCCACCTCGTAGGCCACAGGGACCCCTCCGCGAGGAAGGCCGAGCACGACGACATCCTCGCGGCCGGAGTAGTGGCGGAGTCGCGCGGCCAAGAAACGGCCAGCCTCCGTCCGATTGCGGAAACGCCGTATGTCGGTGGCGGTCTGTCCGTTGCCCATCGCGCTCAGGAGCCGGTGCGTTCCTCGGCGTCGCGCGACCGTTCTGGCCGGTGGCCGGCGATGCGCCAGCTCTGGCAGACCTGTACCCGGGTCTCCCGTCCGGATAACGCCGAGTCCGCGAGAGCTGTGAGGACTTGCATTGCCCTAGCTCTGTTAGGCGCTCCCCGGACGAAGACAACCGGGAGGAGCGCCGCGTCCCGGGCCGGACATGCCGATGGTCGAGAACGGAATGCGAGCGCGATCGAAGCGTTCGCGTAGAGTTGCCCACGCCGTGATCGACCTGGAACGCCGGGCAGACGGAGTGGCGCTTGTGCGGATGGCCCGCCCGCCCGTCAACGCTCTCGATCTCGAGCTCGTTCGGGCCATCACACGCGGCGTCGGCGCAGTGACGGACTCGGACGCGCGCGCCCTCGTCCTGACGGGAGACGGTCCCTGCTTCAGCGCCGGCATCGACACGAAGGTTGCACCGACCTACGACGCCCAGCAGCGCCGGGATGCGATAAACGCGATCAATGAGCTCGTCGCGACGATCTGCTCAGCGTCGCCCCCGGTGGTGGCCGCGATCAACGGCCACGCGATGGGCGGCGGACTCGTGATCGCCCTCGCATGCGACCTGCGGCTCGCGGCTCGCGGCGAGCACAAGCTGGCCCTGAACGAGGTCGCGGCGGGAGTTCCCTTCCCGGCGGGTCCGCTGGCGGTCGTGCGAGCCGAGCTCGATCCCTCGGTGACGCGCGACCTCTGCCTGACGGGCCGCACCGTCGGGCCGGATGAGGCGCTGGCGCTGCGCGTCGTCGATGAGGTCCTCGAGCCGCGAGAGCTTCTCGACCGGGCATGCGAGCGCGCCCTCCAGCTCGCGGCCCTCCCTGCCTACCCGCTCGTGAAGGCACAGGTGCGCGGCCCGCTGACCGCCGAGCTCGCTCAGATCGCGGCCTGCGATGACCCGCTGATCAGCGGAGCCAGGGGCGCACGTGTCGGCTCGTGGCAGACGGGGTAAGCCGTGCGCATCCACTCCGAGCTGCTGCCGATCTACCTGAATGACCATCTCGCCGGCTCGACCGCCGGACTCGAGCTGGCCCGGCGCCTGGTCAGGAGCAACAGCCGCAACGACTACGGCCCCGGCCTTGCGCGGCTCGCGGGCGAAATAGAGCAGGACCGCAAGTCGCTGCAGTCGATCATGAGCGACCTCGACGTGGGCATCGATCGAGTGAAGGTCGTACTCGGGTGGACGGCGGAGAAGGTCGGGCGGCTGAAGCTCAACGGGCGGTTGCTGAGCTACTCGCCGCTCAGCCGCCTGATGGAGCTCGAGGTGCTGATGCTCGGAGTGACGGGCAAGCTTGCGCTGTGGCGCACCCTGCGTCAACTGGCTGCCGAGGACTCACGCCTGGATCGGCGCGATCTGGATCGGCTGATCGAGCGAGCCGCCGGGCAGCAGCAGGAGGTCGAGACCTTGCGCGAGCGAGCAGTAATCGACGCGTTCGCGAGCGATGATGGGTGACACCGCGCGGCGCCAGGCGCTTCACCGGCCGGCTCGAGACCCTTCAGCGCCGCCTACGCGTCACGCTGCGCTCGCCAGCTCCCGGACTCATACCGCTCCAGGCCGCCGAGCATCTCGCCCGTCTGCAGGGTTGCCATCCCGTGGCGGTACTCCCCCGCGAGAGCATCCTCGAGCGAGAGCGACCACTGCTCGTAGGACGAGACGCGGTCGCTGCGCAGCGCCGCCTGCGGCTTGCCGGCGATCTCCCGTGCGAGCTCGAGCGCCGCGGACAGCGCCTCTCCGGCCGGTACGAGTCGGTTGGCGAGGCCCATGCGCAGGGCCTCCTGGCCGGATACTCCACGTCCCGTGAGGATCAGGTCCAGGGCATTGCTGTGGCCCAGCAGTCGGGCGAGGCGGATGGTGCCGCCGTCCATCAGGGGGATGCCCCAACGCCTGCAGTAGACGCCGAAGACGGCCTGCTCGGAGGCGACGCGAAGGTCGCACCATGCCGCCAGCTCGAGGCCGCCCGCGACGGCATGGCCTTCCACCGCCGCAATGACGGGCTTTGAGAGAAGCATCCGGGTGGGCCCCACGGGGCCGTCGCCATCGGGCGAGAGGCGGGTGACGCGGTCAGGTTCGCCGGAGCGCATCGCCTTGAGGTCGGCTCCCGCGCAGAACGTCCCGCCGGCGCCGGTGAGCACGGCGACTGACGCCGAACGGTCGGCGTCGAACCGGCGGAAGCCGTCGGCCAGCTCCAGTGCGGTGGGAGCGTCGATCGCGTTGGCCACCTCGGGCCGGTCGATGGTGAGGACCGCGACGGGCCCATCGCTCTGATAGTGGACGCTCATCCCGATCCTGTCTCCTTCGCGCTCCAGGTGCCAGTGGCCGGCCTCTGCGTGGCCTGGCAGGCCGAACCTTATCGGGGTGGTGTTGAGCTGTCGGCGCGCCGATCCGCCGTCGTGAGATGGCTGCGATCGGGTGGCATCGTCCACCCCCATCAGGCACACTGAGACGAACAGGAGATGTCCCTGCGGGTCGCTCAAAGTCCCCACAGCGTCGCCGTGACGGCGGACCGGTTGGTCGCCGCGCTCGGCGAGCGTGGAATCACGATGTTCGCGCGCATCGATCACGCAGGGGCAGCGCGTGCGGCCGGGCTCGAGCTGCCGGACGAGGAGCTCGTGATATTCGGTGACCCGAGGGCCGGGACGCTGCTCATGCAGCTGGATCCGCAGATCGGCTATGAGCTTCCACTACGGCTGCTGATCTGGGACGCCGCGGGAGGCACGCTCGTGGGCTATCGACCACCAACCGAGCTCGCGGAGCGCTACGCCGTGGGCGAGCAGGCGGAGCTGCTCAGCCGCATGACCGCGCTGCTCGAGGGCCTCGTCGGCGAGAGCACGGCATCCTGAGCGTCGAGTCGCCGCGCGGCCGGCTGTGACCGGGCGGCGGCGCTCTAGACTCGCCGGCAGTATCCAGCTACCGACGGGAGCATCGGATGACGACAAAGGCCGACTTCACACCGCAGGAGTGGGAGCTTGTCCTCGAGGGTCCGCCGAGCGCGGGGCTGATCGTGATCACGGCGCAGCGGGGCGGGACCGTACGCGAGACGATCTCGATGGCCAGGGCATACGCCGAGGCCCGAGCCCAGCACGGCCAGAGCGAGCTGCTCGACGAGATCGTCGCCGCCAAGCCGGAGATCGACCACACCCGCTACGGCTCACCCGAGGAGCTCAAGACGCATCTTCTGGAGCATCTGCGCGACGCCGTCGCGCTGCTCGAGCGCAAGGCGCAACCGCAGGAGCTCGACGACTACAGGCGGTTCGTCGTCGATCTCGCGGAAAGGGCCGCCCGCGCGCACAGCGAGGGGCGTCACGCCGAGGACCCGGTCAGTGATCAGGAGCGCGCCGCGATCGCGGAGATCCAGCAGGCGCTGGGTGGTGAGGTCGCTAGGTGAGCTCGCCGATCAGCTCGGCGACCGAGTCGACGATGCGCGAGGCACGGTAGGGGTAGCGCTCGGCCTGCTGGCGAGTGGTGACGCCGGTCAGCACGAGGATCGTCTCCATCCCCGCCTCCAGGCCTGAGACGACGTCGGTGTCCATGCGATCACCGACCATCGCGGCGGTCTCGGAGTGCACGTCGATCGCGTTGAGCGCCGAGCGCATCATCAAGGGGTTCGGCTTGCCCACGAAGTACGGCTCGACGCCGGTCGCACGGCTGATCAGCGCCGCCACCGAGCCGGTCGCCGGCAACGGGCCCTCGCTCGAGGGACCGGTGGGGTCGGGGTTGGTCGCGATGAAGCGTGCTCCACCCGCGATCAGGCGTATCGCGCGGGTGATGCGCTCGAAGGAGTATGTGCGTGTCTCACCCAGCACGACGTAGTCGGGAGCGCGCTCGGTCAGCGTGTAACCCGCGTCGTGCAGAGCGGTCGTGAGCCCGGCCTCCCCGATCACGAATGCCGAACCACCGGGGCGCTGGTCCTCGAGAAAGCGTGCCGTAGCGAGCGCCGAGGTCCAGATGGCCTCCTCGGGTACGTCGAGGCCGTTCGCCACAAGCCTTGCCGCGAGATCGCGCCGCGTGTAGATCGAGTTGTTCGTCAGCACGAGGAAAGGCGTGCCGCGCTCGCGCAGCCGGGCGAGGAACTCCTCGGCGCCTGCAATCGCCTGCTCCTCGCGCACCAGCACGCCGTCCATGTCCATCAGCCACGAGCGAATCTCGCGTTCGGTCATCGACGGCCAAGCATGACATGAGCACCCTCCGACGACGCGGCCGTCCGCTCTTCGCCGGTTGGAGCTGCTCGCCGACTCAGGACGGCATCGAGCTGGAGTCCCCCGTCCGGAACGGCAGCACGTCGAGCAGTCCAGTCATCTCGAACACGCGCTGGATGTTCGCCGGTCCGGCGATCAGCTGGAACTCATAGCCATGTTCCTCACACAGTTCCCTCGCGAGCAACATCAGCCGCAGCCCGATCGAGCCCATGAACCTGAGTTTGCTCAGGTCGAGCGCTATCTCCTTGGTCCCGTCAGCGCAGAGCCGCAGGAGCGTGGCTTCGAGTTCGGCGGCCGGGGCGAGATCGAGCTCGCCGGTGAGGACCAGCCTGTGCCGCCCGTCGCTGACGACGTCCTGCACTTCGAACGAGCGAGGGCCAAAGGGATCGCGGCCCTCCCTGAACAGCTGCGGCGCGTCATTCGCGATGGACACCCACTACCCCCTCCCACACCCAGCCTGGATGCCGCCGCGGGGCGGCTTCCTAATGACTGGTCCTCGGTCCATTATCGGACGAATAGGCGAACCCGATGGTAGCGCGCTGGACGTTCCGGAGCAAGCCGTGACCGACGTGTCAGGTGGTCCCGCGCGCGTGGATCGGGCCTCAGACGCAGCCGCTTGGGCGCCGCGGCGACCCGCGCTCCTGGCCGGGCATCGTCTGCGGCGGCGCGGGCAGCGGATAGCCTTCGACGGTCGGGAATTCGGTGCTGCCGGTCCCCGGCGCCTGCGTCGGGCAGTCGCTGTTGATCACCCGCGGATCGCTCCGCGACGGCACCGGCAGCGTCGGCACGGTCGTGTTCGCGGCTTCGGCGAAGTTGAACGCCGCCGTCAGGTCGCCCGTGTGCGCGCGGCGCCATTTGCTCAGGTTGGCGACTTCGGGGCCGAAGCGCCGCTCGAGAAATCGCAGCAGCGAGGTGTGGTCGAAGGTCTTCGAGCACACCAGGCCACCGCGGGTGAAGGGCGAGATCACGAGCATCGGCACGCGGAAGCCGAGGCCGATCGGCCCGCGGATGCCGCCGGCGATGCTCGGTAGCGGTTCGACCGTCAGGTACTCGCCGCGCGTCCCCGCCGGCGCCACCGGCGGCGGCACGTGGTCGAAGAAGCCGCCGTTCTCGTCGTAGGTGGCGAACAGCGCCGTCTTCGCCCACACGGCCGGGTTGGACGTGAGCCCGTTGAGCACTTCCGCGAGCGCGGCCTCGCCGTAGGTCACGGCTGCCGGCGGGTGCTCGCTGTCCACCAGCGAGGCGAGCACCCACGAGACCTGTGGAAGCGTGCCGGCCTGGCAGTCGGCCATGAATTCCGCCGGGAAGGTGGGCGCGAACGCGTTGGCCGCGAGCTGCGCGTTTTCCTGGTAGGCCTTGAAGTAGGGCAGGACGTTGTCGCCGAAGTCGCCGTCGGGAGTCGCGTAGACCTTCCAGCTGATTCCCGCCGCCTGCAGCTGCTCGGGATAGGTGCGCCACGTGAACTTGCCGTAGTTCTGGACGCGCGTGCTCGTGAGCGTCTGCAGCAGCGGCCCGCCGTGCTTGCCTTCGGGGTCGATCGTCGCGGTCATCGAGTACAGCCGGTTCGGGTCGGTAGGGCCGAGCACCGAGCAGAAGTAGCGGTCGCAGATCGTGAAGTTGTCGGCGAGCGTGTGGAAGAAGGGCAGGTCTTCGCGCGTGTAGTAGCCCATCGTGTTGGGACCGTCGCGCAGCCCGTTCGTTTCGAGATGGGTCGAGAGGAACTTGTCCATCAATCCCCCGTCCCAGCACTCGTGCAGCGCCGCCCACTCGTGCGAGATGTCGTTGACGCACTCGCCGCCTTTGGTCGTGTCGAAGTGGAATGGCAGCAGGTGGCCCCCGTACGGTTCCCCGGCTGCGCCGGGGAACGGCTGGGCGAAGATCGTTTTTTCGCTGCCGTCGGTGAGTTTCAGCACGCTGCGGTCGTGGAAGCCCTTGACGCCGCGGTAGGTTCCGTAGTAGCTGTCGAATGACCGGTTCTCGTTGATGAAGATGACTACGTGCTCGATCGCGGAGAGCGACCCGCAGGCGGTAGGCGCCGCCAGCACGCGCTCGAGCACCTGTGCGGGCGAGGCGAGGACCTCCATGCCCGCCAGCGCGCCGGCAGCTGCCCCTGCGCGCAGAAGATCCCTGCGTGTTAGGCCCGTTGATGACAACCTGTCCCCCTGTTCCCCCATTGATGACAACCTGAGGCCCAAGTACCCGGGTGGGTGTGTTTCTAAGCCCCAATCAGAGCTGCGGGCCGCGCCATCGGCTAGGCTGCAGGCCCAGCGAAGACGGAGATCAGGGGTGCGGCATGAATGACCTCACGAGCGAGAGCGAGCCTGCATTCCACCTGTTTCTGGACCCTGACGAGGTGCCCGTCGCCGCGAGCGCGCTCCGTCTGCTGATCGTCGACGAGGCCCACCAGCCCGACATCCGGCGGCTCGCCCGCGAAGTCCTCGCGGGCATCGATGCGACGCCCCCCGAGGGCGAGGCGCTGAGACTGCCCCTGAGCGCTCCACAGATGAAGATCACCTACACGGCCGTGCGGCTGCTGCTCAACGATCTTCAGCGCGAGCAGGATGACGAGCGGCAGATCCTCTGGCGGATCGTGGAGAAGCTTCCCGATGAGCATGCGATTCGCGCCATCGTGCTGGAGTAGGCCGGCAGCTTCGCGAGCCTCAGTCGCCGGTCAGCACGCGTCCGACGCTGTCCGCGACGCACACCGGCTTCTCGGTCCCCTCGGCCTCGACGGTGAAGCGGGTGACGATCTGAAACCAGCCGTCTCCCAGCTCGGAGACCTCGACAACCTGCAGGTAGCAGCGCACCCGAGCGCCGGCGGCGACGGGAGCGGGAAAGCGGACCTTGTTCCAGCCGTAGTTGATTCCAAGCTTGAACCCGCTCCATTCGCTCAGCTCTTTGCGCAGCCCATCGATCATCGAGAGCGTCAGGTTGCCATGGGCGACCGTCGTCCCGAACGGGCTCTCGAGCTCGGCGCGCTCGGTATCGACGTGGATCCACTGGTCATCGCCGCTGAGCTCGGCGAAGCGGTTGATCATCTCCTGCGTCACTTCCCGCCACCCGCTGGGCCCGACGACCTGGTCCTTGAGCGCCCGGACGTCTTCGATGCCGTTGGCGACGGCCTTCGGCATGCTCGCGCTGACAGCCATTTTCCCTCCCTTTTTGCCGACGTATGCTAGTCGCTGCTATCCCGCTTTTTCGATGATCGCGTCGCCGGGAAGCTCACGACGGGGTATGCCCGTGCCCATGCACAGCAGCACGCAGGGCCGGTAGACGGGACGGAACCCGAGCAGTTCGGGGATCGTGACGATCCGATACCCGCGTGCACGCAGCGAGGCGATGATCGACGGATAGGCGGCCAGGGTCTCGCCACGGGGACCGCCTCCGTCGTGCGAGATCACGATCGAGCCCGGTCGCACCTGCGCGAGCACCTGCCGGGCGATCGCATTCGTGCCGGGTAGCGCCCAATCGCGCGGGTCGACGTTCCACATGACCGTCGCCAGCCCGAGCGAGCGCGCGATCCGCACTACGGATGCGTCGTAGGCGCCATAGGGCGGGCGAAAGACGCAGGGCGTGTAGCCGCTCAGCGAGCGGATCGCCCTGATCGTCGCGTCGAGCTCGGCGTAGGTGCGGCCGCTGCGGGTCAGGTCGGGGTGGGTGAACGAGTGGTCGCCCAGCGCATCGCCGTCTCGCAGCTCGCGTAGCACAGTCGACCTGTAGGCCGCGCTGATCTGCCTGCCGATCATGAAGAAGGTGGCCTTCGCCTTTGCATGCTCCAACATCGAGACGAACGCCCCCGTGTCCCGCGCCGGTCCGTCGTCGAAGCCGATCGCAACCTCTCGCCGACCGGCGCCGTGCAGGTAGGCGACCTGGCCGCTGCTGCGACAGCCCACGACGCGATATAGGGGACGGGGCGTGATTGCCGGCTGACCTCCCGTGGTTGCGGCTGCGGCCCGGCGTGCCACGGGCGGCCCGGCGCCGTGATGCGCGGCCGCCAGGCCGGGGAGGCCTGTCAGCGCCAGGCCACCAACGACCGCCAGCGCCCACGCCGGTGCGTGCGAGCGGATCCTCGGCGTGCATCGTGCGAGCCTTGCCGACAGCCTTGCTCTGACCGAAGCCACGCCGCGGACCCTACCCCGTGCCCCCGGCTCGCCGAGATGGCGTGGACGAACTAGCTGCGCGCACCGCCGCGGCGCCAGCGGCGGCGTACTGTATGTCGCCCATGGAATGGATGAGCGCGATCGACTCCTCCTTTCTCCATGTGGAGAACGCGACCACGCCGATGCACATCGGGGGTGTGAGCCTCTTCGAGGGTCCGGCGCCGAGCTTCGACGCTCTTCGCGTGATGGTCGCGGGCAAGCTCGACCTGGTCCCGCGGTACAGGCAGAAGATCCGCTCGGTTCCGCTCGCCGCCGGCTCGCCGGCGTGGATCGACGATCGTCACTTCAGCCTCGACTATCACCTCCGCCACACCGCGATACCCCCTCCGGGAACAGAGGAGCAGCTGCGGCAGATGGCCGCCCGTGTGTTCTCGCAGCAGCTCGACAGGAACAAGCCGCTATGGGAGCTGTGGGTGGTCGAGGGTCTGAGCGGCGACCGTTGGGCACTGTTGTCGAAGGTGCATCACTGCATGGTGGACGGCGTCGCCGCGACCGATCTGATGTCGCTCATGTTCTCCGACACGACGGAGCGTGCGGGCGGCGGCGACTGGTCGGCGGAGCACGATCCGTCGTCGCTTGAGGTCCTGGTCCGCGCGCTCGCGAGAATGGCAAGCCCGGGCGGGCAGCTGCAGATGCTGCGGCGGGCGCTCGGTGCGCCCGTGTCGACCTTGCGCGCGGCCGTGGAAGTCGCGAAGGCGACCGCTGCGGCCGGGCCGAGCATGCGGCCCGTGGCAGCGTCCTCGCTGACGGGCCCGATCGGGCCCCATCGCCGATGGAGCTGGGCCGATGCCAGCCTCGCCGACGTGAAGAGGATCCGAGCGGCGTTCGGTGGCACGGTCAACGACGTCGTGCTGACGCTCATCACCAACGGGTTCCGGCAGCTGCTCGACTCACGCGGAGAGAGCATCGCGGAGGATCGCGTCGTTCGCACCATGGTGCCCGTCTCGGTACGGCGGCCCGGCGAGCGGGGCGTCTACAACAATCGCGTCTCAGCCGTGTTCGCGGGGCTGCCCGTCGGCCTGTCCGATCCGGTTGAGCGACTCGAGCGGATCCGCGCGGAGATGGACGGGGTGAAGCAGTCCAAACAGGCGGTGGCCGGCGACGTGCTGACCTCCCTCTCGGGCTTCGCGCCTCCCTTGCTCCTGGCTCTTGGCAGCCGGCTGATCACGCTCTCGCCTCGGCTCAACATGCACACCGGCACGACCAACGTGCCCGGTCCCCAGCAACCCGTCCAGACGCTCGGTCGGCGGATGATCGCCTCCTATCCATTCGTGCCGGTGGTCGGCTCGATCCGGATAGTCGTGGCGATCTTCTCCTACGACGGGGGCCTCTACTTCGGGGTGACCGGGGACTACGACGGCGCCCCGGACATCGACGTCCTGACGGAAGGGATTCGGAGCGGCATGGACGACCTGCTCCTGCTCGCCTCCCCGCCAAAGCGCCGCGTGCGCAAGGGCAAGCAGGGAGCCTCTGCAGCAGTCGCGTCCTCCGACGCGCGGTAGGGGCTAGCTCACGAGGATGGGCACGCGACGGGGTTGACGCCCGCCGGGTCGAGACAGGTGTCGACGCGTATGGGCAGCTTGTGGCGGCGAATCGTGAAGCGGGTGTACTTTCCGATCGACCCGGGTTTGGACACGAGGATTTCGAGTGTCACGCCGGCGCGCAGCACGCGCTGGAACGTCCGAAAGTCGACGGGCGCCACGCCCCGCGGATTCGCGACGGCGAACCGCCTCTGCGATTTGACCGGACAGCCACGACCCCTGCACCTGATCGTCACCTTCGCGCCGGCCGGCGTCTGCTGCACCCTCAGCAGCCTCAGCCTTACCCCCGATGCCGTCTCGGTGCCTGCGATCCGCACCACGGGAAATGGCTGCATCAGCAGGACTCTCGGGCCGACCACGGTGATTGTTTCGGTGGCCATGCCCGAGAAGCCGTTGCCGTCGGTGACGAGCAGCCGCACGACGTGAGGTCCGGGTGTGGGGAAGGAGGTGTAGAGCACCGCGCCTCCAGGCTGGAACGGGCTGTCGTCGCCGAGCGCCCAGGCGATCCCGCTGATGGGACTCGTGGCGTCGCTGGAGCTGGACACGATCGACACGGGTTCGCCGGTCTGCGGAACTGGGGGGAACCACTTGAACGACGCCACAGGGGGCGGAGGCGGCGGCGTCACGGTGAACGTCACCGGCCCGCTCCTGCCGGTGGGATTGCCATATGAGCTTTCCTGGAGTGCCGCCGCGGTGTACTGCCCGACCGGAAGCGCCGGGCTCGCGGGGCCGGACGTCCATCCGGCGCCGGTGCCCGTGGCCGTCGACGCGGAGACAATCGTGCCCTTCGTCGTGGCTCCGGCGTGGATCAGCACGTTGACCGGAGTAGTGTCGCTCGCGGTGCCGGTGAAGGACGGAGTCGTGTCCCACGGCGCCGAGCTGGGCGAGTTCAGCGTCACCGCCGGCGGAGAGGTAATCACCGTGAACGTCACGGAGCTCGCACCCCCGGCCTGGCTCGCTAGCGCCGTGTAGGTGCCGTCCGCGAGAGGCGATTCGATGCCGAGGGTCCACGTGCCTCCCGATCCCAGCAGACTGGTGCTCAGCGTCTGTTCGCGCGTGAGATCTGAGCACGGCCCGCGGCATATTTCGAGCTTCACCGTACCGCCGGCTTCCTGCGCGACGCCGCTGAACGAGGGCATTGAGTTGTTGCTCACGCTCCCGTTGGCGGGGCTGAGGATGGCCACGCTGGGCGCCGCGCTGGCAATGCCGACCGGGGCCACCGCCATCCCGACGAGCAAAATTACCGCCGATCGCGAGAGTCGTGTTCCTGCGCTCCACCTGCTGGTGCTCACAGCCATACCCCCAGCTGCTGCTTGCCAGCACAGCGTAGCGCCGCCCGCAGTCGTCGTTGCGCAGACGCTGGACGTTCGGCGCGTGCCAGCTCCCCGTCGTTGACATCGGCGAAGGCTTATGGTAATTCTTCCTTACCGGTAAGGATTTTGAACTGACTTCCACATCTTCGAGAGGCCCTTCATGCCGACGCCCACCGCACCGCCATCCCACGTACCGACGGATGCAGGACTCGACGACCTGGCCGATCGCGTCGCAGCGCTCGCCCGAGACGCCGCCGCGACGACGGAGCGCGAGCGCGCCCTGCCGCAGGCCCTGGTCGAGGCGCTGCGCGGCACCGGGCTCATGCGCGCCGGCGCGCCGGCGTCGCTCGGTGCGCTCGAGGCCCCACCGGCGAGGAGCTTGAGCGCAGCTGAGAGGATCGCTCGCGGCGATGCTTCGGCCGGCTGGTGCGTCTCGATCGCAGTCACGAGCAGCCTGCTCAGCGCCTATCTTCCCGATCGCGGCGCCGCAGAGATCTTCGGCGATCCCCGTACGGTGGCCGCCGGCGTGTGGGCTCCCCGCGGAAGGGCCGTGGTAGTGGACGGCGGCGTGCGCGTCTCCGGCCGCTGGTCCTTCTGCAGCGGCATCTCCCATTCGGAGTGGCTCTTCGCCGGGTGCATCCTCGACGACGGGGCTGGCGCCGACGGGCCCAGCCTGCGAGTGGTCGGCCTGCCGACGGCCGAGCTCGAGGTGCTCGATACGTGGCACACGAGTGGCCTGTGCGGGACCGGCAGCCACGACGCGCTGGCGGAGGATCTCTTCGTGCCCGATCACCATGTCCTCTCGCTTCTCGGCGCGGAACCGCGCATCGACGCGCCGCTGTACAGGTTCCCGATCTTCGGCTTCTTCGCCCTGTCGATCGCGGCGGCGGCAATGGGCAACGCACGCGGAGCGATCGACGACCTGATCGAGCTGGCCGCGGGAAAGACAGCGCAGGGCTCGAGCCGCGTCCTCGCCGAACGTCCCGCCACGCAGGCAGCCGTCGGCGAGGCCGAGGCGGCCCTGCGCGCCGCACGGGCCCTCTACTACCAGGCCATCGACGAGGCATGGGCGGCGGCGCAGGAGGACGGCCCCGTGGCGGAGTCGTTGCGCCTGGGACTGCGGCTCGCCGCGACGCACGCGGTCAGGACCTCCGCCGAGGTCGCCCGCTCGATGTACGACCTCGGTGGCGGCACGGCGATCTACGCCGATTCGCCGTTGCAGCGACGGTTCCGCGACGCCCACGCCGCCACCGCTCACTTCCAGGTCAACCCGCCGACCTGGGAGCTCGCGGGGCGCCTGCTGCTGGGCGTGCCGACGAAGACGGCGCAGCTGTGACCTCGCCCACGACCGAGCAGCTGCGTGAGCTGCACGTGGTGGCGCCCTTTTGGTTGGACCGCCCCGCGGATGAGGCCGTCGAGATAGCCGTAGAGGCGTCGCGCAACGGCTTCGCGGCGATGTGGCTGGGCGAGATGGCGACGTTTGACGCATTCGCGTTGGCCACGGCGGTCGGCCTGCGAGCACCCGGGCTCGCGTTGAAGATCGGACCGCTGGCGATTGGCGTCCGCAGCCCCGTCGCCCTGGCACTCGGGCTCGCGTCGGTCACCACCCTGACTGGCGCGCGCGCCGATCTTGCGCTCGGAGCCTCAAGCCCCGAGATCGTCAGCGGCTGGCACGACCGCCCGTGGGCCGCGGTGGCGCCGCGCGCGCGGGAGACCGTCGAGGCGGTGCGACTGCTTCTCGGGGGGGAGCGAGCCGCATATTCTGGTCAGCACGTTCGCACGCATGGGTTCAGGCTCTCCCGGCCCCAGCCCGAGTCAAGGATCTCGCTCGCCGCATTCGGCCCGCGCATGACGCGCGTGGCCGCGGCAGCGGCCGATGAGATCGTGCTCAATCTCGTGACGCCCGAACGCGTCGCGCAGGTCCGCGAGATCGTCGCTGCCGAGGCGCGCTCTCGCGACCGCCCGCCGCCGGAGATCGCCGTGTGGGTGACCGTCGCACAGGAGCCGGGCCCGGCAACGCTTGCACAGATGGCGGCGCAGATGGCCGTCTACCTGCGGCCACCCGGGTACGGAGAGATGTTCACAGAGCTGGGGTTCGGCTCGCTGGTCGAGAGCGCTCGAGGGGGCGCGAAGCGACTCGAGCTTGCCCCGAGGATCACGCTCGAGCTGCTCGACCAGGTCTGTGCGGTCGGCTCTGACAGCCAGATCCGGGCGCGGCTTGCAAGCTACCGGGACGCGGGAGCGACCAGCATCGGAATCGCTCCCGCCACCGCGGAAGACCCCGCGGGACGTCGTGTGCTCGCCGCGCTCGGGCCCCGCGCCTCGGAGGCTCGTGCGGCATGACCGACCACCAGCAGCACGTGGACGAGGTGCTTGACATCGGACACCGCCTGGAGGCCGACTCGGTTGGCAGGACGCTGAGCCTCGTAGGCGAGCGCTGGACGATCATGATCCTGCGCGAAGCATTCTTCGGTGTCCGGCGCTACGGGCAGTTCGCACGCAACCTCAACATCCCTCGACCCACGCTCTCCCTTCGGCTACGCAAGCTGGTGGACGCGGGCCTCTTCGATCGCGTGCTCTACTCGACCGATCCGGACCGTCACGAGTATCGCCTCACGCAGGCGGGTCGCGATCTCTTCCCCGCCGTGGTCGCGCTCATGCGCTGGGGCGACACGTATCTCGCCGGACCCCAGGGTCCGCCGATCGTCCTGCGTCACGAGACGTGCGGGAAGCACACGCGTCCACACCTCACGTGCGACCAGTGCGGCGAGGAGATCAACACCCGCAACGTGAGGCCGGAACGTGGGCCGGGTTTCGCCGACGGGCCGCTCATACCGGGGAAACGGCGAAACGGTCGCCAGCCATGAGCTCGAGCGCTGCGCGCAGCCCTCTCGTCACCGAAGCTCGCCCGTTGATCGTCGGCATCGGCGGCACAGAGCGCGAGGGATCGGTGACCGAGGCATGCGTGCGGGAGGCGCTGGCCGCCGCGGAGTTCGCCCAAGCGCGAGCCGTGTGCGGCTGATGGGCGTTGGAGGGGAGACACACGGTCGATCGTCACGGCTGGCCGGGAAGGTCGCCATCATCACCGGCGCGGCAGGCGGCATCGGGGCGGCAAGCGCTCGACTATTCGCCGCCGAGGGTGCGTCTCTGCTCCTGAGCGACGCCGATGCCTCCGGTGCGGAGCAGCTCGCGGAGGAGCTCGGGGGCGCGCCCATCGCACGGGCTCACGACGTCGCGAGCGAGTCGGACTGGCGGGCGGTGACTGCGTCGGCGCTCGCAGCCTTCGGGCGGATCGACGTCCTTCTCAACAACGCCGGCGTCTTCCTCGCGGCCTCGCTGCAGGACACCTCGCCGGAGGCATTCCAGCGGGTCATCCAGGTGAACACCTTCGGCGTGTTCCTGGGCATGCGCGCGGTCGCGCCGTCGATGTCCGAGCAGCGGGCCGGATCGATCATCAACGTCTCCTCCGTCGCCGGCCTCGGTGGCAGCCCCTACCTCACCGCCTACGCGGCCAGCAAGTGGGCCGTCCGTGGGATGACCAAGGTGGTGGCCAAGGAGCTCGCGCCGTCGGGGGTCCGCGTCAACTCGCTGCACCCGGGACAGATCGACACCGATATGAACGCCCGCCAGCGCGAGAAGACCCCCGAGCTCGTCGAGAGGCTGATCAGGGCCATCCCCATGCAGCGAATCGGCACGCCCGAGGAGGTCGCCGATGCCGCCGTCTACCTCGCCTGCGACGAGAGCTCATATGTGACGGGCTCAGAGCTCGTAATCGACGGAGGCACAAGCGCATGACACCGACGTCCACCCACTGGAGGAGGAGCAGATGTCCATGAACCATCAGGTGCGGCTTGCGGCCCGCCCATCGGGGCTGCCCAAGCATTCCGACTGGGAGCTCACCGCCGAGCCGATTCCCACACCCGGCGCCGGCGAGCTCGTGGCCGCCGTCTCCCACATCTCCGTCGACCCTGCGATGCGCGGCTGGATGAACGCCGGCGCCTCCTACATCGATCCCGTTGAAATCGGGACCGTGATGCGCGCCGCCGCCGTCGGGCGGGTGCTCACCTCCGAGCATCCCGAGTTCCAGCCCGGCGATCACGTGTATGGGACCTTCGGCGTCCAGGAGTACGCGCTCTCCGACGGCAGGGGCGTGATGAAGATCGACCCGTCGCTCGCACCGGCGCCCGCCTATCTCGGCACGCTCGGGCTGTCGGGCCTGACGGCCTATTTCGGTCTGCTCGACGTGGGCAAGCTGACGGAGGGAGACACCGTCGTGGTCTCCGGCGCCGGCGGCGCGGTGGGCAACGTTGCCGGCCAGATCGCGAAGATCAAGGGCGCGCGGGTCATCGGGATCGCCGGCGGCGAGAGCAAGTGCCGGTGGCTGGGGGACGAGCTGGGCTTCGACGCGACCATCGACTACAAGGCACAGGACGTGCGAGCGGCCTTGCGCGAGAGCGCGCCGGACGGGGTGGACGTCTTCTTCGACAACGTCGGCGGTGAGGTTCTCGACGCAGTCCTGACCCGTCTCGCGCGCGGAGCGCGCATCGTGATCTGCGGAGCCGTCTCACAGTACAACACCACGGACGGCGTTCGCGGGCCCGCGAACTATCTCGCCCTGCTCGTGGCGCGGGCCTCGATGACCGGCATGGTGATCTTCGACTACGCGCCTCGCTACGGCGAGGCTGCGAGCGAGATCGCCGGATGGCTGGCCGACGGGCGGCTCATCTCGCGCGTGGACGTCCTCGAGGGCGGTGTGAAGAGCTTCCCGGACGCGCTGCTGAAGCTGTTCGCCGGCGAGAACACCGGCAAGCTCGTGCTGCAGGTCGGATCGGGCTGAGAGCGGCAGTCGGCTCTCTGCCGCGTTTCGCTTCATCAGCCCGCCGGCGGCTCGGTCGTGTGCGGCCAGCGCGTTGCGCCCAGCTCACGGGAGACGCCGCGAGCCGCTTCGGCCACCGCTGGGGCGAGGCCCCTCGCCGGCCCGCGAGGCATGATCCGCTCGGTGTCGCCCACCACGCCGATGGCGCCCACGGCGCTTCCGGAATGGTCGAAGATCGGCGCGGCGATGCTCGACTCGCCGAGGATCGCCTCGTCACGCTCGCGCGCGAATCCGCGCTCGCGGACCTCCTCCAGCTCCTTGCGCAGGGCGCTGGGCGCAAGCGTGCGGCTCGTGAGGCGCGGCAGCGGCTCGGAGAACAGGTCGAGCCTGGCCTCCTCGCCTGCGAAGGCGAGCATCGCCTTGCCCAGGGCGCTTGCGTGCAGCGGCAGCTCGGCGCCGACCTCGAGGATCTGCAGCGTCGTGTCGGGTCGGAACACGTGGTGGACGACGACCACGCTGGCGCCGTGCATGACCCCGACGCGCACCGCGGCGTCGGCACGCTCGGCCAGTCGCTCGGCATGCACGAGCGAGCGCGACCGCAGCTCGTTGAGATCGAGAAAGGAGTTTCCGAGTTGCAGCAGTCCGGCTCCGAGCTGGTACTTGTCCGAGTCGCGATCCTGTTCGACGAATCCGTGCGCGTGCAGCGTCTGCAGCAGGCCGTGCACCGTGGGGCGGGTCAGGCCCAGGCGATCGGCCAGCTCGCTGACGCCCAGGCGCCGCGGGCCGCTCGCCAGGGCCTTCAGGATGGCCGCCGCGCGGTCGACCGACTGGATCGTTCTGCGGCGGGTCATTCTCCCCGTGCTAGTCGACATTGTCGAACGCCCTTCGGTAGTGTAGACTGACCGTCCGTACCCTAGCATCAGCGACGAGGGAGCCCCAGTGGTTGGCATCGTGGTCGTATCGCATAGCGCCGAGCTGGCCCGCGGTGTGGCCGAGCTCGCCGGTCAAGTGGCCGGCCCCGAGGTGCAGATCGCTGCCGCCGGCGGCGGCCCTGGCGGCACGCTTGGGACCGACGACGGCCTCGTGCGTGAGGCGATCCGGCGCGCCGACACCGGCGACGGCGTCGTGATCCTGGGCGACCTTGGCAGCGCGATCCTGACGATCCGCCACGTGCTCGAGCGTCAGAGCAATGGACACGCTCGACTCGTCGACGCGCCGCTGGTGGAGGGCGCGGTCGCAGCCGCGGTCGTCGCCTCCGCTGGCACCCCCATCGAGGATGTCGTTCGGGCGGCCGAGGACGCGCGCGGTGCGCACAAGCTCTGAGCCCCTGAGCGCGGAGGCGCTCGTCGCGCTGCCTGACGCCGTCGACCTGCATGCGCGCCCAGCTGCCGACTTCGTGCGCACCGCGATGCGCTTCTCGGCGGACGTTCGCGTGGCCGCCGGTGAGCGGGAGGTCGACGCCAAGAGCCTGCTCTCGATCCTTGCCCTGGGCGCCAGGGGGGGCACGAGCCTGCGCCTACGGGCCGAGGGCCAGGATGCGACCGCCGCGGTCGACGCCCTCAGCGACTGCGTCGCTGCCTTCGCCTGACTGAAGGCGGCGCGCCAGCGGCGCGAGGGCGGCCTCGACCTCGTCGGCGCCGGCCATCTCCAGAGCGATCGCCGCAAGCTCGGAGACCTCGCCGAGTCCCAGGCGGCGGATCCAGCGGCGCACGTCGGCGACCCGCGCGGAACCGACGCTGAGCTCATCGACGTCGAGACCCACGAGCAGCGGCAGCATCACCGGGTCCGAGGCGGCCTCGCCGCACACCTCGAGGGCGATTCCGGCCTCGTGTGCGGCGTTCACGCTCAGGGCGATGAGCCTGAGCACGGCAGGGTCGTGCGCGCGCGCATCGTTGACGGAGAAGCGGTCCACGCCTAGGGCTTCGGCGGTGAGGTCGTTGGTGCCGATGCTCAAGAAGTCGGCGGCCGCGGCGAGTGTGCGCACGGCGCCCACGGCCGCCGGAGTCTCGATCATCGCCCCGACAGCCGGAAGGCGCTCGACGCCCAGTGCGCGGGCGGTGTGCTCGATGAGCCGCTGTGCGGCCGCGAGCTCGTCGGGGTGGTCGACCATCGGCAGCAGAAGGCGGACGTCACGATCGCGCGAGCAGCGGAGCGTCGCACGCAGCTGATCGACGAAAGCTCCCTCGTGGCTCACGAGCAGCGCAAGGCCTCGCTGGTCGGTGCCGGAGAGGAACGGCGGGCACTTGTCAGCGCCGAAGTCGAGCATGCGCACCATCGCCGGCCGAGCTCCCAGCGCCTGCAGGATCGGCTCGAGCACCTCCAGGTGCTGGGCCTCCGTGGGCCACTCGGCGGCGTCGAGGAAGGCGAGCTCCGTGCGCAGCAGCCCGATGCCCTCTGCGCCGGAGCGCAGGCCCACCTCGAGCTCGGCCACGCTCGCCACGTTGGCCAGCACCGTGACGCGGCGGCCGTCGCGCGTCACCGCGGGCCGCGCGCCATCGGCGGCGTCGCGCTCGCGTTCGCGTTCGCGTGTCTGCATCGCCCCCGTCGCGGCACGGGCCCGTTCGGCAGTGGGCTCGACGACCAGTGACCCGTCGTCACCGTCGAGCAGCAGCAGCGCGCCCGCCGGGACATCGAGCACGTCCGGACCGAGGCCCGTGACCATCGGCATCCCGAGTGAGCGGGCGAGAATCGCGGCATGGGCCGTGGCGCCGCCGCCGATCAGCGCGATTCCCACCAGCGAGCCGGCCAGTTCGGCGACGTCGGCAGGTCCAAGGTCTGCCGCTATGAGGATCGCGCTCGGCGGTGGTGGCGACTGCGGAGGCGCCTCCCCGCCCTCACTCGCCCCCGGGGCGGCAAGCCGTGCGGCTCGCCGCCCGAGGCTGCGGATGTCGTCGGCGCGGGCGGCGAGCGTCTCGTCCGCGATCGCGGCGATCTCCTCGGCATGAGCTTCGGTGGCCCGCAGGATCGAATCGCTCGCGGGCAGGCCGTCCTCGAGTGCCGCGACCGTGACGGCGGCCGACAACGCCGGGTCGGCGGCCATCAGCGCCCCCGTCCGGACGATCTCGGCCTGCTCCTCGGAGAGGCCAGCGGCCAGCGCGTCCAGATCCTCCGCCGCCTGCGCCAGCGCCGCAAGCGCACGGGCGTGCTCGCGCTCACGGCCGTCGGAGGCTACGAGACGGCTCTCGTGCGATGCGACCTCGCGCGACCAGGCCCTCCCCACCGCGAGGCCAGGGGCCGCTGGCGCGCCACGCAGCATGCGCTCGCCCATCACCCGGATTCGCCGACCGAGCGGGCGAGCGCCGCGAGGATGATCGCCGCGGAGGTGGCTCCGGGATCCTGGTGGCCGATCGAGCGCTCGCCAAGGTATGAGGCACGACCCTTGCGGGCCTGCATCGGCACGGTGGCCTCGGCCCCTTCGAGCGCTGCCTGCGCGGCGGCAGCCAACGCCTGATCGAGCGAGGACCCGGCGTCCAGTTCGGCGTGGAGGGCGCGCGAGGCCGGAACGAGGGCGTCGACCATGGTCTTGTCGCCGGGCGCGGCGGCACCGAGCTCGACGATGGCATCGATGGCCGCGTCCAAGGCGAGGGCCAGCTGCGGTCCGTCGAACTGCTCGACGTCCCCGAGCGCACGGCCGGCGCGGCGCAGTGCCGATCCCCAGAGGGGACCGCTGGCTCCACCGACGGTCGAGACGAGCGTCTTGCCGGCCAGGATCAGCAGCCGGCCGGGCAGGACCCCGTCGCCCTGCCCAGCCAATGCCTTGTCCACGGCATCGAAGCCGCGGGTCATGTTGATGCCGTGATCACCATCGCCGATAGCGGCGTCCAGCTGGGTCAGGTAGTCGCCGCGGGCCCTGACATCGGCCCCCGCCTGGGTCAGCCAGACTGTGATGGTGCTTGCGCGCACGATTGGCTCGGTGATCACGTCCGCTCACGCTCCCCAGCGGAGCGCCGGCGTGTGCACTGGAGCATCCCAGAGCGAGGCGAGCTCGTCATCGAGTTCGAGCACGGTCAACGACGCACCGGCCATCTCGAGCGAGGTGATGTAGCTGCCGACGAGGTTGCGCACCGGCTCGAGGCCGGCCTCTCGCAGCTGCCTGTCGATCTCGCCGTAGAGGAGGTAGAGCTCCAGCTGGGGTGTGCCGCCCATCCCGTTGACGAACGTCAGCACCTGCGCTCCAGGGGGAGCCTGCAGGTCCGAGACGACCGCCTCGACCATGACGCCGGCAAGCTCGCGGGCGCTGCTCATCCGCTCCCGCCGCCGCCCCGGCTCGCCATGGATGCCGATGCCGAGCTCGACTTCGCCCTCGGGCAGATCGAACATCGGCTTGCCTGCCGCCGGCGGCGTGCATGAGGAGAGCGCCACGCCGAACGAGCGCGCGCGGGCGTTGACCCGCCGAGCGAGAGCGGTCACCCGCTGCACGTCGTCGCCGCTCTCCGCCGCGGCTCCGGCGATCTTCTCGAGCAGCACAGTCGCCCCCACCCCGCGACGGCCCGCGGTGTAGAGGGAGTCCTGCACAGCCACGTCATCGTCCACCAGCACCGACTCGACGGTGATCCCCTCGTCGGCAGCGTCTTCGGCGGCCAGCTTGAAGTTCATTACGTCGCCGGTGTAGTTCTTGACGATGTGCACCACGCCGGCGCCCCCGTCGACGGCCTTCGTGGCGGCCAGCATCTGGTCGGGCACGGGCGAGGTGAACACCTCGCCCGGGCACGCCGCATCGAGCATTCCCCGACCGACGAAGCCCCCATGCAGCGGCTCATGCCCCGAGCCGCCGCCCGACACGAGGGCGACCTTGCCGGCCACCGGGGCATCGGCGCGCACGACGATCTGCGCGTCGGCGTCGTAGCGAAGCAGGTCGTGATGGGCGGCGGCGAGGCCGGCCAGGGACTCCCGCACCGCGTCTGCGGGATCGTTCAGGAACTTCTTCATTGCGGGTGTGGTCGCAGTAGCCATGGTTGCTCCTCCTCAGACGGTTGCGGCGGGCTGACGGGCACCGCCTGCGGGATCGGGATGGGTCACTGCCTCGAGAACGGGCTCGGCCACGATCCGCGGCTTGGCGATGAAGTCGTAAGCGACCGCAGCCACTCCCGAGCCGACCAGGCCGGGCAGGATGTACACGGGAACGAGCTGGTCCCAGTGCGTAACGCCGCCGCCGAGCGCCGAGACGAACTCGGGACCAAAGGCGCGCGCGGGGTTCAGCGATGCACCTGTTATCGGTCCGACGATCATGATGATCGCGATCACCACGCCGCCGATGACGATGCCGGCCAGGTCGCCTGGCGAGCGCGCGTCGACGATGCCGAGGATGGCGAACATCAGAATCGCAGTGCCGATTGCCTCGGCGAAGATCGCCTGTCCCCATGCCGTGGTGTGCTCGTTGAAGGAGGCCTGACCCATCCCCAGCTTGATGCCGGTGTGGGCGAAGACGGCCCAGATGGCGAGCGCTCCGATGCTCGCTCCGAGGACCTGCCCCACCCAGTAGGGCGGCACCTCGCGCCAGGGGTGGCGTTTGGTGAGAGCCAGGGCGAACGTCACCGCAGGGTTTATGTGGCAGCCCGAGACCTTGCCCAGCGCATAGACCATCGCCGTGATGATCAGGCCGAACGCGAACGAGATGCCGAGCAGGTCGGCGCCGGTGATGGCCGGGACCGCGTTGCCGGCGAGGGCTAGGGTCGCCACGACCGAGCCCGGACCGACCAGAACCAGCAGTGCCGTTCCCAGCCCCTCAGCGGCCACTCGCTGTGGGAGTGAATAGGAATCCTCCATTACTCTCCTCCTTCATTTTGATCAGCATTCGATAATGCCGAATGCAGTTCGCGGAACGTACTCCTTCTGAGCGCTCGTGTCAAGCGTCATTTGCGCGAGGCCGCAGGTCGTGTCGCGCGGCACGAGCCGTTAGTAGACTGAACAGACCTGTCTACCGATAGAGGCTAACGAGACTGGGCGTTTCGTTTCTGTTAGACTGGGTGTATCCGCCCCAGATACGTCGGGGCGATTGAAGGGAGAACTCCGATGCAGCGCATGCAGCAGGTAGTCAGGCCGATAGGCGCCACCGGGCTCGCAGACCAGGCGCGGCTGGAGCCGGCCGGATGGCGCTGAGCGAGATGACCACGGATGCTCCCCGCCGCGGACGGCCCCGGAGCGAGCGCTCACAGAGGGCGATCCTGCGAGCCGCGAGCGACCTGCTGCTCGAGCACGGCCTGAGCGAGATCAGCATGGACGCCGTCGCCGACCGCGCCGGCGCGAGCAAGGCCACCATCTATCGCTGGTGGCCGTCGAAGGAGCTGCTCGTCCTCGATGCGCTGCTCAGCGAGTGGGCGAGCGGGACAGCGGATGCGGTCGACACAGGCTCGCTCGCCGGCGACCTGCATGAGCTGATCCTCCCGTGGACGCGCCAGCTCACAACCAAGCCGTGGGGCCGCGTGATCGCGGCGCTCGTCGCCAGCGCGCAATGCGACGCGCAGTTCGCAGAGGAGTACCGAGCCCACTTCGTCAAGCTGCGGCGCGAGCCCGGGAGGACGGCGCTCGTCCGTGCGAGCGAACGCGGCGAGATCGCCGCGGACACCGACGTCGACGCTGCGCTCGATCTCCTCTACGGCCCCTTCTACCATCGACTGCTCCACGGGCATGCTCCGCTCACAGAGCGCTTCGCCCGCACGATCGTCGAATACGTCGTCGCGGCGCTGTCAAGTCCCGGTCGAGAGAGACGATGAGCCGCTCGAGCCGATCCGACCAGCCGACGATCGCGGAGGCCCTCCCAAAGGAGTGGCAGACCTTCCTGACCTCCGGAGAATTTGCCGGGACGCGTGCCTCGATCCGTGCCAACGGGTCGGAGGTCCCGGTGGACTTCGTCGCGCGCCTCGAGTTCCTCGACGAGCGCCGCCTTGCGATCCACGTGGCCCTGGCCGAGGACGCCCCGCCCGCGGGCGCCGGTGCTGCGCGTTCCCTGGTCCGCCTGCTCACGGAGCGGGAGCGCGACGTGATCACGCTGATCGCAACGGGTCGCGAGACGCAAGAGATCGCCGAGGCGCTCCATGTCTCACCGGCCACGGTCCGAACCCATGTGCGCAACTCGATGGCGAAGCTCGGCGCCCACACCCGTGCGCAGCTGGTCGCTCTCGTGATCGCCGGCGACGAGGCGCTCGAGGTGATCCATGCGGAGGAGAAGGCCTCAGACATATCCCCCGCTTGAGGGATCGTAGTTGTCCCTGCAAATGCCGGACCATGCGCACGGACGGGATCGCTGAGACGTGGGCAGAGTCGTGTCGTTGAACACCGCCACCGGCCATGTGCTGAGACGATCGCTCAAGCGAGCCCGGCCCTTGCTGCTGGTGGCGGTGATCAGAGCGCGAGCAGCGTCGGCGCAAGCTGCTCGAGCTGCGCCTCCGCAGCGCTCGCTGTCTGCGCGTAGGCCTGTATTGCGACATGGTCCGCGCCGGCATCGAGATGCTCGCGCACCCGTCCGGCGATCGCCTCCTCGTCACCCCATGCCACGATCGCGTCCACGAGCCGCTCGCTTCCGCCATCGGCGAAGTCCTCGTCGTCATAGCCGAGCGTCCGGAGGTTGTCGACGTAGTTGGGGAGCCTCAGGTAGCCGGCCATGTGTCGGCGTCCGATCTCGCGCGCGCGGCCGGCGTCGGTCTCGAGCACGACCACCTGCTCGGGCGCGAGCAGGGGCCTCGGACCGAGGATCCCACGCGCCCTGGCGGTATGCGAGGCGGGTACGAAGTACGGATGCGCGCCGGCCGTCATGTCGCGCGCCAGTTCGAGCATCTTCGGCCGCAGCGCCGCCAGCAGCACCGGCGAGGGATGCGGGGGAGCGGGAGCGCCGTAGGTGTGCTCGTCGATCGCCTGCAGATACCGCTGCATCGCTGTAAGCGGCTTGGCGTAGTCGTGGCCGCGTGAGTTCACGATCGGGGCATGACTCACGCCCAGGCCGAGCAGGAAGCGCTCGTCGCATGCCTCGTTGAGCGTGTTCGCGCCGTTGATCGCCGCGGCCGCGTCCCGTGCCCAGATGTTGGCGATGCCGGTGGCGATGAGCAGCCGTGTGCTCGCTTCCAGCAGCAGCGCGGCGTGTGACAGAGCCTCGCGGTTGCTCGGCCCCTCGCCGAACCACGCTACCCCGTAGCCCAGCTGCTCGATGCGACCGATGGCCGCACGCTCCTGCGCTGCGGGCTCGAGGGCGATCGAGCCGAGCCACACCCCGACCCGACCGATGCGCTCTCGCAGTTCCTGGGATCGCTCTCCTGAGATTGCGCTCATCTACCTCGCCCGGTGGCGTACTGTCCCGATCGAGGCTAACAAGGCCTGTCAGGCGATCGGGAGTGAGCGGCGCGTTCCGGCTACGAAGTCTGCGCTGCGGGGGCGAAGGCGTCTTCGATGGCCGGTAGGCCGCCGCTGGCGAGCAGGCCCTCGATGTCCTCTGTGGGCAGCGGTCGGGCGAAGTGGTAGCCCTGGCCGTATTCGCAGCCGAGCTCGATGAGCGCCCGCAGCTGGTCGGCGTGCTCTATGCCCTCGGCGACGACCCCCAGCCCGAGGTTATGGGCAAGCCCGACGATCGAGCGAATGATCGCTCGGCTCTCCGGCCGGTCGGTCATCGTGTCCACGAACGTGCGGTCGATCTTGAGCGTGTCGCCCGGGAAGTCGTGCAGCACCGTCAGCGAGGAGTAGCCGGTGCCGAAGTCGTCGAGTTGGACGGCGACGCCGAGGTGCATCAGCTGCTGCAGCACCGTGCGTACCAGCTGCGGATTCTCGATCAGGGTGCTCTCGGTGATCTCGAGTACCAGGTTCGCTGCCGGCAGTCCAGCCTCGCTGAGCGCCGTCCGCACCTGAGCGACGAGCCCGGCGTCGGTGATCTGGCGGATCGAGACGTTGACGCTGACGGTCACCTCCGGCGCGACGACCCCCTGCTCTCGCCAAGCGCCGAGCGTCCGGCAAGCGCGTCGCAGGACGAGCGCGCCGAGAGCGCCAACCAGTCCGGCCTCCTCGGCCACGGGGATGAACTCGACCGGAGACACTTCGGCTTCTCCCAGCGGCCAGCGGGCCAGCGCCTCGAGTCCGTGGAGCGCGCCCGTTCGCAGATCGACGATCGGCTGGAAGAAGGTGCGCAGGCGCTCCTGCTCGATCGCCTGGCCGAGCCGGGTCTCTAGCGATACGCGGTCGAGGACGCGCTGGTGCATGCTCGCATCGAAGATCTCCGAGCGCCCTCCTCCCTGCGCCTTGGCGTCGTACATCGCGATGTCGGCGTTGCGGATCAGCTCCTCGGGATGGAGCTTCCCGTCGAAGCTGTGCGCTATTCCGATGCTCGCGCGGACCGTGAGCTGGTGCCCATCGAGGCTGATCGGCTCGGCGATGGCCCCGCTCGCGCGGAACGCGGTGTCCCGGGCCTGGGAGAGCGCGGTTATCCCGTCGAGCAGGATCGTGAACTCATCTCCGCCGAGTCGCGCGATCGTGTCGCCCGGACTCAGGACCCTGCCGACGCGGCGCGCCAGCTCGACAAGCAGTTTGTCTCCGGCGACGTGGCTCAGGCTGTCGTTGACGAGCTTGAAGCGATCGATGTCGACGTAGAGCACCGCGCAGCCACTGCCGGGCGTGCGCTCGAGGTGGCTGAGGCACTGCACCAGCCGGTCCATGAACAGGGCCCGGTTGGGGAGACCGGTGAGGCTGTCGTGCAGCGCGTGGTGGATGAGGCGCTCCTCGGCGTGACGCCGCTCGGTGATGTCGGACAGGGACCCGGTGATGCGGATCGGCGTGCCGCTCGCGTCGCGCGTCGTGAGCCCGCGGGTCAGCACCCAGCGCCAGCTCCCGTTGCCGTGTCGGATGCGGTGCTCGTTCTCGAAGTACTGGCTGCCGCCGGACAGGTGATGCTCGATCTCGCGGCGCAGCCGCTCGACGTCATCGGTATGGACGAGCTCGAACCACGCGTCCGGGCGGTCGGAGGTGAAGTCGGGATATCCCAGCAACGTTTTCCAACGCTCGGAGAAGTGCATGCTCGCCGCCGCCAGGTCCCAGTCCCAGATGCCGTCGTTGGTCGCGCGCACGGCGACGGCGTAGCGCTCCTCGCTACGGCGCAGGTCCAAGGTCGCCTGGTGCTGTCTGACCGCGTAGCGGATCGTGCGCTCCAGGCTCGGGGCATCGAGCGTGCCCTTCACGAGGTAATCGGTCACGCCGAGCTGCGTCGCCTCGAGGTCCACCTCATAGTCGTCCTCGCCGGTGAGCATGATCACCGGCGCCGGCGGGCCGCTCTCCCACGCCGCGCGCACGAGGTCGAGCCCGGTGTGCTCCCCGAGCCGGTAGTCGACGAGGTACAGGTCATGACCTCCCCTGCGGATCGCGCTCAGCGCTGAGCCGTAGCTCTGCTCCCAGTCGAGGTCGAAGCTGGCCCGGGATTGTCCATGCAGCATGCTCCTCGTGAGGAGGAAGTCGTCCTCGTCGTCCTCCACTAGGAGGATTCGCAGGGTTTCAGCGGTCGCCATCATCGCCGTCCACCGGGAGTTCCGCGAGATCGAACCAGTAACAGGCGAGCGTCTCCATCGCCGCGGCCAGTTCGTCGAACGTGACCGGCTTGCTGATGAACGAGTTCACCCCCAGGTCATAGGTGCGCACGATGTCCTCCTGTGCCTTGGAGGTCGTGAGGACCACGATCGGGATCCGCCGCAGCGAGGGGTCGCCCTTGATCTTCGCGAGGGCCTCTCTCCCGTCCAGCTTGGGCATGTTGAGGTCGAGCAGGATCAGGCCGGGCCGCGGCGCGGGCGTGCCGCCTTCGGCATATGCGCCCTCGCCGTAGAGGTAGTGCATGAGGTCCTCGCCGTCGACGACGAAGCGGATGTCGTTGAGCATGCGAGCGCGGCGGAGCGCGCCTGCCGTCAGGACGCGGTCGTCCTCGTCGTCGTCGGCCAGCAGGATCGTGATCGATCTGTGATCTCCGCTCGCCTCAGACGAGTGCATGATCCGCCTCGTCGTGGACCCGCTCGGGAAACATCGAGGTCGCAGGGACGCTCTCCGCGGGTTGCTCGAGCGGCAGCCTGACCGTGAAAGTCGCCCCGTGGTCCGCCTTGCTCTCGGCGTGGATGGTCCCGTGGTGGCGCTGGGCGATCTTGCGGCACAGCGCAAGGCCCATGCCGGTGCCGGGATAGGCGCGCGCGCCGTTGAGGCGCTCGAAGGCCCGGAAGATTCGAGTCGAGTACTGCGTATCGAAGCCGATCCCGTTGTCCTTGATGGTCAGCTCGGCGACGTGGTCGTCTACCTCGGCGGAGACCTCGAGCTCGGGAACCACCCCGTCGCGGCGGAACTTCAGCGCGTTGCCGAGGAGGTTCTGCAGAAGCTGGCGCATCTGAACCGGGTCGGCCTCGACGGTCGGCAGTGTCCCGATCTTCACCTGCGCGCCGCCCTCCTCGATGCCGAGCTCGAGGTCCACCAGCACCTGGGAGACGACCTCGCCGAGATCGACGGGGACGAATGGGCGCCCCTTCGTCGAGACACGCGAGAACATCAGCAGGTCGTCGATCAGCGAGCGCATCCGCCCCGCGGCGTCGCTCATCCGGCGCAGGAAGTCC
Organism: Solirubrobacterales bacterium; assembly: GCA_025964115.1. Lineage (GTDB taxonomy): Bacteria > Actinomycetota > Thermoleophilia > Solirubrobacterales > Solirubrobacteraceae > Palsa-744. The sequence continues at coordinate 33,445 of JAOPZM010000245.1, forward strand.
TGCCCTTCCTCCGACAGGCGCTCGTGCTCGGTTGCCGTCAGCTGGGCTGCGAACGTCTGGACCTTGCGCAGCGGCTCCTGGAGGTCATGGGAGGCGATCGACGCGAACTGCTCGAGCTCGGCGTTGGACCGCGAGAGCTCCGCGGCGTGTCGAAGCAGCGCGTTCGTGCTCTCGAGGCGGGCGTTGCTGCTCGCAAGCCCCGCGTTCGCCGAGGACAACGCCGCAGCGCTGCCGAGCAGGCGCCGCATCAGCGTGAGGAAGCCGAGCGCGGCGATTGCCAGCGCGCCCAGGATCATCCATGGCAGCCACTCACGCGATCCGCTCACCGAGCTGAACAGCGAGGATCTCGTCGATGTCAGAACCACCCGCCATGTGCTTCCGGGCACAGCCACGGCCGCGAAGTAGCCGTCGCGGCCGTACGAACCGCTCGATCGACGCTGCACGGACGCGAGCAGGGCGGAGTCGCCGATGCGCCGGCCCACCGCCTGCCTCCGGTCCCGGGCCGCGACGACGTCTCCGGCGCTGTCGAGCACGTAGGCCGTGCCGGCCGGAGTCGGAACGCGCTTCAGATACCCGCCGAGAAAGCCGCTGAAGAGATCTGCCGGTGCTCCGCTGACGAGCACGCGCACGCCCGCGGCCGTCTTCAGGGACACCGCGAAGTCGATGACGCTGGAGCCAACGGGACCACTTGGCATGACATCGGAGAGCGATACCGGAGCGCCGCCGAGCACCGTCGCGAGCGCCGCCGATGAGACGACCCGAGCACGGTCGCTGGAGCTGAGCGTTCGAGACGCGGCGATCACGCCCCGATGCTGATCGAGCAGAACCGCGTAGGCGAGGTGACCGTCAACCACCGCCCGGTCCAGGAGCCGGCCGCTCACCCTCGCGGAGCCGTACTGCACGCTGACCGAGGGCGATGACCCTGCCGATGCGAGAACCGCCTGGGTCAACGCAGAGATGACCACTGCGCGGTCGTTGAAGCGCGAGGTCAGATGCCGCCGTTCGGTGGTCTGCGTGCTGCGCAGCTGGACGGCCACGAGGACGAGCGCCACCACGCCGATCAACGCGGCGATGGCGATGATGCCGTTCGCCCTGCGCCTATCCGGACGCGACCACCAGTTGCCGTCCATTGCGGATACAGCCTCTCCTCGCCGGCGCATGTGAGGCCGGTTCGCGAGAGCATCGACAGACAACTCCGTCTACTTGAGCAATTCGGCCTATCGGGCGGCAGCTGTCGCTGGTTGGTTAATCATGAGCCGATCAGGATCGACCCGGCGCAGCAACCAGCGGGCAGCGACCGCCCGAGCACACGCGTACGATTACCGGCACGTTGTCATCGGCCGAATGAGGTATGGCCGAGCGTACTACCGGTGCAAACTCCGGTCCATGCACGGCCCAGGGCCGTGCGTGGAGCCTCAGCCGATCAGTCGGCGGTCCTCATTTGGGGACGTTGACCACGACCGTGTTCGACGTGTGCGTGACGGTCGGGCCGCTGGCCGGGGCGCGCTGAGCGGTGTCGGTCGCGCTGTTGCTATAGGAGCCTACTTCGGTCAGCAGGTGACTGCAGTGGTAGATCGTCGAGGCACGCAACGGGAGCTTCGAGGTCCCGGGCCCACCGGTCACCGCTCCGCAGTTTTCGTCAACGAAGTTGCTGAATTTCAGCGGCACGTTGCCCGTGTTCTTCACGACGATCTCGTATTCGACCGTCTGGCCCACTTCGCCCGTCAGCGACGAAGTCGTGAACCCGGTGTTGGTGCCGGCGATTTCCTGCAGCTTCGTGATCGAGAAATCCGGTTCCGGCGGGCATTCGATGGCCACGCCGATATCGAAGTGGCCCACGGACCCGTTCGTGCTCCACGTCGCGTGGACGTCGACGACGCCTGCCCCGGGAGGCACGACGATCGCGACGTAGTTCGTTCCGGTCGGTCCATTGAAGGTGAATTTCGTTTTCGAGACCACCGCCCCGTGGATCGTGATGGTCTGTGTGACGGTGTTGTTTGGCAGGTTGGGAAAGTTGCGGTAGGTGATCTTCACGTATGAACATGTGGCGGTAACCACACCATGTTCCCCTTCTTCTGTGCCCGTTTCCGCCGGATTGGTCACGACGACAACAGGGTTCGAGGTTCGCGTGACCGGAGGCCCGTCACCGAGCGGCGGGGTGCCCGTGACGGTGGCAGCGTTGCTGTAGGCTTTTGCTTCTGTGAGCAGGTGCTGGCAGAAGTAGGTTGTCGAGGCTCCCGGAGCGACGGCTTCGCTCGGCCCGCCCGTCACCGATTGGCATTTGGCGTCGGTGAATTCGGAGAACGTGAGGGGAACGTTGCCGGTGTTGGTGACGACGATCTCGTAGTTGACCGTCTGGCCGACTTCACCCGTCAGCGGCGAACTCGTGAAGCCGGTGTTGCTGCCGGCGATTTCCTGCAGCTTTTCGATCGAGAAGCTGGGTTCAGGCGGGACGTTGACCACGACCGTGTTCGAGGTGTGCGTGATGGGCGGGACGCCGTAGCGGGCCGGCGCGTTGGCGGTGTCGGTCGCGCTGTTGCTGTACGAGCCGACTTCGGTCAGCACGTGACTGCACGTGTACGTCGAGGAGCCGCCAGTTTGGACCGTCGTCGCTCCGGGACCGCCGCTCACGGGCCCGCACTGTTCGTCTATGAAGTTGCTGAAGGTCTCCGGCACGTTTCCTGTGTTTTTGACGATGATCTCGTAGTCGACGGTCTGGCCGATCTTGCCGGTCAGCGGCGCCGAGGTGAACCCGGCTTTGCTGCCGTCGATCTTCTGCAGCTTGGTGATCGAGAAGTCCGGGTTCGCCGGACATTCCAGCGGAACGCCGAGATCGAAGTGGCCCGCGAAGCCATTTGTGTTCCACGTTGCATGATCGTCGACGACGCCGGGCCCCGGCGGTACGACGATCGGCATCGTGTTCGTGACGGTCGGCCCGTTGAAGGTGACCTGTTTTTTGGAGATAGCCGCACCGTGGATCGTGATGCTTTGGGTGACCACGTTGTTCGGGGCATTGGGGAAGTTGCGGTACGTAATGGTCAGCGACGTGCACGTCGCGGTGACCACGCCATTTTCGTTTTCGACCGTGCCCGACGTGGCGGCCAAGGCACTAGAGCCGCACAACCCGGCGAGCGCCAAGGCGAGCGTCAGGACCGCGGCAGCGGAACTCATGCGCGCCGTCCGTCCAGCGACCAGCATCGACGAAACTAGCTGACGAACCATCATCCATCCCCCCACCCCGGCGCACCCCCGCGCCGATCGTGTTCACGAAGCCGGCGAGGCCATCGTCGGCCCGAAGCCCATGCGCGCGCAACAGTACCACCTTCTCGAACTTCTGTGCCGTGGGCTCCGCGTCGCTACGCGACCGCCCCGGCGCTCTACCGACCGCCCGAAGGGCCTATCCCCATAGGCTGTGCGATAAGGAGCGCCAGAGGCGATCACCTTGGGCCTCCGTGATCACCCGGGTGGGCCCTCGTTCGTGCTACCCCGATCGACAGTCGCGAAACCACGCATGGCGTTCGCGCGAGGCGGCCGCCCCGGGGTTCCACGCCTCGATCCTGCTGGAGTCGGGCGGCTCGCACGCGGTGCGAAGAGCGGCTCGGCGAGCAGCTCTGGGGCGATGCGAAATGTGAACCGGTGTTACGGCGTCGTGAAACGGTAATGGACGATCTCCGCCTCTCTCTGCGCATACCTGCACATCACCTCACCCTTACGAGCCGTGAACAAGTGTCAACGGGTCGGGTTCGACGCCCACGCGTAGGACATCAGTCGAGTTCGCAATGGAATGTGGATAACGCATGCAATCGTGACGTCATGGAGTTTCCACGGGGGAATCTTCCGCAGCGACCGCGAGCGGCCATAACCTTGACGACCTTTCTGGTTGCCGTCGCCGTCGTCAACCCCGCATCCGCGGTCGCGGGATCTGCAGAGGCGGGAGCGTTCGGCCACGACCCGACGGGGGCGCCGCCAGATGTGCGGATTCACCTCAAGCACGCCAAGGAAGTCGTGAGCGAACCAGGTAACAGTCCCGCGCCAAGCAGCAGTCCGGCGGTGGCAGGGACCGAACCGGCCCAGCCGCTCGCGACCAGCAGCCCGAGCGGGACGTCGTCAGCCACGTCAGTCGAAGGACCAGCGGTGGTGGGATGGGGAGGCAACTTCGCCGGCCAGCTCGGCGGGGGCTTCGTCAACAGCTACCTCACCTCACCGGTGTCGGTGCCGGCACTGACCGGCGTGACGCACGTGACCGCCGGATATCACTTCAGCTTGGCGCTCACGACCGACGGCACCGTGCACGGATGGGGCGGCAACAGCTATGGCCAGCTGGGCGACGGCCAGCGATTTGACAGCTTCACGCCGATCCCGGTCGTCGGCCTGAGCGGCGTAACGGCCGTCGCCGCTGGCGGAGCCCACGCGATCGCGTTGCTCAGCAACGGCACGGTCGCGACATGGGGCGGCAGCGCCTTCGGTGAGCTGGGCAACGGCCTGACCGGAGCAGGCAGCGAAAGCCTCAGCTACTCGAGCACCGTGCCCGTCAATCTGAAAAGCCTCGGCAACGTCGTGGCGGTCGGGGCCGGAGGGGCAAACGACGCCACGCTGTTGAGCAACGGCACGGTGATGGCCTGGGGTGAAAACAGCGCCGGGCAGATAGGGGACGGCACGAGAGTCGAAAAACCGGTGCCCACGCTGGTGCACGGTCTCACGAACGTGAAGGCGATCGCAATCGGCGGGGACTCCTCGCACGGCAGTCATCTGCTCGCGCTGCTGAACGACGGAACCGTGATGGCAGTGGGCGCCAATGGATCGGGCCAGCTGGGCGACGGCACCATGGAAAGCAGGAGCATGCCGGTGCCGGTGAAGGGTCTCAGCGGCGTGGTGGCGGTGTCGGCCAGCCCGTCTCACAGCATGGCGCTGCTGAGCGATGGCACGATCCGCGTTTGGGGCAACAACGTCTTCGGCGAGCTCGGGGTCGGAGCCGGGCCGGAAACGTGTTACACGGCCATAGGCAGATGGGCGTGCAGCAGGGTGCCCGCTCGTGTGGGCACGCTGAGCAACGTCACGGCGATCTCAGCGGGATGGCGATTCAGCCTCGCCGTCAGTGGCGGCAGGCTGTTCTCCTGGGGCTGGAACGAAATGGGGCGCCTGGGGAACGGCACCACCGTCAGCACCAGCCTGCCGGTCGCAGCGGGCCCCACCAATGTCACGACGATCTCGGCTGGAGAACAGCACAGCGAGGCGCTGTTGAGCTCCGGCGCCCCGCTTCCCGAAATAGAAGTGGCGGCGGGTCTCGGTTCGCTCACGGTCAATTGGCGCTCCAGCTACGTGACCGAACGATGGTACGTTGCTCACCGCGCACTCACATATCCGCGTTCGGAATGGCGTGAATGGGTACAGGTTCCGGCCTCGACGCGCAGCTACAGCGTCTCGGGTCTGACCAGCGGGCAGCCCTACGAAGTGATCGTCAAGAACGCCCTCTTCGGCTGTCGGATCATTGCCGGCACGCCCCGATGACGGGGCGTGACCGACGGACAAGATACGCGGTCACGGTGACTGCGGCAGCTTGACCTGGCGTCGCCTGCCGGCGGGAGCGGAGGGCGGCGGCACGACCGGCCCGATGTCGCCGTCCGGCGCCTCGTCCAGATCGACGATGACCGGGGCGTGATCGCTCGGCCTCGTGCCCTTGCGGGCCTGCCGGTCCACCCACGCCGCCTGCACCCGGTCGGCGACCTCGGCGGTGGCCAGCACCAGGTCGATGCGCATGCCCAGGTCCTGATGGAACATGCCGGCGCGATAGTCCCAGTAGGTGAACACGCGCTCGGTCGGCCAGCGATCGCGCACCACGTCGTGGAGGCCCAGCGACTGAAGGCTGGCCAGCGCCGCCCGCTCCGGCCGTGTGACATGGGTCTGGCCGACATATGCGGCCGGATCGAACACATCGACGTCGGCCGGCGCGATGTTCATATCCCCGCATACGGCTTTCGCCGCAGGCCCGGCGCTGAGGACCCGCTGGAGCGCGGCCAGCCAGGCGAGCTTGTAGTGATAGTGCTCGGAATCCGGAGTCCGCCCGTTCGGCACATACACCGAATGAACCCGAATCCCGCCGCAGGTCGCCGACACCGCGCGCGCCTCCGGAGCCGGGAAGCCGGGTGCATCGGCCAGGCCGACGGCGACGTCCTCCAGTCCCACCCGTGAGAGGATCGCCACCCCGTTCCACTGCGCCTCGCCGTTGAGGGCGAGGGCGTAGCCGCGACTGCTCAGCTCGGCTCCGAGCAGCTGTTCGAACGCGTCGTCTGTCAGCTTGGTCTCCTGCAGGCAGACGACATCCGGTTGCCGCTCGTCCAGCCACGGCAGCAGGCGCGCCAGCCGCTGCTTGACCGAGTTCACGTTCCACGTCGCCACCCGCATGGGCCTACGGTACAGGCGCCACGTGTGAGCTCTCCCGCTCTCGTTTGCGGCCGCGATCGTGAAGCTCGTTCGACCCCGAGACAATCCCGAGCGGACATGGTCGATCAGGAGGGTCCGCGTCGCTCGCGCCGCAGAATCGGTGACACGTCTGAAAGAGGGGCTCAGATAGGCCGCGCCGCCAGCTTTAGGGCACTGCCATGACTCATGCCCGCGGCCTGAAGGCGCAGTCCATCCGCTTGATTCCGTGGATGAACGCGCTGCGCAACAGCTCCGGCTCCTGCGCCTCGATGTCGGGAATCACTCGAAGGAGCTCGCCAAATATGGAGCGAAGCTGCGTCCGCGCCAGCGAGGCGCCCAGGCAGTAGTGCGGTCCACCGCCACCGAACCCGAGGTGACGGTTCGGATCTCGTCTCACGTCGAAGCGCCAGGGATCCTCGAATGCCTGCTCGTCGCGGTTGCCCGAGTGATAGAAGAGCACCACCTTCTCCCCTGCCGGCAGGCGCTGGCCATGGAGCTCGACCTCCCGCGTGGTCGTGCGACGGAAGCTCATCACCGGCGAGGCCCAGCGCACGAACTCCTCAACGGCAGCCGGCAGGCGCTCGTCGAGGTCCTCGATCAGTAGCGCGCGCTGGTCCGGATTGAGGCTCAACGCACGCATCGCATGCGAGGTCGTGTGGCGGGTGGTGTCGTTGCCGGCCACCGAGAGGAGTACGAAGAAAGCTGCGATCTCCGCGTGCGTAAGGCGCTCGCCGTCGACCTCGGCCTGGACGAGGGCGGTCATCAGGTCATCGGCCGGGCTCTTCTGACGGTGGGCGGCCAGTTCGGTGGCGAACGTCGTCAGCGTCCACAACGCCTCGCCGACCACCTCGATCGGCTGACGATCGCCGAACGCCTCGGGGTCGGACGTGGTGACGAGCAGATCGGCGGCGGCTACCACCCGCTCCCGGTCCGCGTCCGGCACCCCGATCATGTCCGAGATCGTGACCAGCGGCAGTCGCTTGGCGATGAGCTCGACGAAGTCGCCCCCGCCGCTCGGCGCCGCCTCCGCGACGATCCGCTGCGCGTTCACTCGGATGCCCTCCTCGATGCGAGCCACCTGCCGGGGGGTGAACGCGGAGGAGACGAGGCCGCGCAGCTTCGTGTGTCGTGGCGCGTCCATCGCCAGGAACGACATCGAAGCCTCGAGGAACTCCGGCGGCGCGTCGGCGAACTGCGTGCCCTGCCCGGAGCAGAACGTCTCAGGATCTCGGGAGATGCGGCGCACGTCTTCGTAGCGCACGATCGCCCAATAGCCCATCCGCCCCTGGTCGGGGATGCCCATGAGATCCTCGGGCGGCTGGTGATGCGAGATCGGAGCATGGTGGCGAAGCTCAGCGAAGTAGCGGTCGCGATCCTCGGCCGGCCTACCCCAGAAATCAAGTGAACCCAGGTCCACCTGCGACGAGTGAGGGTTCCTCGAAACCACCACAGCGCGCGACTCTACACCCATCTACCGGGTGAGGAGCGCGTCAGCTTCGTTGCGACAGCGCAGCACGTGCCGCGCTGCCGCGGCGGCCGTAAAGCAGTCGCTTGGGCACTGGCACCGGGCTGAGGCGCCTCACGGCCGTCGCAAGTAACAGGCGTGGCTCGAGTTTCGCCAGCAGGTACACGAACTCGCGCCGGTCGGCGGCCGTCAGCGAGCCCGGCCGTCCTCGCGCGCGGACGAGCAGCGTCAACAGACGGCGGCGTTGGGCGCGGTCGAGCTTGCTGAGATGACGGTGAGCCAAGACGCCCACCTCGGCGACGAGCAGCAGCCGGGCGACCGGCACTCCACGGCTCAGGCGCTTGACCCACCGGGATCTCGATAGAAGACGGAGCACCCGGTCATCCTAGAGAGGAGGGGGGCTCGCCGGCGAGGCTCGGCTCGAATCTCGGCCGCACCCACCCGCGGCCCCGGGCTGCGCTTCCCAGACGGTCGTGAGAACCGCGAATCGAGATCTTTGGCCGGAAGGCCATATGACCGCGGCCTCCTCCAGGTCACGATCCTCGGGATGGCCCTACAGCCGTTATCCGCGGGAGAACTGGCTGAGACGCCCACGCTGTTCGCGAGCTTCATGGGTTACGTGGATAGAGGCCACAAGACGTTCGGCCAGCTGCTGGCGATATATCGGGAGCGCAGCAAGACGCTCCACGTAGACGACGACCAGGCGAACGACCTGCGAGTCGGCCGCTTCATGGATGACATGTCGAGCAGCAGGTGGAAGAGCGACGTGGTCATACGGATAGGCGTCTTCGATGGGACGTTGCTCGTGATTGATGGGATACATCGCGGGATCGCGTACCTGGCGTGCATAGAAGAGGGCATCAGCCCCGATCGCCTTCCGGCGCTGCACGTCGCCTGTTAGGGGCAGACGCCGACCTGGCGCTGCACCCGCGCCGGTATCCTCGCAAGCGGACAGCGGTAGGAGCTGGCCGCGAACACGATGCTCCAGCGGTCGTGGCTTCCTCGCTTGAGGATGTTCTTCCCTCGACGCTCAGGCGCGACAGCTATAAAACGTTCTTGACATAGGCCTGTGGCCGATCTACGATTGAGCGGGCGAGAGGTGGGGAATGGGGCACAAGGGTGCTTGGTGACCGATCAGTGCGAAGGAGCCGTCCTCGGCGCGCAGGCGATTGTCGGGCCGTGGGCGCGGGTCAAAGGCCCTCCAACGGAAGCAGAGGAGACTGGGACATGGACGGCCACCTGATCGGGATCGCGCAGGAGCTCGTTCACGCCCGACCCGAGACCGAAGACGAGGCCAGGGCGGCGCTGGAATGGATCGCCGCCCGCAGGGGCATAGCCCTACATGAGCTGATGGCGGAGCAGAACCGCCTCCACCCGCTGGCTTCCTGATCTTCCGCGCACGCGGTCTCGCAATGGCCGTGGAGGACGGGGTACGTGCCCTGATTCAGTTCCGGGTCGTGTGCTCGGCGGCCGAGGAGCGCTCGGCGGTGCTGCCCGCGAGGGCGAGGAGAGCCGGGACGAGCGGGTTTTGATTGTCGTCGCGCCAGACCAGAGCCAGCGCCGCTGGATCGGCGTCGCGCACGGGGATAGCGACCACATCGGGCAGGATGTTCACGATGGTCGCCGCCTGGCAGGCCGGGATGGTCGTGATCGCCCGACCGGACGCGATGCAGGCGACCAGCTCGGTCGAGGTGAGCACGGTGTCGGTGGTTGTGTGTGGTGGCGGCTCGCCACGGTGATCATCGAGGCTCCAGAAGCCGGCCCAGGCCGGCTCGACTGAGGGATGGAAGTGAAGGAACGTCTCGTCGAGCACCTCGGCGACCGTCAGCTCACCTCGCTCGGCGAGCGGATGACCGTTGGGGGCGACGACGACGCGCGGCTCCAGCCGAAATCGCTTCACACGGATCCCCAGCTCGGCCGCAGGTGGATGACAGAACGCTACGTCCACGTCTTCGAGCCACAACAGGGTCGGAGCCCGCGGCAATGTGAGCTCGCGGAACGACAGTTGGGCGTCGGGGTGCGCGTCTTCGAACGCGGCGAACAGCTCCGGCGCGTGAAGCGTCGGCGGAGACCCGATGAACCCGACCTCGATCGTGCCCTTGGCGGCATGCGCCAGCGACTGGGCCGTCTGGACGGCATCCATTTCAGCCGCGACCGCGCGGCGCGCATACGGCAAGAACATCTCGCCGGCAGGCGTGAGCGTGACGCCGCGGGCGTGGCGCAGCAGCAGGTTGATGCCGAGTTGGGACTCGAGCTGCATGATGGCCTGCGATAGCGCGGGCTGTGCGATATGAAGCTTCGCGGCGGCCCGGGTTATCTGTCCCTCATCCGCGATGGCGACGAAGTAGGCCAGCTGCCCGCGCTTAAAGGACACGTGTTCCTCCCCGGACGAAAGCGTTGGCGCGGCCCCACGTCGACCCCTGGCACATGGTCGAGGGCTGACTCTCGTGTGCGGTGGCGATCGCCCCTGCCGCCGCCGGATCGAGCCCCCGCCCGGTCATCACGTCGCCAAAGGCCTGTTGAAGATGATGCGCGTGCCAGGCCGCCGTGCCAATGCGCGTAGTGCGCTCAAATCGACACGGTGGATCTCATGACGGATCATCTTCTGCGACCTGCTGTCGCCGGCCCCCCGTCGCATATCTAGGCTGCTATGCGAAAACTCTATACCACAAACGGCCGATCCATCTATCTGACTCGCCTGGTGTGTGCCAGACAGCGGGCCTTTCGGCTCGCAGCTGTGACACCCGTTCGGGCCCGATTGCTAGAGCTGCAAAGCGCGGGCCGGCCTTGCGTGGGGGAGGGGACCCGCCGGAGCCCACCGCCCCGAGGCGCCGCGCAACGTCTGCGCACGAACCGCCGGCGAGGTTATCTTCCCCGCAACGCCTGCCGAGACCGGGGCTATGCGAGTCATGTGCTGTTCGGTACCTGGGCTTTCGACACCAAGCGTGGCTGTCCTCGCCACCACTGGGGTCGACCCGCTCGCGTGAGACTTCTGGATGGTAAGCCGAGATCCCCTCGTTTGCACGCCTGGTCGGCGTACCTACTTGGGCTCGCGGGCCTCACGACGGCGTACATGCTCGGGCACTTTGTCGGCCTGCATTGGCTCAACAGCGGCCCGGTGTACAACATCATCGGCGCCTCGGCGGTTGTGGCGCTCATCGTCGGTGCGAGGAAGAACTCGCAGGATCGCCGCCTACCGTGGTACATGTTCGCGCTCGCACAGGCGCTCTTCGTGATTGGCGACGTCCTCGCCTACAACTACCGAAGCTTCTTCGGCACGGCGCTCCCCTTCCCCTCGATCGCCGACGTCTTCTACCTGGCTGTCGCTCCACTCCAGGTGGCTGGTCTGCTCCTGCTGATGCGCCAGCGCAACGAGCCTCGCAGCCGGGCCAGCCTGATCGACGCGCTGATCATTACCGTGGCGGCGGCAGCGCTGTCGTGGGTGTACCTGATGGCGCCCTACGCTCACGACCACACGCTGAAACTGACCACGAAGCTCATCTCGATTGCCTATCCGTTGGCGGACATCCTGGTGCTCGGGGTGCTCCTGCGCATGGCGGTGGGGGGTCGTCGGCGCGGACTGGCGTTTGGATTCCTCGTGTGTGGCACCGCGGCGCTGCTGCTCACCGACTCGATCTACGGGTGGAAGCTGCTGCACGGTGGCTACGCCACAGGGGGGGTCCTGGATGTCGGATGGGCCACCTTCTACGGCCTGCTCGGTGCGGCGGCGCTCCATCCCTCCATGCGAAAGCTCGTCGAACGGGCTCCGGATCCTGAGGGGCGTCTGACCCGGCTTCGCCTTGCGCTGCTCACCTGCGCCACCCTGACGGCACCGACTCTGCTGATCGCCAGAGGGATGCTGGGGGGATCGCTCGACGGTTACGTCGTTGTCGCTGCATCGATGATCCTCTTCGCTCTGGTGCTCTTGCGCATGACCGGCCTCGTTCACCGGAATGAGGAAGCGGTCCGCAGGGAGGCGGCGCTGCGGTTGGGCGGTGAGGCGCTGGTGACGGCCGTCGGTGGCAAGGAGATCTACTCGGCGGCGCTGCAGGCGGCCCGGTCGGTGGTCGGCGAGGACGTAACCGTGAGGCTTTACCTGACAAGCGGCCGCGAGGACCAGCTGAGTGCCGTGGGTAGCAGCGATCGGGATGCCACGAGTCTTCCGCCCGTGCGTCTTGGCGATCTCCCTGCGATGGTGCTCGCGGACCTGCGCGAGCGTCGTGTAGTCACCCTGGAACGTGCAGAACAGACGTGGACCGTCGCGCCGCTCTCTATCCGCGACGAGCTCACGGGTGTCTTGTCCGTGCTGTCCCGGACTCGACTGAAACGCGCCGCGGAGGAGAGTCTGGCAACGCTGGCCACCGAGGTGGCGCTTGCGCTGCAAAGCGCCGCGTTGACTGAAGAAGCCCTCTCCCAACGCTCCGAGGCGCGACTGAGCTCGCTCGTCCGGAACGCATCCGACGTGATCTGCATCGTGGGAGAGGACGCCGCGATCCGCTACCTGAGCCCGTCAATCCAACGAATGTTCGGATACCTTCCGGGCGTTCTCGCTGACGGTCGTGTGGTTGACATAGTGCATCCCGACGAACAGCAGCGAGTGCTCGCATTCATTTCGGCGACCGCAGCACAGCCTGTCGGCCACCCCCAAAACGTGGAGTTCCGCGTGCGTCACGCCGAGCAGGGCTGGCGCGATGTGGAGGCTCTCGCCACGAACCTTCTCGGCGATGAGGCCGTCAACGGCGTAGTGCTCAACATCCGCGACGTCACCGAGCGCAAGGCTTTTGAGGCCGAGCTGGAGCACCAGGCGTTTCATGACGCGCTCACCGGGCTGCCCAACCGGGCGCTGTTCCACAACCGCCTGGAACACGCCCTCGCCGGACAGCGTCGCGACAGCCTGCCGGTCGCTGTCCTGTTTCTCGACGTCGACGCCCTGAAGGACATCAACGACAGCCTCGGGCATGCCGCCGGCGACAAGGTGCTGCAAGAGGTTGGCCGTCGACTCGACGACTGCATGCGGGGAGTGGACACCGCAGCGCGTATGGGCGGCGATGAGTTCGCAGTCATGATCCACAGCTCGGAGAGCGAGATGCACTCGATCGAGATCGCCCAACGCGTGACGGACGCTCTCGCTCTCGCTCTCACACTCGACGGCAAGCAGGTCAAGGTGGCGACAAGCGTCGGGATCGCCTTCAGCAACAGGGATGGGTCCGTCTCCCGGAATGCCGAGGAGCTGCTGGGTGACGCGGACGCTGCCATGTACATGGCGAAGCAATCGGGAACGGGGGGCTACCAGGTCTTTCAGCCCGACATGCACGCCCAAGCGCTGGTGCGCCTCGAACTCAAGGCCGATCTGCAGCGCGCGATGGACGCCCGGGAGTTCACCCTGCGCTACCAGCCGATCATGGATCTCTCCCGCGGAGACATGGCGGGCATGGAGGCGCTCGTTAGATGGGAGCATCCGATTCGGGGCACCTTGGCGCCCGCGGAGTTCATCCCCCTCGTCGAGGAAACGGGCCTGATCGTTTCTCTCGGGCGCCAGATCCTCAGGGAAGCCTGCCAGCACGTAGTGCAGTTCCAGCATGAGTGTCCTCGCGACCCGCCGCTGTCGATTTCCGTCAACGTGTCCGCATTCCAGCTGCAGCGCCCCGAGTTCATCGATGAGGTTCGCGGTGTGCTGCAAGAGACCGAGATTGTGCCGAGCAGCCTGATCCTCGAGGTGACGGAGAGCGTGATGATGAAGGATATGGACCTGAGCATCCTGCGTATGAATGCCCTGCGCTCGCTCGGCGTCAGGCTCGCTATCGACGACTTCGGCACGGGTTACTCGTCGTTGATGTACCTTCGCAGGCTCCCCGTCGACATCCTGAAGATCGACGGGTCATTCCTCGCAGACACCAGCCCGGAGGCAACACTGCTGATCGCGGCGGTGGTGCAGCTGGCGCGGATCTTCAAGCTCCAAGCAGTCGTTGAGGGCGTCGAGGACGAGACATACCTCGAGCGCCTAAAGGACACACGCAGCGACTTCGGTCAGGGGTTCTACTTCGGGAAGCCACTGTCCGGCGAGGAGATCATGAGGATCGCGGCGCGACGGCCACAGATGGACGCGGCGAGTTTGGTACCCGTCACCTCTCGCGGGTGAGGCGAGGTGGCTGTCCTTGAGGATGCGGATGGACTCGAGCCGACCGTGATCGAGCCGTTCACTCGAATATGTCGAGGGCAGGTCACGCGCCCGAGGGGTAGGGTTCCCACTGTTTCGTCCGGTCTGATTTCGTCAGAGAGGGAGTTGTGAACGACTACGAGGCGATCAGGCAGCTGTTGTACAGGTACTCGTTCTACGTCGATGCTCGGGACTACGGCAAGCTGGGCGACCTGCTCGCGCAGGCGACGTTTTCGCTGATATGGAAGACCGAGGGCATCGAGCACACCGGGATCCGCGGCGCGGATGAGATAAGGGCCTACTACTCCAACCACCAGAAGGATCGGCGGCCGTCGCGGCACATCATCACCAACGTCGTCATCGACATCGACGACGACGGCCAATCGGCGTCGGTCTACGCCTACCTGACGTCAGTCGGGCATCCGCCAGAGCCACCGAGCGTCCTTCTCAGCGGACACTACGAGGACCGCTTTGAGAAGATCGACGGCGAGTGGCGGTTCACGGAGAAGACCTGCATCATGGACCTCCCATAAGCGTCGGCCGTCCGCGGCCCGCCGAAGGCTTGCCAGACGGCTCCGGAGCTAGCCACCGAGCGTCCGCGTGTCACTGAATTCGAGGTACAGGTTGCGCTCGGCGAATAGCCACGTTCCGGCCTTCTTCACGAAGGAGTCGAGGTAGCGGAGGTAGGCGAGCATGATCTTGGGCTCGCCGTCCGAAGAGAAGACGTGGTGGGCAATGCAGCAGGCCTCGCCCGTGGCTCGGTCGCCGTCGAGGGTCACGGTGCTCTGCCCGTTGAAGTGCATCGTGACCTCGTACTGTTTCAGAGCCGCGAAGACGGGGGTCAGCGCCTCTCGGCCATTGAGGTCTTCCGTGGGCTCGGTGCCCACGCCGTTCATGTAAACGAGGAAATGCGTGTCCTCGGTGAAGAGGGCCTTCTGCGCCTCCGCCTCGCGACGGTCGGCGCAGTGAGCGTACGCGTCCACCAGCTCGCGAATCGCGAGGCGGTCGCCTCCTCGGGTGAGATCGCTGCGTGCTCCATGACGTCCTTTCTTGCGCGTGGCCTTGGGCTGCGATGGGATTTCTGCGGCTAGGTCGCGTCTGGTTTGGCTTGGGAGGGGCGCCCCGTCTGGAGTTCCCGGTCGAGTCTGATCGCGGCGCTGATCAGCGCGAGGTGTGTGAAGGCTTGTGGGAAGTTGCCGAGCAGCTCGCCGCTCGAGCCGATCTGCTCCGAGTACAGCCCGAGGTGGTTTGCGTAGGTGAGCATCTTCTCGAACGCGAGCTGGGCGTCCTCGAGGTAGCCGGCCCGCGCGAGGCACTCGACGTACCAGAAGCTGCACATCGAGAACGTCCCCTCGTCGCCGTCGATCCCGTCCGGAGCTGCCGCGGGGTCGTAGCGGTAGACGAGGCTGTCGGAGACCAGCTCGCTGCCGATCGCGCGGAGCGTCGATAGCCAACGCGGGTCGGTGGGTGCGATGAAGTGAACGAGCGGCATCAGCAGGATCGACGCGTCGAGCACGTCGGAGCCCTCGGCCTGGACGAACGCCTGCCTGCGCTCGCTCCATCCGCGCGCCATGATCCAGGCGAAGATGTCGTCGCGTACCCGCGTCCAGCGCGCGAGGTCCGCCGGGAGCGCGCGATTCGTCGCGATTCTCATCGCGCGGTCGATCGCGACCCAGCACATCAGGCGTGAGTGCGTGAAGCGCTTGCGACCGCCGCGGGTCTCCCAGATGCCGTCGTCTGGCTCCTGCCAGTGCTCGCAGACCCAGTCAACGAGCGGCACCAGGTTCATCCAGTCGTCGTAGGCGATCAGCTCGCCGCGACCCTGAAGCGCCTGCCGCTCGGCCAGGTAGATCGAGTCGAGTAGCTCGCCGTAGACGTCGAGCTGCAACTGGCTCGCCGCGCCGTTGCCGATCCTGACCGGGCGCGACCCACGATAGCCCTCAAGGTGCCCGAGCTCGAGCTCAGTCAAGCAACGCTCGCCGTCGATCCGGTACATGACGTCGAGTGGGCTGCCGCCGGTCGGCGCCGCGGCCGCGCTTGAGATCTTGCGGCGGAAGCCGTTGAACGCGACCGCCTCCGCGGCAAATCCAAGCCGGGACAGCGCGAATATGGAGAAGGCGAAGTCGCGCAACCACGCGTAGCGGTAGTCCCAGTTTCGGGTCCCGCCGATTCGCTCGGGCAGGCTCGCGGTCGGGGCGGCCACGATCGCGCCGCTCGGCTCGTATGAGAGGAGCTTGAGCGTCAGCGCTGAGCGATCCACTATCTCGCGCCAGCGGCCCTGATACGAGGACTGGCGAAGCCACCCGCGCCAGAACCTCACAGTTTCGTCGCCTAGCCGCTCGGCGTCCCGCGCGCCGAGCAGCACCGCCCGATCGCCAGCCTGAAGGACGAACGTCAGCCGCTCTCCCGCCGCGAGCTCGAACTCAGCCGTGGCTCCGGCGGAAGTTGCCTCCAGCGCGAGCGGCGAGCCGAGGGCAAGAGCGTCGCCCTGCGCGCGAAAGACGGCGCCGGTCGGCTCGATCGTGACCTGCGGCTCCTGCAGGCCGTAGCCGAAGCGCGGCTCGAGCTCAAGGCGAAAGCGCAACGCGCCGCGCACCCCAACCACGCTTCGGATGAGCCGCTGCGGGCCGCCGCCCACAGGCATGAAGTCCTGAATCTCGCTCACGCCTCCGGGAGACAGAAAGCGGGTGACCAGAACATTCGTGTCGGGTAGATAGAGCTGCTTCGAGCGCGCGAGCGGATCCGCGGGCGCGATCCGGTAGAAGCCGCCACGCTCGCAGTCCAGCAGCGCTCCGAAGACGCTCGGCCCGTCGAACCGCCCCGGGCAGAACCAGTCGATCGTGCCGTCGCTCCCGACCACGGCGGCGGTGTGCAGGTCGCCGATGATCCCGTGCTCGGCGATCGGCAGGTAAGCCGTCGGCGGGCCCGGCCAGCGCGTGGGCGGCAGCTCTGCCGCCATGCCGTCAGCGCCACTCGCCGCCACCGCTACACGCTTCCTCGCCGAAGTACACGAGCCGACCCGGGCCGCGGGTCGCTCAACCGGCCGTCACCTTGCGGTAACTCCCGTCCCGAAACTCTTCGGGGAGCCCTGGATGCGAAGGAGCCCAACCGAGCTCTGCCCGAGCCTTGGCCGCGACGGTTCCCTGGTCGAGTAGCAGGACTTCGGCGAAATAGTCGCCCAAGCGTGCCTTGGCCTCATCATCGGAACCGGGCACCGCTCCTGGAGCGCCCGCTGCGACAGCGGCCGCCTCGGTCAGCTCCGCGACCGTCGGGTTTTGTCCGTCGCCGATGAGATAACGGCCGCGGGCCGAGTCGTGCTCCAGAATGAGACGGAAGAAATTCGCCAGATCCGCGACATGGACCGTCGACCAATGCTGCTGTCCGGAGCCGAGCATGATCAGATTGCCGGCCTCGTCTCGGGGTGATCCGAGGACCAGTCCCGGAATCCCTCCTGCGCCGTCGCCGTAGGCGACGCCTGGAGCGATCAAGACTCCGCGCATGTCTGGGGCAGCGAGCACTCGCCGCTCGATCGGCTCCTTCCATGCCACCAGCGGAGGCGAGTCGATTGGTGACTCCTCGCTGACCGAGGGGTTGTCTCCGTAGATCCACAAACCGCTGATTTGAAGGTAGGGCTTGCCGGAGCCGGCGAACGCCTCTATCGCCGCGTCGGCGACCGCGGAATCCAGGTCTGCGCTCGTGGCGTCACCGGGACTCGCTGTGTGGATGGCAGCGTCCGCATCGCGCAGCACCCCCACGACCGCCGCTCGGTCGTAGAGGTCGACCACGGTCGGCGTGGCGCCGCGGTCGGCGAGGATCTCGGCCTTGGAGGCATCGCGGACGAATGCCGTCACCTCGTGGCCGTGCTCTTGCAACTCCGTCAGAACGTGAGATCCGATGAACCCTGTTGCACCGGTCAGTGCGACTTTCATAGCTGAACAGCCTCCTGTCCTTGCTCGCTGATTCTTTCGGTCGATGCGTGGAGAGCTGCGGCTGGTGCGCCGCCGGGCCAACCCTTGGCGTCAGCCCTGGCGCCCCAGCGCTGAGCCATCCGATCGAGCGTACGCGCGTAAGCGGTTCTTGTCAAGCGTCCGCTTGAATTGTTTGCTGTGCGGGCAAATCTGGGCCGCTCTGCGAGTCAGCCCGAGCCTGCGGCGCGAAATGCTCCGGCAAGTATCGGTACCAGCAGTCGCTCGATGTGCTTCTGGGACTTGTTACTCAGCTCGTCAGCCACCGGTGCCAGCACCAGCCAGTTGATCAATCCGGCCACGCAGCGGGTGCGAAAGATCAACTCTTGATCGTTCGCACCGTGAAGGTTGGCCTTGAGCACCCGAAGGACCGTGCCACGAATCTGCTCGAACCTGACATCGAGTCGACCCGACCCCTCCGGAGGGTCGATCCCGGCTCTCGCCACGATTCGCATCACGGCAAGATCGCGGCCTCCCGCGACCAGCGAGCCGATCAATGGGCGCGCAAAGGCTGCCGCCAATGCCTCAAGCGTGGAGTCGGGATCGAGTGCGCTCACAGCCTCCTCTTGGGCGTTGAGGTAGCGCTCCAGCGCATCCTCGATCGCCGCGTCAAACAGCGACCTGAGCGAGCCGAAGTGGTAGCTCACCGCCGCGACGTTCGCGTCCGCGGCGTCCGTCAGCTCCCGGAGGGTCACGCCGTCCTCGCCGCGTTCCGACAGCAGCTCGAGCGCGGCATCCATCAGTCGCGCGCGCGTCCGCAGGCCCACCTCGCGACGCTGGTCGGGTCCCGCCGATTGCATCGCAACTTATTCAATCAGATGCTTGAGACAGCAGTCCCAGCAAGAGGTCGCCGTGCGCAGCTGACGACCGCGGAAAGGCTGATACCCCTTCACCCGAAGGTAGCCCGCGAGCAGCCCGGTCGTGGTAGCGGGACCAGTCGGCGCATCAGCTCGAACGGCCCGGCTCTGATCAGGCCACGCTCCTCGGAGCGGCGGGGCCGCCGTTATCCCCGGGCCTCGAGCCACTCCCGATAGCGGCCGAGCGCACGACGCTGCGCGCGCTGGTCGCAAACGAACGCATGCAGTGCGTGGGTTCCGCCCGTGGGGTCCTGATCGCGCGTGATGCGGCGCATCTGATGGCGTACCAGCGCCATGCTCGCGGCGGACGCGAGCGTCTTGTCCCGCCAGTTGACCTGCTTCAGCCGCGCGGTCGCCTCGCGCCCCGCCGACCAGCGGTTCGGCAGGTCTGGCGTGACCGCTATCGCTGTGCCCATGCCGACGAGCGCGACCCCGCTTGCAAGCACCTCTTCGGCAGTCTCGCGGCGCGTGATCCCACCGGTCAGCATCAACGGCAGCTGGCTGTTCTTTGCGAGCTCGGCGGCGAGCTCCAGGAAGTAGGCCTCCCGGGCCACGGTGCGAGCGTCGGCGGGCCGGCCCGCCATCGCCGGGCTCTCGTAGCTGCCGCCGGAGAGCTCCACCAGATCGATTCCGAGCGGCTCGAGCATCGCGATCACGCGGGCCGCGTCCTCGGCGTCGAACCCGCCGCGTTGAAAGTCGGCCGAGTTGAGCTTGACGGCGACCGCGAACGACGAGCGGACGGCGCCGCGAATCGCGCGGACGACGTCGAGCAGAAACCGCGCACGATTCTCGAGCGTTCCACCCCATCGATCCTCGCGCTGGTTGACGAGCGGCGAGAGGAACTGCGAGAGCAGATAGCCATGCGCCGCATGCACCTCGACCCCGTCGAAACCGGCCCGCTCGGCGAGACCAGCGGTTCTCGCGAACCGCTCCGTGGTCTCCTCGATCTGCTTCTTGGTCATCGCAACCGGCTGCCCGAAGCGCTTGCTGTGCCTCCCGAGCTCGACCGCGACCGCCGATGGTGCCCAGACCACCCCGGGCATCCGCGCCTGCACCTGCCGGCCAGGGTGGCTGATCTGCATCCACACGGCGGCGCCGCCGGCCTTGCCTGCCTCTGCCCATCGCGTGAACGACTCGAGCGGCGCCCGATCGTCGAGCACGACCCCGGCTGGTCCGGTCAATGCCTCAGCGTGCACCATCACGTTCCCGGTGATGAGAAGACCTGCTCCGCCCGCTCCCCATCGGCGATACAGCGAGATCAGCCGCTCGTCGGGAAGCTGCGCGCTGCCGGCCATGTTCTCCTCCATCGCCGCCTTCGCGATCCGGTTTTGGAGCGTCGTCCCGGATCGCAGCACCAACGGAGAGAAGAGTTGTGACATCGAAAGCACCGCCTGAATGTCGACTACAATGTGAGCGGCGCTCACATTAGCGGTTCGGAGTAAGCGCTGTCAACATCAATCGGATCGATGCCCCCAGCGAACGCGACCTATCACCACGGCGATCTACGCGCGACGTGCGTGAGCGCGGCACTGGAACTGCTGGAGGAGGGCGGCGCGACGGCGTTGTCGCTACGCGCGGTCGCGCGCCGCGCAGGGGTTTCTCCGGCGGCTCCCTACAGGCATTACGCTGATCGCGAAGCGCTCGTCTCGGCGGTCGCAGCGGTCGGCTACCGCGAGCTGGCCGAACGCCTCGCGGCCGCGCACCCCGCGCCGTCTACCCCTGAGCAGTTGGCGAGTGTTGGGGTCGCGTACGTCGAGTTCGCCCTCGATCAGCCCGCCTTGTTCCGGATGATGTTCGGAGAGCCGTGCGACCGGGACAACGACGAGCGCGTGGCCGCGACCGCGGCGGTATCGCTGTACCTCCGCGAGATCGTCGCGCGATGCTTCCCGCAAGCCGACGCCGAGGCGCTGGCACCGGCGATCTGGGCGCTCGTCCACGGGCTCGCGTTCCTGCACCTGGACGGCAAGCTCGACGCCCCCACACAGTCGACGGTGGCCGACCGAGTCACCGCCGCGATCCAGGGGCTCCTGAGCGCGACCGCCCGCGACTGACGTTCGGGGCCGGCCACGATGACGCGCCAACTTCGCCGGCGTGCCGCCGGTCCGACGCCCTTGCGTTGACGGATGGCGACCTTCAACGGCTCCGGGCCGTGGCGCGGTAGTCGATCGCGCGGAAACATCCGTGGACGTGGTCGTTGACCACGCCGACGTTCTGCATGAACGCGTACACGCTCGTGGGCCCGATGAAGCGGTAGCCCTGAGACTTCAACTGCTTTGCGAACGCCTCGGCCTGCGGCGTCGTCTTGGGCAGGTCGGCGACGGATCGGGGTGCCCGCTTGCGGGTGATCTCGTAGGACTTCGCGAGCGCCACGAGGTTCGGCGACGCGGACGCCATTACGAGCGCGTTGTCGACGGTGGCCTGGATCTTGCCGCGGTTGCGGATGATCGAGGCGTCCTCCGTCAGCCGGTCGACGTCGCCCTCGGTCATCGCGGCGACCTTGGCGACGTCGAAGCCTCGGAACGCCGTCCGGAACGCGTCCCGCTTGCCGAACACGATCGACCAGCTTAGCCCGACCTCGAACACCCCCAGGGTGAGCGCCTCGAACATCGCCGACTCGTGGTAGGTACGGGTACCCCAGACCTCATCGTGGTAGCGGCCGAACGCTGTATCGCCCGCCCCGGCCCAGGCGCAGCGTGGCTTGCCGTGGTAGCCGATGATCACGTCGCTGCTCATTCGTTCATCCAGCCTCTATCGCCCCGATCAGCAACAGAGCTCTCGTCATCAGGGACGCCGCCTCGGCGGGAGCCACGCCCGCGAAGACCGCGACGTCGGCGGCCCCCCCGAGAAGACCTCGCCCTCGGCCCGAAGCAGCAGCGGCCCTGATCTCGGCGCTGGCGGCCTCCTCGACCGCATCGCGCAGTCCGCCGATGAGCGCGTCGCCGAATAGGTTCAGCGGCGGGCTGTCGATGATGATCTCACCGAGGCCACCGTCTTGTGCGAAGGTCGCGAGCGACATCAGCCGTCCGCCTTGGCCGCCAGTTCGGCTCGGGCCGCCCGTACGAGATCGGCGCCCGTGTTGGCGTGTCCCGCGACGCCCCAACCCCCTTCCGGCGACTCGGTGAGCAGGACCCAAGTCCGCTCCCCCAGACCGGGGTCGCCTGCGGCGGACGCCACGATCTCGGTCAGCTCTTTCACCACCCCGAGCTGCTTGTCGCGGTCGAGCACGCCCGCGGGCGTCAGGACCTGCACGCGCACGTAGTTGGTCTCGCCGTTCACGTTCGCGATCGCGCTCGCGGGAAGCTCGTGGATGAACGCCGCCGTGTTGTTCCGGAACAGCGGGAGGTCGGGCACCTGCTCCCAGCGCATCACCGCGCTCGCCAGGTTCTGCGCGAGCGTGTGCTTGTCGGCGAAGGTCCCGTCCGCGGCATAGACGTCGATCATCGGCATGGCTAGGAACCCTGACCCGCGGCCAGCGCGATCAGCCCGACGACCTCCGCAGGATGGGAGACCATCGCGAGATGGCCAGCGGGGACCTCGATCGTGTGCGCCCCCATGCGCTGGGCGAACATGCGCTCGGCATCCGGCGGGAGCGCTTCGTCGTTGGTCGCGACGAGGTACCACGAGGGCTGTGACTTCCACGCGGGCGTGCCCATCACGTCCTCGAACGTGCTCATCGAGAGGCCCTGCTGGACCGCGTACAGGACCTTTGCGTCGGCCGGATCGAGGCCGCTCGCGAAGTGGTTGACGAAGTCGTCCTCGGGTATCCAGCCGAAGCCCTGCTCGTCGACTATCAGGTGTGCCAACGAGGGCGTCGGCGGCCCGCCGCCGAGCAGGGCGCCGAGCGACTCGCCCTCCTCGAGCCCGAACGCGGCTACGTAGACCAGGCCTGCCACGTTCGGCGCGTCGGTGCCGAGCGCGGTCATCACCTGGCCGCCGTATGAGTGGCCGGCGACGATCGTCGGCCCGGACTGCCGCG
>JAOPZM010000250.1 GCA_025964115.1 Solirubrobacterales bacterium
CGTCGACCGTCGCAGGCATCTACGAGCGCCTACGCGACGCCGTGGCGATGGAGTACACGACGATCGTGACCGCGTCCGCGAACGAGGCCGCGCCGATCAAGTGGATGGCGCCGTTCGCAGGCTGTGCGATGGGCGAGCACTACCTCTTCAACGGCAAGCACGCGCTCGTCATGTACGACGACCTCTCGAAGCACGCGGACGCATACCGGCAGCTGTCGCTGCTGCTCCGCCGGCCGCCGGGCCGCGAGGCGTTCCCAGGCGACGTCTTCTATCTGCACTCGCGGCTGCTCGAGCGCGCGTGCAAGCTCTCCGACGACCTCGGAGGCGGATCGCTGACCGCGCTCCCGGTGATCGAGACGCAGGCCGGTGACGTCTCGGCGTACATCCCGACGAACGTCATCTCCATCACCGACGGCCAGATCTATCTCCAGTCCGACCTCTTCTTCTCGGGCGTCCGTCCGGCCGTGAACGTCGGCATCTCCGTGTCGCGCGTCGGCGGCAATGCGCAGACGAAGGCGACGAAGAAGGTCGCAGGGCGCCTGCGCCTCGACCTCGCGCAGTACCGCGAGCTGGAGGCGTTTGCGCAGTTCGGCTCGGAGCTCGACCGCGCCACGCAGCAGTCGCTGACGCGCGGCGAGAAGATGGTCGCGACGCTGAATCAGCCGCAGTACCAGCCGTGGCCGATGGAGGACCAGGTGGTCGGCATCTACGCCGGCATCCATGGCTACCTCGACGACATCCCGACGCCGCAGGTGCAGCGCTTCCAGGACGAGCTACGCGAGTTCATGCGCGCCGAGGGGACGATCTACACGCAGATCAAGGACACGGGCGAGCTCCCCGACGACCTGGCTGAGAAGCTGAACGGCCAGATCGAGAAGTTCAAGAACACCTTCAACGTCGAGGAAGCGAGCGGCCTCATCTAAATGGCGTCGCAGCAGGACATCCGCCGGCGGATCGCCTCCGTCCGCAACACGCACAAGATCACGAAGGCGCTCGAGCTCGTCGCGAGTGCCCGGCTGCGACGTGCGCAGACGCGGATCGAGGAGATGCGGCCGTACGCGGACCGGATGCAGGAGCTGATGGTCGGCACTGCGCGGGCGGCTTCCTCGTTCCGCAATCTGCCGCTCATGCAGCGCCGCGAGGAGAAGCGCGTCGGCGTCGTCATCTTCAGCGGCGACCGCGGTCTCGCAGGCCCGTTCAACGGACAGGTCATGCGCCGCGCGTTCGAGCTGGAGCGCAAGGAACGCGCCGATGGCCACGAAGTCGTGTGGACGGTGGTCGGCCGCAAGGGCGGCTCGACGCTGCGCTTCCGCCGCTTCGAGGTCGCCGCGCACTGGGAGGGATTCGTCGACAAGCCGACCTACCACGACGCGCAGGCGGTGGCGCACAAACTCGCCGAGCTCTACACGGAGGAGCAGGTCGACCGCGTCGTCGTTGTGTACAACAAATTCGTCTCCGCGCTCGTCCAGCGAGTGGTCGTCTCCGACCTCCTGCCGATCCCTGAGCACGTGCTCGAGGGAAGCGACGAGGAGGACCCGGACCCGAAGAAGCAGGCGCTGCGCGGCGACTTCATCTACGAGCCCGAACCCGAGGAGATCCTCGAGCGACTGCTGCCGGTGTATCTCGAGACCGAGATCTACCGCGCGCTGCTCGAGTCGGCCGCATCGTTTCTCGCCGCGCAGATGACGGCGATGCGGAACGCGTCGAAGAACGCGAACGACTTGATCGACAGCCTCACGTTGCAGATGAACCGCGCCCGCCAGGCGGAGATCACCCAGGAGATCCTCGAAGTCGTCGCCGGCGCCGACGCACTCACCGCATAAGGAGACACATGCCCGCAACGAAGACCAAGCAGAGCACCGGCCGGATCATCGAGATCAAGGGCGTCGTCCTCGACGCCGTCTTCCCGAGCGGGCTGCCGGAGATCAACCACGCGCTTAGCATCCAGGTCCCTGACGGCGACGGCACGCGCGAGCTGATTGCGGAGGTGCAGCAGCACCTCGGCGACGACCGCGTGCGCGCGGTGGCGATGGACTCCACCGACGGACTGGCGCGCGGCGTCGACATCGTCGACACCGGAGCGCCGATCTCCGTCCCGATCGGCGACCAGACACTCGGCCGCGTCTGGAACGTTCTCGGCGATCCCGTCGACGGCAAGGAAGCGGCGAGCGGTGACCGCCGGCCGATCCACGCCGACCCGCCGAGCTTCAGCGAGCTGTCGCCGAAGGTCGAGATCTTCGAGACCGGCCTCAAGGTCGTCGACCTGATCGCGCCGTACGTGCGCGGCGGCAAGATCGGCCTGTTCGGCGGCGCCGGCGTGGGCAAGACGGTGCTCATCCAGGAGCTGATCCACAACGTTGCCCAGCAGCACGGCGGCGTGTCCGTCTTCGCCGGCGTCGGCGAGCGCACGCGCGAGGGCAACGACCTCATCCTCGAGATGACGGAGTCGAAGGTGATCGACAAGGTCGCGCTCGTCTTCGGTCAGATGAACGAGCCGCCTGGTGCGCGCCTGCGCGTCGCCCTGTCTGGGCTGACGATGGCGGAGTACTTCCGCGACGAGGGCCAGGACGTGCTCCTGTTCATCGACAACATCTTCCGGTTCGTGCAGGCGGGCTCGGAGGTGTCGGCGCTGCTCGGCCGCATGCCGAGCGCCGTCGGCTACCAGCCGACGCTCGCCACCGAGATGGGGCAGCTGCAGGAACGGATCACGTCGACGCGCACCGGCTCGGTGACGTCGGTGCAGGCGGTCTACGTCCCCGCGGACGATCTCACCGACCCGGCGCCGGCGAGCACGTTCGCGCACCTCGACTCGACGACGGTGCTCTCGCGCAGCATCGCCGAGAAGGGTCTCTATCCCGCGGTCGATCCGCTCGACTCGACGTCGCGCGCGCTCCAGCCGGGGATCGTCTCCGACGAGCACTACCGGTGCGCGACGCGCGTGCAGGAGGTGCTGCAGCGCTACCGCGACCTGCAGGACATCATCGCGATCCTCGGCATCGACGAGCTCTCCGACGAGGACAAGCTCACGGTGCAGCGGGCGCGCAAGATCGAGCGCTTCCTCTCGCAGCCCTTCTTCGTAGCCGAAGAGTTCACCGGCACCCCGGGGGCGTACGTCCCGATCGCCGAGACGATCAGGGGCTTCGACGAGATCATCGAGGGCAAGCACGACGAGGTTCCCGAGAGCGCCTTCTTCCTGAAGGGCCCGATCGACGACGTCGTGGCGGCCGCGACGATATAGCCCGTGGCGCGGAGCAAGTTCCCGGTAGAAGTCCTCACGCCCGAGGGCGAGGTGTTCTCCGACGAGGTCGAGATGCTCTCGACGCGCACGGTCGTCGGCTCGATCGGTGTGCTGGCACACCACGAGCCGGTCCTCGCAAGGCTCGAGCCAACCGAGCTGAGGCTCTACCGCTCGGATTCGGAGATCGTGCGCTTCGCGCAGGCTGAGGGCTACCTGCAGTTCGCCGAGAACCGAGCGCTGGTGCTCGTCGAGGAGGCGATCGCTCCGGACGAGCTGGACCGCGCGACGCTCGAGAGCAAGCTCGCGGAGGCCCGCGCGGCGCTCGAGCGGGCCGAGGAGGGCACCGAGCAGCGCGCCCGCGCCGAACGCGACCTCCGTCGCTACGAGGCGTTCCTGTCGGTAGGGCACTGACGGGCGGCCGCGATGAACACGCCGACCGGCAGGCACTTCAAGCGCCCGGGCTGGTTTACCAAGAACGTATTCAACCGGATCGTCGCGTGGCTGACGCGTCGCGGGCTAAGCGTCTGGGGCTCGCGCGTGCTCGAGGTCCGCGGCCGCAGCACCGGCGCGCCGCGCCGCACGCCGGTAAACCTCCTCGAGCTCGACGGCGACCGCTACCTGGTCGCCCCGCGCGGTGAGACCCAGTGGGTGCGCAACCTGCGGGCGAGCGGCGAGGGCCGGCTGCTGCTCGGCCGGCGCGCCGAGCCGTTCAAAGCCCTCGAGATCGCCGACGCGGAGAAGCTGCGGATCCTCCGTGCCTACCTCAAGCGCTGGAAGGCGGAGGTCGGCGTGTTCTTCGAAGGGGTCGGCCCGGACTCCTCAGACGAGGAGATCGCACGCGTAGCCCCCAAGCATCCGGTCTTCCGCCTGATGCGCGGCGGCTCGTGATCCGGCGCCAGCCGGGAAGCATCCCCGTCCGCTGACACCGGCTAGCCTTCCCCGCCTCATGAGCAATCAGCGCCAGCCCATCGGAGTGATCGGCACCGGCTACGTCGGCCTGGTGACGGCCGCGGGGTTCGCCGAGATCGGCAGCGAGGTCTGGTGCGTCGACATCGACGCCGAGAAGATCGCGCGGCTGCAGCGGGGCGAGGTCCCGATCTACGAGCCGGGTCTCGAGGAGCTGCTCGCCCGCAACTCCGAGCGCCTGCACTTCTCCACCGACCTTGGTGACGCGCTCGAGCACGCGCGGCTGCTGTTCGTCGCAGTCGGCACGCCGCCGACGCACTCCGGCGACGCGGACCTCTCGGCCGTGCATGCCGTCATGGGAGCGATCCCCGACTCCCAGGATCACGCGCTCGTGATGAAGTCCACCGTTCCCTGCGGGACGGGCGCCTCCTTGCGGCGCGCCTTCAGCGAACAGGGCAAGAGCGGGCTCGGCTACGTGTCCTGCCCCGAGTTCCTCAAGGAGGGCTCCGCGGTGCATGACTTCCTGCACCCTGATCGCGTCGTGGTCGGAGACGAAGGCGGCTGGGCGGGAGACGCGGTCGTGGAGCTCTACGCCCCGCTGGGCGCTCCCCTGGTGCGGACCGACATTGCGAGCGCGGAGATGGTCAAGCTCGCCTCGAATGCGTTTCTCGCGACCAAGATCTCGTTCATCAACGAGATCGCGAACGTCTGCGAGGAGACCGGCGCCGACGTGGTCGAGGTGGCGCGGGGGATGGGGCTCGACGATCGCATCGGGCCGAAGTTCCTGCACGCGGGCATCGGATTCGGCGGGAGTTGCTTTCCCAAGGATGTCGACGCGCTGAAGCAGCTGGCCGGCAACTCCGGGTACCACTTCCAGCTGCTCACAGCGGTGATCGAGGTGAACGAGCTGCAGAAGCGGCGGGTGGTCGGAAAGCTCAACAGGCACCTCGGCGGCCTCGCCGGCAAGCGCGTGGCGCTGCTCGGGCTCGCCTTCAAGCCGAACACCGACGACATGCGCGAGGCCTCCTCGCTCGTGCTCTCCGCGCGACTCATGGCTGACGGGGCCGCGGTATGCGCCTACGATCCGATCGCCGAGGATCAGGCTCGCAAGCTGGTCAACGGCATCACCTTCGCCGACTCCGCGCTCGGAGCCGTGCGCGGCGCCGACGCCGTGGTGCTCGTAACGGAGTGGCCGGAATTCCTCGAGCTCGGCTGGGAGCAGGTCGCAGAGGCGATGAGCGGTGATCTCGTGGTCGACGGGCGCAACGCGCTCGACCCTGAGAGGGTGCGCGCCGCCGGCCTGCAGTACGAGGGGATCGGCAGGAGGTGAGCGCATCCAGGCCGTGATCCTCGTTGGCGGGCAGGGAACGCGCCTGCGGCCGCTCACCTCCACCGTGCCCAAGCCGGTGGTCCCGCTCGTCGACCGCCCGTTCATCTCCTACATGCTCGAGTGGCTGCGCGAGCACGGCATCGACGACGTGATCATGTCGTGCGGTTTCCTCGCGACGAGCGTGCGCAACGTGCTCGGCGACGGATCCGGCATGGGCATCAGGCTGCGTTTCATCGAGGAGCCCGACCCGCGTGGCACGGCGGGCGCGGTGAAGCTCGCCGAACCGATGCTCGACGAGCGCTTCGTGATGCTCAACGGCGACGTGCTCACGGACATCGACCTGACCGAGCAGATCGCCCAGCATGCGGCGACCGGCGCGCGGGCCACGCTCGCCCTCGTCCCGGTCGCCGATCCCACCGCGTACGGGCTCGTGATCCTCGAGGAGAACCGCTCCGTGCGCGAGTTCGTCGAGAAGCCGAGCTCGGACAGCGTCGAGAGCAACCTGATCAGCGCCGGTGCCTACGTGCTGGAGCGCGACGTCCTCGATCTCGTGGCCCCTGACCGGAACGTGTCGATCGAGCGGGAGGTCTGGCCGCTGCTCGTCGGCGATGGGCTCTACGGCTACCCCTCCGACAGCTACTGGCTGGACATCGGAACGCCCGCGCGCTACCTGCAGGGTACGTTCGACATCATCGAGGGCAACGTCGAGACGGCCGTGCGGGAGCGTCTCGGTAGCGACTGGCTGGCCGTTCACGAGAGCGCCGAGGTCTTCGGGCGGGTGATCCCGCCGGCAGTGCTCGAGCGCGGCGTCCGCGTCGCGGAGGGGGCGCACGTGGGGAGCCTCGCGGTGCTCGCCGAAGGCGTGTCGGTCGGTGCGGGCACGACGGTGGAGCGCTCGGTGATACTCAACGGGTCGGAGATCGGCGAGGGCTGCCAGCTGCGCGACTGCATCGTCGCGGCCGGCTGCCGCGTCGGGGCGCGCACCAAGATCACCGGCGGCGCGGTGCTCGGCGAGGGGGTCACCATCGGGGCGGACAACGTCATCACCCGTGGGGCGCGTATCTTCCCTGGAGTCACATTGCCCGACGGCGCGATCGAGTTCTAGCCCCGGGTACAGTCCCCGGCAACGCGAAGCCCGACACGAAAGCCCCGATCCATGGTCACACGCACACCGCCACGACAGGAGGCGAGCGCGAAATGAGCGACGTCAGCATCACGGCCACCCCAGCCGCGGGTGAGCTCACGCGCGCAGCCATCGCCGAGATCGACGCCTCCGACCAGCTCGGTGACGTGCTTGCCCTGCCGGAGCACCTGCGGGATGCCGTCTGGCGGGTGGAGTCGGCGATCATGCAGGATTGGGACACCTCCTCCGGGCTGGTGGTCGCGGGCATGGGCGGCTCCGCGATCGGCGGAGCGCTGGCCCGCGCCGCCCTGGGCGATCACACCTCCAGGCCCTTCTTCGTCACACGCGCCTACGGCCTGCCGACGTGGACCACCCCGGAGACGATGGTGCTCTGCGCGAGCTACTCGGGCGACACCGAGGAGACGCTCGCCTGCTACGAGTCGGCGGGGGCGCTCGGCGCCAAGCGCACGGTTGTCACGACCGGTGGCCGGCTGGCCGAGATGGCCCGCGCCGAGGGCGTCCCGGTCATCCCACTGCCCGCTGGCTTCGAGCCGCGAGCCGCGGTCGCGTACATGATCGTCGCTGCGCTCGAGGTCGCCGCGCTGTGCGGCGCCGGCCCGCGGCTCACGTCCGAGATCGACGTCGCCGCCTCCCACACCGAGCAGCTGGTCGCCGAGTGGGGCCCAGACGCGCCCGAGGACTCGCTGGCGAAGGAGATCGCGCGCGGCCTGTACGGGACGACGCCGGTGATCGCCGGGGCCGGGCTGACGACGCCGATTGCCTACCGCTGGAAGACGCAGATCAACGAGAACGCAAAGCAGATGGCGTTCGCCAGCGAACTCCCGGAGCTCGACCACAACGAGATCATCGGCTGGGAGGGCGCGCAGGGTAGCGGGCGCTTCTCGGCGGTCTTCCTCGACGACTCCGACGCCCACCCGCGGGTGAAGGCGCGGATGGAGCTGACCGAGCAGATGATCGCCGGCAACGCGGCGGCGAGCTTCCGGTTGGAGACCCGCGGACAGACCTCTATCGAGCGGGTCATCTCGCTCGTGCTGCTGGGCGATCTCGTCTCGATCTACCTCGCCGCGCTACATGGCGTGGACCCGGGCCCGGTGAAGGCGCTCGACGAGCTCAAGGCCGCCCTCGCGCAACGCTGACCCAGCGCTCACTACCATGGAGAACTCCACTATGACGCCAACCGCCACGCTCACAGAGACCGATTTCAAGGTCGCCGACCTCTCGCTCGCGGAGTTCGGGCGCAAGGAGATAACGCTCGCCGAACACGAGATGCCCGGCCTCATGGCGATCCGTCGGGAGTACGCCGACGCCCAGCCGCTGAAGGGCGCGCGCATCACCGGCTCGCTGCACATGACGATCCAGACGGCCGTGCTGATCGAGACGCTGACCTCGCTCGGCGCCGAGGTCCGCTGGTGCAGCTGCAACATCTTCTCCACCCAGGATCACGCAGCAGCGGCCGTCGCCGTCGGGCCGGAGGGCTCCCCGGAGGACCCGCGAGGGATCCCCGTCTACGCGTGGAAGGGCGAGACGCTCGAGGAGTACTGGTGGTGCACCGAGCAGGTGCTGCGTTGGGATCAGGATCCCAGCCACCCGGACGGCGCCACGGGGCCCAACATGATCCTCGACGATGGCGGCGACGCCACGCTGCTCGTACACAAGGGCACCGAGTACGAGGCGGCCGGCGCGGTGCCCGACCCGGCGAGTGCCGAGTCGGAGGAGTTCGGGGTGATCCTCTCGCTGCTCACGCGCTCGCTGGCCGAGGACCCGCAGCGTTGGACGCGGGTCGGCGAGGGCATCAAAGGCGTCACCGAGGAGACCACCACGGGCGTGCACCGCCTCTACCAGATGGTCGAGAACGGCGAACTGCTGTTCCCCGCGATCAACGTGAACGACTCCGTCACGAAGTCCAAGTTCGACAACCTCTACGGCTGCCGCCATTCGCTGATCGACGGCATCAACCGCGCCACCGACGTGATGATCGGAGGCAAGGTCGCCGTCATCTGCGGCTTCGGCGACGTCGGAAAGGGCTGCGCCGAATCGCTGCGCGGCCAGGGCGCACGCGTGGTGATCACGGAGATCGACCCGATCTGCGCGCTGCAGGCGGCGATGCAGGGCTATGAGGTCCGGACGCTCGAGGAAGTGCTGGACAGCGGTGACATCTTCATAACGACCACCGGTAACCGCGACATCATCACGGCCAAGCACATGGAGGGCATGAAGCACCAGGCGATCGTCGGCAACATCGGGCACTTCGACAACGAGATCGACATCGCCGGCCTCGCCAAGGTTCCCGGGATCGAGCGGGTCAACATCAAGCCGCAGGTCGACAAGTGGGTCTTTCCCGACGGCCACGCGATCATCATGCTCTCGGAGGGGCGCCTGCTGAACCTGGGCAACGCCACGGGCCACCCGAGCTTCGTGATGAGCAGCTCGTTCTCCAACCAGACGATCGCCCAGATCGAGCTCTTCACCAAGAACGACGAGTACGAGAAGAAGGTCTACGTGCTGCCCAAGCACCTCGACGCGCTCGGCGTGAAGCTCACGAGGCTCAGCGACGAGCAGGCCGCCTACATCGGGGTGCCGGTCGACGGCCCCTACAAGTCCGACCTCTACCGCTACTAGGCGCCCGCTCGCTGCCGATGAGAGCGATGGTCCTCGCTGCGGGCCTCGGCACCCGCCTGCGACCGCTGACATACGAGATCACCAAGCCGATGGTGCCCGTGCTCGACAGGCCGGTCATGGAGCACATCGTCGACCTGCTGGACAGGCACGGCTTCGATCGCGTGATCGCGAACCTGCACTACTTCCCCGACTCGATCCGGGAGCACTTCGGCGATCGCATGGAGTACCGCTTCGAGCCGGAGCTGCTCGGCACCGCAGGAGGCGTGCGGGCGTGCGCCGAGTTCTTCGGCGACGAACCGTTCCTGGTGATATCCGGCGACGCGCTCACCGACATCGACCTGACGGCGCTCGCCAACAGGCACCGCGAGACCGATGGGATCGCGACGCTCTCCGTCAAGCAGGTCCCGGACACGCGCGAGTTCGGGGTCGTGCTGCACGATCGCGACGGCCGGATCACGGGCTTTCAGGAGAAGCCCCGCCCGGACGAGGCCCTCTCGGACCTTGGCAACTGCGGGATCTACGTGTTCGACCCGCAGATCTTCGACTACTTCCCGGAAAGCGAGTTCGTCGACTGGGCCAAAGACGTGTTCCCGGTGCTGCTCGAGAACGACGTGCCGTTCTACATCCACGAGGTGCGCCAGTACTGGAATGACATCGGCTCGCTCGGGGAGCTGAGGAAGGGAACGTTCGATGCGTTGCGGGGCGAACTGCAGCTGCAGGTCGAGGGCCAGGAGCTGCGCCCGGGTGTGATCGTCGCCGGCGGCTCGCCGCTGCCCGAGGACCTCGAGGTCGAAGGCCCGGCCTGGATCGGCCGTGACGTGCGCATCGGTAAGGGCGTGCGGCTGATGTGCCCGATCGTGGTGGGCGATGGCGTGAGCATCGGCGACCGGGCCCAGCTGCGGGGCAGCATCATCTTCCCGGGGACGGAGATCGCTCCCGAGTCGATCCTGATCGGCGCGATCGCCGGCCACGGCGGGATCCTGGGGAGCTTGCGCCGCCGGGGATAGGGTCAGGAGATCCGGCGCCCGGGCGCCGATCCTCTGAGATCAGGGCCGGTCCGCCGCCAGGTCGTAGCGCTCGCGCCGCTGCTGCTCGCGCTCTGACTCCGCGAGCGCCCGCACGAACAGCACGACGAGGGCGGTTCCCATCACGATCGACTGCTCGACGGCCATGATCAGGCCCGCCATCGCCTGGTCGTCCAGCGCCGAGATGCCCCAGATCCGCGCGTGGTGGACGTAGTAGGAGTACAGCGCGCTGGGCGCGAAGGCCAGGCCCATGCCGAGGACGCCTACGAGCACCTTCGTCGAGGCCATGTAGGCGACCGGCCCGAGCCCCGCGAGGCGCAGGCGCGCGCGGATGGGGGAGAGCAGATGCCACCAGTACAGCGACCCCGCGATCACGAAGGTCATGTGCTCGAGCACGTGCACCCCTGAGTGGCGCACCGCCGCGTCGTAGGCGCCCGGAACATGCCAGGCCCAGATCACGGCCACATAGAGCGCGACCGCGAAGGCCGGGTGCGCGAGCGGGCCGGCGCGGCGCTCGATGTCGTGGACGGTGCGGGTGACCGGTCGCAGGAGCACCTTCGTGAGGCCGAGGATCGCGAGGATCGGCACGACGTCCAAGAGCAGCATGTGCTGGACCATGTGGGTGAAGAACAGCTGATCGGCCAGGGCATCCAACGGCGAGACGAGCGCGAGCAGCACGGCCAGCAGGGATCCCAGGAAGCAGCACAGCCGCCACACCGGCGCGTCGGTGCCGCGACGCGGCGAGGGGCCGAGGCGCACCTGCCGCCAGCGCCTTACATAGGCCCAGCCGACGATCGCGACCGCGAGCAGCACACCGGGGCTGAGCGTCCAGGAGAGATCGGGGCCCATCCGCTCCGATTGTCCCACTCGCGAGGCTCCGGCACCCCAACGGGAGCGCCCGCAGTCCATTGGACATTGGGCGGAGGGGCATTTACATCCGCCGTAACCAGGCGTAGCATCGAAGTCGACGACAAAGCCGACAAAGGGAGCCAACGATGCAGATCGACATCAAGGGTCGCAACGTCCCGGTAACCGTCGACATGCGCACGCATGTCGAACGCCGCCTCAACAAGGTGGCGCGTCAGGTTTCCGATCTCGCCCGACTCGAGATTGAGATCTTCAAGGAGCCCAATCCGAGGGTCGCCAACTGCCACGTCGCGGAGGCCACGCTCTACCTGAAGGGCGTCACGCTGCGCGCACGCGACGCCTCGCCGGAGATGCTGCACTCGCTGAACCTCATCGTCGACGAGCTGGCACGCCAGGTCAAGCGCCATCGCGACAAACTGCGCCACCGCCGCGAGGCGCACCGCTCCGCCGAGCGCGAAGCCGCCCGCGCAGCGATGCGCGCGGCGTCGCAGCCATCGCTCTAGCGGCGAGCGGAAACGAAGACGTGGGCCCGCCCGCGTCCCGGGGTTTGGAGCCAGCATCTGGCGGGTAAAGCCCGAGCCGGATGAGGGTGTTCGCTGCTGTCGGGGTCACGGGGGCGCTTGTGCTTGCCCTGATGGTCGGCGTGCCCGACGCGGCACTCGCGACCTCACTCGCGACCTCGAGCTCGCTTCCCGCGCGTGAAGGCACGGCTCCGCGTCCCGGGCCGGCCGCCCTCTACGAACACCCCGCCCGTGCGCCGCAGCTCGAAAACGAACGCGGCTCGGTCTGGCACGCTCCTTCGATCCTCGTCTCGGGCGCGAGCGCCTACCGGCAGGGAGAGTTCGTCTACCAGGGCTACGTCTACGACGATCACGGTGCCAAGCTCGTCACCGACCCGACGAACCCCATGCACTCGCCCGGCGGCGACTCCTCCGGCGGAGACCTCTTCTCGGCGCCGAACGGCACCTACGACTATCCGAGCGGGCCCGGCTACGACGAAAACGCAGCGAACCTGATCGAGCTGCGCGTGAAGCCGCTGTCCACCGCGACGGCATTCCGCATCACGCTCAACACGCTGGAGAACCCCGACCTGGTCGCGACAGCCATCGCCATCGGGGGCACGGCCGGCGAAACCCATCCGTTCCCCTTCGGCGCGAACGTGAGCGCCCCGGCGCGCTACTTCCTCACGATCCATGGGAGCACGGCCGTGCTCACCGACGCGCTGACCGGCAAAGAAGTGCCCGGCCCGGCGCCGAGCGTCAGCGTCGACCTCGTGCGGCGGCAGATCACCGTCCTCGTGGCCCACAGCGAGTGGAACCCGGCCACCGAAACCGTTCGCCTCGCGGCAGGCGTCGGTCTTTGGAACGCCTCCACCAACAGCTACCTGCTGCCCGTCGCGCAGCGGAGCGCCACAGAGGCCGGCGGCGCCGGCCCAGACCCAGCGCCTCCCGCCTTCTTCGATGTCGCCTTCCACTTCAACGCTCAGGAGCCCGTGCCCGGCACGCCGAACCCTGAAACCACGGCCAACCCTGCCTACTGGCGTGAGTCCGCGCAGGCGCAGGCGCTCGCGAAAGGGGACATCAGCCCCTTCTTCGCCGCGGTGGACTTCGCCAAGCTGCACTCGAAAGTCAACGACGACATGCCGAACGGGCCGACCGGTGTCCCTCAGACCGGCGTATTCGACCGGATCCTCGCCTCGCACTTCTCCGACGGCCAGGGCGCCGACTACGCCACCGGCGGCTGCGGCTCCTCGAAAGCGTGCATCGGCGCGATGCGCGGACAGCTGCTGCCCTACGCGATCTACGTCCCGAGCGGAGCCCAACCCGCCGGCGGCTTCGGACTGACGCTGCTGCTGCACTCGCTGTCGGCCAACTACAACCAGTTCGAGGGCTCCCACAACCAGTCGCAGTTCGCGAACCGTGGGCCCGGCTCGATCGTGGTCACGCCCTCCGGCCGCGGACCCGACGGCTGGTACTACGACCACGCGGGTGCCGACACGTTCGAAGTATGGGCGGACGCCGCCTCCCACTACCAGCTCAACCCGTCCTTCACGGACATCGCCGGCTACTCGATGGGCGGATACGGGACCTACAAGTTCACGAGCCAGTTCCCGGACCTCTTCGCCAAGGCCCAGCCGACGGTGGGGCCGCCCGGCCTGGGGATCTGGCTGCCACCCGGCGAACCGCAACCCGGCGGCAACCAGTCGCTCACCCAGCGGATGCTGCCGTCGGTGCGCAACGTCCCGTTCCTGATCTGGGACGAGACCACCGACGAGCTCGTCCCGATCGCGGGCGTGCTCGAACAGGTCAACACGTTCGACACGCTGGGCTACCGCTACGAATTCGACCAGTTCCAGGCCGGCGACCACCTGACGCTCGCGATCAACGACGAATACTCCCCGGCGGCGGCCTTCCTCGACAGCGACACCGTCCAGCCCAACCCGCCGCACGTGACCTACGCCTACAACCCCACGATGGACTTCCCGGCCGACGGGACCACGGCGGGACACGCCTACTGGGTGTACGGGGTCACGCTGCGAAACGGCGAAGGCAGCGCACCGCTCGGCACGGTCGACGTGCGCTCGGAGGGCTTCGGGGTCGCGGACCCGACGCCCTCGGCCACGCAGCACGGAGCCGGCGCGCTGACCGGCGGCCAGATCCCCGCGATCCCCTTCACCAGCCAGGGCAAGACCTGGGGAGAAGCCGCATCGGCGCCGGTGGCCGACACCCTGGACCTCACCGCCCGCAACGTCTCGAAAGTCACGATCGACGCCACCAGGGCCAGGGTCGACTGCGCGGCACAGCTGCACGTCACGAGCGACGGCCCGCTCAAGGTGAAGCTCGCCGACTGTCCCGGCGGAGCCGCACCCGTGACGCTCAGCTTCGGCGGCTGACGGGCGCCGGCACCCCGCTGGGCAACTCGGCCCGACAGCTATCCTTGGCGCATGCCATCCCTGCTGGATCGCGCGCTGAATGTCGGCGAGGCGAAGAAGTACAAGACCTACCAGAAACGCGTCGCCCTGATCGGCGCCTTTGAGCCTGAGCTCGAGCACGACAGCGACGCCGAGCTGCGCGAGCGGATGGACGCGCTGCGCGAGCGCGCCGGCGAGGGAGAGTCGCTGGAGGCGCTGCTCCCCGAATGCTTCGCGATCGTGCGAGAGGTCGGGAAGCGGACGATGGGCATGCGCCACTTCGACGTACAGCTGATCGGCGGGATGGCGCTCCATGACGGGCAGATCGCCGAGATGAAGACCGGGGAGGGCAAGACGCTGACGGCCACGCTGCCGGTCGTGCTCAACTCGCTCGCGCCTCGCCTGCCCGTCTCCGATCGCGCCGACTCGCAGGAGGAGGCGCCCGAACGCAAGGGCGTCCACCTCGTGACCGTCAACGACTACCTCGCCCGGCGCGACGCCGAATGGATGAGCCCCATCTACGAGGCCCTCGGGGTGTCCGTAGGGGTCCTGCAGAACATGCAGTCCTACGAGGACAAGCAGGTGGCGTACGCCTCCGACGTCGTATACGGGACCAACTCGGAGTTCGGCTTCGACTATCTGCGCGACAACATGGCCAAGGACCTCTCCGAGAAGGTCCAGCGCGGGCACTACTTCGCAATCGTGGATGAGGTCGACAACATCCTCATCGACGAGGCGCGCACGCCGCTGATCATCTCGGGCGCCCCCGAACAGGCGGCCGACCTGTACGTCAAGTTCGCGCGGCTTGCGCCGCAGATGAAAGCCGGGAAGACGCCCGAAGGCATGGACCCCCGCTCGAAGAAGCAGTTCGTGGCGGATTTCGACTTCGAGGTCGACGAGAAGCACAAGACGGTCTCGATCACCGAGCAGGGCGTGGCCAAGGCCGAGCGCTTCCTCGGGATAGATCACCTATACCGGGCGGAGAACGGCCACCTCGTCAACCATCTGATCCAGTCGCTGCGGGCGGAGGAGCTGTACAAACGCGACGTCGACTACGCGGTGATCGACGGCGAGGTCAAGATCATCGACGAGTTCACCGGGCGCATCCTCGAGGGAAGGCGCTGGTCGGAAGGGCTGCACCAGGCCGTCGAGGCCAAGGAGCGCGTGTCGATCCAGGAGGAGAACCAGACGCTCGCGACGATCACCTACCAGAACTACTTCCGTCTCTACGACAAGCTCGCCGGCATGACCGGCACGGCGCTGACCGAGGCCACCGAGTTCATGAAGATCTACGACCTCCCCGTCGTGCAGGTGCCGACGAACATGGAGATGATCCGCGCCGATCGCAACGACCAGGTCTACAAGACGAAGGAGGGCAAGTGGGGGGCGGTCGTCAGGGAGATCGCCGCGCGCCACGAGAACGGCCAGCCGGTCCTGGTCGGCACGATCTCGGTCGAGGTCTCCGAGCTGCTGTCGGAGCGGCTGACCCAGCACGGGGTCAAGCACACGGTGCTAAACGCGAAGCCCGAGCATGCGGCGCGCGAGGCCGAGATCGTCGCCGAGGCCGGGCAGCCCGGCGCCGTGACGATCGCCACGAACATGGCGGGCCGCGGAGTGGACATCAAGCTCGGCGGCAACCCCGAGCACCTCGCACGCCTGCAGCTTGCCAGGGACGGCCTGGAGGCGGCCGACGAGCGGGAGCATGCGGAACTGATGCAGAAGGTGCTGCCGAAGGTCGAACAGACCGTCCAGGAGAACCGTGAGCGCGTCGTCGCGGCCGGAGGCCTGTTCATCTGCGGTACCGAGCGCCACGAGTCGCGGCGCATCGACAACCAGCTGCGTGGCCGCTCCGGACGCCAGGGCGACCCCGGGGAGTCGCGCTTCTTCCTCTCGGCCGAGGACGACCTCGTGCGGCTGTTCGCGGGCGACCGCATCTACCGGATCCTCGACAAACTCGGCGGCCTCGACGACGAGGGCAACGAGGAACCGATCGAGGCGGGGATGCTCTCGAAACAGATCGAGAAAGCCCAGAAGAAGGTCGAGGAGCAGAACTTCCTGATCCGCAAACGCGTGCTCGAGTACGACGACGTCATGAACGAGCAGCGGCGCGTGATCTACAAATATCGCGACGAGGTGCTCGACGGCAAGAGCATCGGCGAGGAGGCTCGCGAGGAGGTCGCGAAGGTCATCGAACGCACGATCGACCAGTACACGCCCGGCGACTTCTACGAGGACTGGGATGTCGACGGCCTGTTCACGGCGCTCGGCCAGCTGTTCCCGGTGGAACTCGCCGGCGAGGGGCTCGACCGCGAGTCGGTCGATCGCAACTCCCTGACCGAGCGCATCATCGAGGAGGCGCTCGAGCGCTACAACGCGCGCGAAGACGCGCTCGGCCAGGAGCTGATGGAAGCGCTCGAGCGCTTCCTGCTGCTGCAGATCATCGACGAACGCTGGCGTGAGCACCTGTTCGACATGGACTACCTGCGTGAGGGCATCCACCTGCGCGGCTTCGCGCAGATAGACCCGCTGGTGGCGTACAAGAACGAGGCGTTCGCGCTGTTCGGCGATCTGATGAACAGCGTGTGGTCGGACTACGCGCGCATGATCTTCAACGTCCAGGTCAACGTCGAGGGCGAGAACGGCGGCGGGCAGGGTGGCGCTGCGCCGATCGCGCCGTTCTCCGCTGCCGGCAACTCCACGCGCGCCGGTCGCGTGTCCTACTCCGGAGGCCACAGCGCCGCCGGCTCGGGCGCGCTCGCGGCTGCAGCGGCGGCCGCGGGCCTCGGCACCGGAGCCGTCGCCGAGGCGGCCTTCGGCGAGAACGGCGAGGAGCTGGAAGCGCTGCCGGTGGTGGAGCAGCGCGTGCTCGACGACGAGCATCAGGTCGGGCGCAACGACCCGTGCTGGTGCGGCTCCGGCAAGAAGTTCAAGAAGTGCCACGGCGCCTAGCGTCGCCCGGCGACCGTACCCGCGAGACAGCCCAGCAGATGCGCTGCTTGACTGCGTGCCACCTCTGTGTCTCGTAGTACTGGCATAATCCGCGCGGTTTGAGTCACTGGCAGAAGCTGCGAAATCCGGAGCGCGTCAAGGTCGCCGTCAAGCTTCGCCTCGACCGCCTGCGCGTGGTGATGGCACTGCCGCGGCACGGGACTGGCGCGGAGGTTGGCGTCTGGAGAGGCGATTTCTCCGCCCTGCTCCTGAGGCTCAACCGTCCGAAGAGGCTGTTTCTGGTCGATCCGTGGGCCCACTCGGGTGAGCATCAGCGGGCGATGTACGGGCGCCGAGCCCAGCCCGTGATGGACGAGATCTACGAATCTGTCCTGGAGCGGTTCGCCCGGCATGACCAGGTGGTCGTTCGCCGCGAAACCTCTGCCGATGCGATCGCGAACCTGTCTCGACTCGACTGGGCGTACATCGACGGCGACCACACCTACGAGGCCGTCAAGGCAGATCTCGAGGCATACGGCAAGCTCGTCCGGCCTGGCGGAGTGATGGCCGGCGACGATTATGCAGGCAACGCGTGGTGGAGCGGCGGCGTCCGACAGGCGGTGGACGAGTATGGGGCACGGATCGGTCGACCGGCGAAGATCTTCGGCAACCAGTTCCTCTTCCGCCTGTGAGGCGTGCCGAGGCGCGGCGCGTCAGGTCGTTTCGCGTCGGCCGGTGACGCCGGCGACGGCTGATAGCGTGAGCACATGGCCACAGCCGCACCCAGCGAGTCGACCCCTCAGCGCTTGGCTGCAATCCGTGAGCAGATGAAGCTGCTCTCGGATTATCTTTGACCCGGCTGGGCTGGCCGAGCGCGTGGCGGCGCTCGAGGGCGAGATGGGAGCGGAGGGCTTCTGGGACGACTCCGAGCGCGCCGCGGCGGTGTCCGCGGAGCACGCGCGCGCGTCGCGACGCGTGGAGATGTTCCGCGCGCTGCAGGCCGACGTCGGGGACTTGGACGGGCTCGCCGAGATGGCTGCCGAGGACGCCTCGCTCGAGGCTGAGGTCGACGAGCAGATAGCCTCGGTCGAGGGGCGCCTGGCCGAGCTCGAGGAGCAGCGTCTGTTCTCCGGGCGCTACGACGCCGGTGACGCGCTCGTGACCGTCAACGCGGGCGCGGGCGGGACGGACGCGCAGGACTGGGCGGAGATGGTGCTGCGGATGCTGATGCGCTGGGCCGAACGCCGCGGCTTCGAGGTCGAGCTGCTCGAGGCGAGCGCGGGCGAGGAAGCGGGCATCAAGTCGGCGACGTTCCGCGCGTCCGGCGAGAACGCGTACGGCCTGTTCGGCGCCGAGCGCGGCGTGCACAGGCTTGTTCGTCTGTCGCCGTTCGACTCCGCGCACCGCCGCCACACGGGCTTCGCGGGCGTCGAGGTGGCGCCGGTGGTGAAGGACACCGGTGAGATCGAGGTCAACGAGGACGACCTGCAGGTCGACACCTACCGCGCCTCCGGCGCAGGCGGCCAGCACGTCAACAAGACCGACTCGGCGGTGCGTATCACCCACCGCCCGACCGGCATCGTCGTGCAGTGCCAGAACGAGCGCTCGCAGTCGTCCAACCGCGCGACCGCGATGGCGATGCTGCGCGCCAAGCTGCTCGAGCGCAAGGAGCGCGAACGCCGGGAGGAGATCGCACGCGAGAAGGGCGAGGCGCAGGACGTCAACTTCGGCTCGCAGATCCGCTCCTACGTGATGCACCCGTACACGCTCGTGAAGGACACGCGCACCGGATACGAGATGGGCGACGTCCAGCGAGTCTTGGATGGAGATCTGGATGGATTCGTGCGTGCGTATCTGCTCTCCAGCGCGGCGTCGCGGGGATAGCGCGCGACGGCCCGGCGGCGCGCTTGCGGCGAGTGGGCGGCGGTGAGAGGGTCGGCCGCTTTCAGCGTCCCGCCTGGATCTGCTCGCGCTCGGCCAGCCGGTTGCGGCGGCGGAGCTGA
This sequence comes from Solirubrobacterales bacterium, assembly GCA_025964115.1. GTDB lineage: Bacteria > Actinomycetota > Thermoleophilia > Solirubrobacterales > Solirubrobacteraceae > Palsa-744. The sequence goes on from JAOPZM010000250.1 coordinate 18,972, forward strand.
GCGTCGCTCTCGCGGCGGCGCTCCTGGTCGGTGCCGGTGAGCAGCGGCGGCACGGATACTGGGTTGCCGTCGTCGTCGACTGCGACCATCGTCAGGTAGGCGCTGCTGCTGTGCCGGCGCTCGCCCGTGCGGGGGTTCTCGGTGTCGACCCGCACACCGACCTCCATGGACGTGCGCCAGACGGCGTTGACGGCGGCCTGGAAGGTGACCAGTTCGCTCACGTGCAGCGGCACCATGAACGTCATGCGATCGACGCTCGCGGTGACGACCCGCCTGCGGCAGTGCTTGATGGCTGCGAGGCCGGCGGCCTCGTCGCAGAGCTTCATGACGGTGCCGCCGTGCACGAAGCCGGCGCCGTTGGCGTCCAGCGGTCCCATCCAGTGGGCGAGGGTGGCGTGCGAGTCCATGGCGGGGTGCGCGTCCATGTCCATGATCCTATGCTGATGTGCAGTGAGCTCCACCCTGGATGCCGACACGGCCGCGCTCGTCCGCGCGGCGCTAGAGGAGGACGTCGGCACGGGCGACGTCACGACGCTTGCGACCGTGGACGCCGACGCGAACGCGGACGCGCTGATCACACAGAAGGCACCCGGCGTGATCTACGGCCTGCACGCCGCCGAAGCGGTGTTCGCACAGCTCGACCCCGGCGCGCGCTTCGAGCGGCTCGTCGAGGAGGGCGTGTGGCGCGAGCAGGGGGGAGCCGTGCTGTCGATCTCCGGCAGCGCGCAGGCGCTGCTCACCGGCGAGCGGACCGCGCTGAACTTCCTCGCCCACCTCTCGGGCGTGGCGACGCTCGCGGCGCGTGCCGCGCGGGAGGTGCGGGGCACGACGGCGAAGGTGCTCGACACGCGCAAGACCACACCCGGGCTGCGTGCCCTCGAGAAGGCCGCGGTGGCGGCCGGCGGCGCGAGCAACCACCGCGCGGGCCTGTACGACGCGATCCTGATCAAGGAGAACCACATCGCCGCCGCGGGCGGCATCGCTCAGGCGATCGAGCGGGCGCGCGAGCTTGCGCCGGAGCTGGCGGACACGCTCGAGGTGGAGGTGCGCGACGAGGATGAGATCGAGCAGGCGCTCGCCGCGGGCGCGCCGCGTCTGCTGCTCGACAACATGGACGAGACGCGCCTGCGTGCCGCCGTCGAGCAGGTGGCGGGCAGGGCGGAGCTCGAGGCGAGCGGCGGCGTGATCCTGCAGACGCTGCGGGCGCTCGCGCAGACCGGAATAGAATGGATCTCGATGGGCGCGTTGACGCATTCGGCGCCGGCGCTCGACCTCTCGCTGATCATCAACGCACAGCCATGAACCTGCCGATGGCCCCAACCGCCCTGCCGATGGCTCCCAGCCAGCAAGCCGCCGGCGCGCTGTCGCAGGCCGAGGTTACCGAGCTGCAGGCGGAGGTGCGGGCGCTCGCCGGCGAGCGTCGCGCCGTGATCCTCGCGCACAACTACCAGGTCCCGGAGGTCCAGGACGTGGCCGACTACGTCGGCGACTCGCTCGGGCTCTCGCGCAGAGCCGCCGCTGCCGTGGATGCGGAGACGATCGTGTTCTGCGGCGTGCATTTCATGGCGGAGACCGCATCGATCCTGTGCCCCGAGAAGACCGTCCTGATCCCCGATCTCGATGCCGGCTGCTCGCTCGCCGAGTCGATCGACTTCGACCAGCTGGCGGCCTGGAAGGCCGCGTACCCGGAGGGCATTGTGGTGATGTACGTGAACACCACCGCCGAGGTCAAGGCGCTGACCGACTACTGCTGCACCTCAGCCAACGCCGTCGACGTCGTGCGCCACATCTACGACACCCACGGCCCCGACGCCGAGATCCTGTTCGGTCCCGACATGTGGCTCGGCGCGTACGTCGAGAAGGAGCTCGGCCGGCGGATGCACGTATGGGACGGCGAGTGCCACGTGCACGCCGGGATCCGCCCGGCGGACATCGAGGCGACGCGCGCGGCGCACCCGGGCGCGGACTTCCTGATCCACCCCGAGTGCGGGTGCTCGACCAGCGTCATGGAGTACGTCGCCGCCGGCGACGTGTCCGCCGAAGGCGTGCACATGCTCTCGACCGGCGGCATGCTCGAGTACGCGGAGCGCGCCGAGCGCGGGGGAGACGCCCCCGCGGCGGTCGTCGCCACCGAGATCGGCATGCTGCACCCGCTGCGCATGGCCGCCCCCGACGTCGAGTTCATTCCCGCCAACGCCGAGGCCTCGTGCAGGTACATGAAGATGATCACCCTGCCGAAGCTGCGCGACGCGTTGCGCGACATGCAGTACGAGGTGCGCGTGCCGCAGGAGATCGCCGTGCGGGCGCGCGTGCCGATCGACCGCATGGTCGCGCTCGGCTGATCGCCCTCGCCGGGTGGAGTGGCCTCGCCGGGTGGAGTGGCCCGCCGGGCGGAGGCGCCCTCACTGCGTGGTGGTCTCGCGGGCGGGCGCCCTCGCCGGGTGCCGGCAGTGCGTGAGGCGTAGCGAATACGCAAACCTATGCCGGGTCTTGTTCGCGGATCCGCTAACATCGTGGGTATGGGCAGTGTGATGGTGGACTCCGCCGGCGCGGCGGCAGGTGAGCTGATTCGCGAGATCCGCCGCGAGAGCGGTCTGACCCAGGCCGAGCTCGCACGCCGCACGGGCATGCCGCGGTCTGTGCTCAGCGCCTACGAGCACGCGCACCGCCAGCCGGCGGTTGCGGCTCTTGCGCGCATTGCAGCCGCCGCCGGGCTCGAGCTGAGCGTGGGGCCACCGGCCGCCGGGCTGGACCTGGCGCGGGCGGGGGGGATCCTCACGCAGGTACTGGATCTGGCCGAGATGCTCCCGCAGCGACGACGCGGTGAGCTCGCCTATCCCGTGCTCGCTCGCCGAGCCGCATGAGCGTCCTCGCGAGCCGCCTGATCGAGATCCACGACGCGCTGTCGAGGGCCAAGCTGCCTCACGCGTTCGGCGGCGCCATCGCGCTTGCGTACTGCACCGAAGAGCCGCGCGGAACGCGCGACCTGGACGTCAACGTGTTCGTGCGTCCCGAGCTCGCCAAAGACGTGTTCGCGGCGCTGCCCGACGCGGTGGCGAGAAGCGCCGAGGAGATCGCGCGGACCGAAGCGGAGGGGCAGGTGCGGCTGTGGTGGCAGGACACGCCGATCGACATCTTCCTCAGCGTGCACCCCTTCCACGACGAGGTCGCGAAGGGCGTGCGCGAGGTGCCCTTCTCCGGCCGGGTCGTCCCGGTGCTCGGGTGCACCGCGCTCGCCGTGTTCAAGGCGCTGCTGAGCCGAACGAAGGACTGGGCGGACATCGAGGAGATGGTGGCGGCGGGCGAGATGAACCTCGCCGACGCGTGCGGTTGGGTAGCGCAGATCGTCGGCGCCGGCGATCCCGCCGTTGCACGGATGCGGGCTCTCGCCTTCTAGGCCCACCCGCACCTCGCTCCCGGCCGCGCACGAAACCCGGCGATCCCGTCCACCTGGCCGATGTTCTTTCCCACAGTATCGGGTACCGTGGCTGCCAGCCACTTCTCGGCCGCCACGCGCGACGGCCGAACCACTCACAGGGGGAGCGTGCAGCCATGGCATCAACCGACAATGACCTGGCGGAGATCCGCGTCGCCGACCAGATCAACTTCCAGGCGGGACCGCCGCACGAGCTGTTCCGGCGGCTGCGCTCCGAGTGCCCGGTCCACTGGTCGGACGGCATCAGCGAGTATCCCGACGAAGACGGCTTCTGGTCGGTCACGCTGGCCGAGGACGTGCACGAGGTCAGCCGCGACTGGCAGACGTTCTCCTCGGAGGTCGGTGGCTTCACGGCGCTGAAGAACGCCGGCCTGTCGCTGGAGATGCAACAGGCGATGTTCATCGGCATGGACCCGCCGAAGCACGACCGCCTCAAGGCGCTCTTCCAGCGCGGCTTCACGCCGAAGCGGATCGCCGAGCACGAGGACGCGATTCGCGCGATCGCCGTCGGGGTGCTCGACCGGCTCGACGGCGGTGAGACATGCGACCTCGTCGGCGACGTCGCGCAGCCGGTCGTCGCGCGCGTCATCGGCAGCTTCATGGGTCTCACGTCCGAGGACGACGCAGCCTGGGCGAGGCTGATGAACGCGATCGTGGGCGCCGGGGATCCCGACGCTACGCCCGACGGCGCCGCCAGCGTCATGGAAGTCGAGGTGCCGGAGGTGTTCGCGCGCTGCGGCAGGCTGATCGCAGAACGGCGCGAGACGCCAACCGATGACCTCACGAGCGTGCTCGTGCACGCCGAGGTCGACGGCGAGCGGCTCGAGGACCACGAGATCGTGATGGGCTTCCTGCTGCTGATGGCCGCGGGGAACGACAGCACCAAGGCCACGTACTGCAGCGGCATGCGTGCGCTGATGGAGGACCGCGACCAGCTGCGCCGCGTGGTCGAGGACCCGGCGCTGGTGCCCGGCGTCGTCGAGGAGTCGCTGCGCATGTTTCCCGCCTTCGCGCATTTCGCCCGCACCGCCACGTGCGACACGGAGCTGCGCGGGCAGAAGATCCGCGAGGGAGAGAAGCTGGTGATGTGGTACCCGTCCTCCAACCGCGACGAGGCGCACTACGAGGACGCCGAGCGCTTTGACGTAACGCGCAATCCCGAGCACCAGGCTTTCGGTGCCGGAGGCCGGCACTTCTGCCTCGGCACCGCGCTCGCCCGTCTGGAGCTGCACATCCTCTTCGAGGAGACGCTGTCGCGCTTCCCCGCGATCGAGATCGCTGAGGCTCCGACCTACGTCGAGTCAGCGTTCGCCAACCAGCTCAAGACGCTGCCCGTACGGCTCGCGCCGTAGCGCGCCGCGCGAGGCTGCGCCTGTCGTCCTTCGATCCAGAAAGCATGCGGGCGATGGCTCGTTGGCTGCGCGATCCCGCACGCACAGCGTCGCCGCGGGCGAACGGCGCGCGACGCCCCAGCCCTGCTCGAGCGCTCGACGGCCCACGGCTTCGCGACCGGCAGGCGTCGCTGATGTTGTCCGGCGGGCTTGCGAGCGCATGGCGCGCCAGCCGCGCTCGGCCAAGCACGCGAGCTGGCCGGGACCAACAGCGTGCGGTCGATGTGCAATACTTAAGTCGATGCTTAAGCAATATGAGCCGGTCGAGCGCGACGTGGACCTTCTGTTCCACGCGCTCGCAGACCCCAGCCGGCGGGCGATGGTCGACCGTCTGACGCGCGGCCCCGCGTCCGTCAGCGAGCTCGCGCGGCCGCTCGAGATGTCGCTGCCGGCGGTCGTGCAGCACCTGCACGTGCTCGAGGCCAGCGGCCTCGTGCGCTCGCAGAAGCTGGGGCGCGTGCGCACCTGCACCGTCGAGCCTGACGCGCTCCGAACCGCCGAGCGCTGGATCGCCCAGCGGCGCACCTTCTGGGAGCAGAGTCTCGACCGCCTCGGCGAGTACCTCGCCGGGAACCACGAATCAGCACAGCAAAGGAGCGAGCAGTGAGCGACACCGACCACGCCGCCGTCGAGCGGTTCACCACACACTCCACGTTCGTGATCGAGCGAACCTTCGCCGCCTCGCCGCAGCGCGTGTTCGATGCGTGGGCCGATCCTGCAGCCAAGGCGCAGTGGTTCGGGCCGCCCGACAAACCCGACTACTCGCTCGAGTTCCGTGTCGGCGGGCGCGAGCATCTGACGGTCCAAGCCCCCGACGGGGCGATCTTCACCCTCGACGCCGTCTACCAGGACATCGTGCCGGGGCGGCGCCTCATCCACGCCTATGACATGCACCGCGACGATGTGCGCATCTCCGTGTCGCTGGCCACGGTCGAGGTCGAGCCGCACGGCGACGGCGCGCGCCTGACGCTGACCGAGCACGGCGTGTACCTCGACGGGCACGACACCCCGCAGCAGCGCGAACACGGCACGATCGAGATGATGAACGCGCTCGGCGCGTTCGTTGAGAGTGGGGGGGACGGCCCGTGAGCACGACTGCGGACGCCGCCCCTCGCGGGGATGCCGGGGCCGATGGCGTCGATGTCCGGGCCGGTCGCGGGGATGCCGGGGCCGACGGCGTCGACGCCCAGACCGGTCGCGTCGACGCTCGGACGGATCGCGTCGACGCCGGCACGGAGACCGGCGCGGCCGCTCGCGACGAGCGCTGGATCGCGCTGTACGTGCTGTGTGTCGGGATGCTGATGATCGTGCTCGACGTGACCGTGGTCAACGTCGCGCTGCCGTCGATTCAGGACCAGCTGCACTTCTCGACGTCGAGCCTCGCGTGGGTCGTGAACGCCTATCTGATCGCGTTCGGCGGCCTGCTGCTGCTGGCGGGGCGCATCGGCGACCTGATCGGACGCAGGCGCGTCTTCCTCGCGGGCGTCTGCCTGTTCACAGTCGCATCGCTGCTGTGCGGGCTCGCCGGCAGCCAGTCGCTGCTGATCGCCGCCCGCTTCGTCCAGGGCGTCGGCGGCGCGATGACCTCGGCGGTGATCCTCGGAATGATCATCACGATGTTCCCCGCGGACTCGGACGCCGGTCGGCGCGAGCAGGCCAAGGCGATCGGCGTGTACGCGTTCGTCGCCTCCGCCGGCGGCTCCGTCGGGCTGCTCGCTGGCGGCGTGATCACCCAGTCGATCGACTGGCACAGGATCTTCTTCATCAACATACCCATCGGCATCGCCACCGTCGTGCTTGCGCGGCGCTTGCTGGCGCATGACGTCGGCGTCGGCTTCGGCGAGGGCGCCGATGTGCCGGGTGCCGTGCTGATCACCGCGGCGCTGATGCTGAGCGTCTACACGATCGTCAAGCCTGCCGCTGACCACGGCTGGGGCTCGGCGCGAACGCTTGCCTTCGGGGGGGCCTCGCTCGCGCTGCTGCTCGCGTTCCTCGCCCGCGAGGCGACCGTACGCAACCCGCTCGTGCCGTTGCGGATCTTCCGCTCGCGCAACGTCGCCTCAGCCAACGCCATCCAGGTGCTGTCGGTGGCCGGCATGTTCGGCGTGTTCTTCCTCGGCGCGCTGTACCTGCGCAGGGTGCTCGGCTACGACGCGCTGCAGATCGGGCTCGCGTTCCTGCCCGTGACGCTGACGATGGGGACGCTGTCGATCCGCTACTCCGAGCGGCTGGCCACGCGCTTCGGCGCGCGCCACCTGCTCGCGCCGGGCCTCGTGCTGATCATGCTCGCCCTGATCCTGCTGACGCAGGCGCCGGTGCAGGGGGGCTACCTGGTTCACGTGCTGCCCTCGATGCTGCTGCTCGGAACGGGCGCCGGTGTCTGCTTCCCGGCGCTGATGGGTGTCGCGATGGACGGCGTACGCCCGCAGGACGCCGGCCTCGCGTCGGGGCTCGTCAACACCACCGCCCAGGTCGGCGGGGCGCTCGGCCTCGCTGTGCTCGCCACGCTCTCCGCGTCCCGTAGCGCGCATCTGAGCGCGCAGGGGCACTCCAGCGCGGCCGCGCTCACCAGCGGCTATCACCTCGCCTTCTGGATCGCAGCCGCGCTCACAGCGGCTGCGATCGCCGTCGTGCCGGTCGTGCTCGGCGGTCGTCGCTCGGCGGTGGGCGTCGCCGCGCAGCGCGCGGACTAGCCTGTTCGGCTCAGAATTCCTCGGCGCTGTGCGGGCCCACCACGGCGACCGCGAGGTTGTCCGCGACGCCGGCCGCGACCTCCCTGACCTCGTGGTAGGTGACCGCGTCGAGCGCCGCGATCGCCGCGTCCGGGTCGATGTCCTCGCCGAAGACGATCCGCTGGTTGGCCGAGTAGCGCGCGACCGCGTTGGTGTTCTCGAACGCCAGCACCAGCCGGCCGGCGGCGTATGCGCGTGCTCGTGCCACCTCCTCCTCGGTGGGGCCGTCGCTGCGCAGCTCGTCGACGATCTCGCGCATGCGCGAGTACGCCTCGACGGCCTTCGCCGACTCCAGGCCCGAGCCGAGCTGCAGGATCGGCACGTCCGCGAACGCGTGGTTGAGCGCGTACACCGAGTAGCACAGGCCCCGCTTCTCGCGGATCTCCTCGAACAGCCGCGAGCCCATCGAGCCACCGAGCAGCGTCGAGTAGATCGACAGCGCCGCGCGTTCGCGGACGTCTGACACCGTGATGTCGGGGCGGTAGATCATCCGCAGGTGCGACTGGTTGGTGTCGCGCTCCTCGGCCAGCTTCTGCGGCACGAACTCTGCCGGCAGGTAGGGCTCGGGCTCGGGCAGCGATGGGAAGCGCGCGAAGCGCTCCTGCAGCTCCGCATCGTCGGGTACGTGCTCGAGGTTGCCCACCAGGAAAGCGCCGCCGTGCTTGCCCGACCAGCGGCGCTCGCGAAACTCAACGATCCCGTCGCGCGTGAAGCTGCGCAGGTTCTCCTCTGGCCCCAGGACGGTGCGTCCCAGCGGGTGATCGCCGAACGCCGCGCGGTCGATCAGGTACTCCGCGACCGTCGACGGCTGGTCGTAGGCGCGGTTGATCTCCTGGATCACGACGCCGCGCTCGCGGTCGAGCTCCTCGGCGTCCAGGCGCGGACGTCCGACGAAGTCGCTCAACAGGTCGATCGCCGGCCCGGCGCTCTCAGCGCGCACCGTGATGTGAAACGCCACCAGGTCGTGGCTGGTGTACGCATTCAGCACGCCGCCGAGGCGCTCAGCCGTCTCGTTGACGTCCTTGTACGTCGGATAGCTCTCGCCGCCCTTGAACACGAGGTGCTCGAGGAAGTGAGCCATCCCGTTCTGCTCCGGGCGCTCGTTGCGCGCACCCGCGTCGAACGCGACCAGCACCGTCAGCGCCCGCGTGCCCGGCAGCTCGATGCGGTGTATCGGTAGCCCGTTCGCCGGGACGGTGCTCGTGCTCACGTTCGCCATGTCTGCACCCTAGAACGTTCTACGCTAGCGCGAGCCCATGTCAACGACGCGTCGCCAGCCGCTGACAATCGCACTCGCGCTGCTGCTTCCCGTGCTGCTCGTCGCGGGCCTGTGGCTGGGCGGTCACCCCGAAGACCTGCCGGGGTTCCTGCGCAGCGCGTTCGTCTCGAGCTCGCAGACGGGCGTCGTCGATGAAGCGGTCCAGCGCATCGCGCACGACTACTACCGGCCGATCGCCGCGAGCAAGCTCGAGAACTCGTCGATCGCCGGCGTCGTCGAGAGCCTCGACGACCGCTTCTCGCACTACCTCAGCCCCAGCGAATTCCGTGAATTCGCCGCACCGCCCCATTTCACCGGTATCGGCGTCGCCGTCGCGACCCAGCTCTCCGCCAATCACGGGCTACTGATCGTGCGTGTCTTCAACTCCTCGCCGGCCTCCCGCGCGGGGCTGAAGGCAGGGGATGTGATCGTCGCGGTCAACGGGCGCAAGCTCGAACGGCTGTCCGCCGAAGCCGCCACTGCGCTGATCCGAGGCCTGCCCGGCACCGGCGTGCAGCTCGGCATCCAGGCCCCGGCCGCCCAACGCCCCGTCGGCCGGGCGCTGCAGAGCGTCAAGCTCACCCGCGCCGTCGTCTCCGAGCCCGTCGTCGAATCCACCAGCAAGACCGTTCGCGGCCTCAAGCTCGGGGTCGTCGCGCTCGCCAGCTTCAGTCCCGGCGCCCACGGCGAAGTGCGCGAAGCCGTCGAACGCGAGCTCCACGCCGGCGCGCGGGGGCTCGTGTTCGACCTGCGCGGCAACGGCGGCGGGCTCGTCGAGGAGGCGCAGCTGATCGCCAGCATCTTCATCCCCAAGGGCGTGATCGTCACCACCCGCGGGCGCACGCAGCCCACACAGGTGCTCGTCGCGACCGGCGGCGCCATTCCCACCTCGATCCCCATGGTCGTGCTCGTGGACTCGAACACCGCCTCCTCATCCGAGATCGTCACCGCCGCGCTGCAGGATCACCACCGCGCGACCGTCGTCGGCACGCACACCTTCGGCAAGGGCGTCTTCCAAGAGGAGCAGCCGCTGTCCAACGGCGGCGAGCTCGACATCTCCGTCGGCGAGTACTTCACGCCCAACGGGCGCAACCTCGGCGGCGGCGGCGTCAAGCAGGGCGCCGGCGTGACTACCGAAGTGTC
>JAOPZM010000263.1 GCA_025964115.1 Solirubrobacterales bacterium
GAGGCTCGGTCACCACGGCTGGCGGACGATCTCGCGCACGCTCACCGGTGTGCGCGGCCGCTTCAGGCTGCGCTACCTGCCAAGGCAGACCGGCAGCGAGCTCGTGCGCCTGCGCTTCGCGGGTGACGTGAGAGACCTCGCCACGCGCCGGTTCCTGGGCCGTCTGAACGTCTATCGCCTCGCAGGGGCGTCCTGGTACGGCGGCGGCGGCCAGACCGCCTGCGGAGCCTCGCTGACGAGCTCGACGCTGGGGGTCGCCAACAAGACGCTGCCGTGCGGCACGCTCGTGACGCTCCACTACGGCGGACACACGGTGCGCGTTCCGGTCATCGATCGCGGCCCCTATGTCGAAGGTCGCGAATTCGACCTGACCGAAGCCACGAAGCAGGCTCTCGGCTTCGGCGACACGGGGCAGGTGTGGAGCACCAACTGACCGCTCGGCTGGGCGGCTTCGTGCAGGGGTTGGCTTTGGCCCGCCTCCTTCCGTTGAATCTCGTGGATGTCCGCCGGAGCTAGCGCGTCACGCACACACATGTGGCTGGAGAGCCTGGGCGACTGGAGCTGGCCCGGGCGGGCAGCGGCAGCCGACGCGCTGCCGCTGCCTCCGGCCTGGGTTCCTGCCTTCCCGCCCGCCCTCGCACCTGCCGGGGCTGGCGCCGGCTACCCGTCGTCTGCTGGCAGGCGGAGCAGGACGACACCGCGCAGGCTTCTGCTGGGCGTGCTGTTCAGCGCGCTGGCAGCGGTCTGCTTCGCACTCGCGCTCAAAGGGCCGCTGACGCTCGAGCGAATCCTCGGCCGCGGGCCGGCGAGCCCGCCCGCGCTCGCGGACGCGACGCCCCCGCGCCCCGCCGTCCTGTCGCAGCCACCGGTCCTCGCACAGCCGCTTCCGGCGCTCGTGCCGGTCAGCCACGACGCTGCGGGCAGCTCAATCGAACGCGCAAGCTACCCGTCGCCGGTGCTGGGCGGTGAAGGTTCGTTCCTCGTGTACCTGCCACCCGGGTTCGCCGTCACGACCCGTCGCTACCCAGTGCTCTACCTGCTTCACGGACAGAACGGGCACGCGACCGCCTTTCTGGAAATCGGCCTGCAGAGCAGACTCGACCGCCTGATCGCGCACAAGGCCATCCGGCCGATGATCGCGGTGATGATCCAGGACCGAGGCGGCCTCGAGAACTGGCGCGACCTCGGCAGCCGGGGCAGCGCAAGCTATTTGGTGGAGGTCCAGAAACTGGTCGACCGGATGCTGCCAACGATCGCCACGCGGGCCGGGCGCGCGATCGCGGGCAACTCGATGGGCGGCTTCGGGGCGATGCACGTCGCGCTGGCGAACCCCTACCGCTTCTCGGTGGTGGAGAGCTGGCTGGGCTACTTCAACAACCTCGAAGGCGAACTCAGCGCCGACCGGCCGATCATCTCGCGGCTCGGACTGCGCGCGTTCCTGTACGGCGCCCAAGGGGACACGGTCGCAGATCCGTCTGAGGACGCCGCGTTCGCCGCCCGGCTGCGGTCCGCTGGCGCAAGCGCGCAGAGCGCCGTCTACACGGGCAATCACAGCCTGACAACGCTCAGCGAACACCTCGACGAAATGCTGCTGTTCGCCGGCCGGGCGCTGTTCGGCGCAAGCTGAGCCCCCGCTCGTGAAGAGCGCGGTTCCTGGCCGGCCAGCCAGTAGTATCAGCGGGCGTCCTGCGGCAACGATCAGGGAGGTCCCATGGCGGCGGTAGGCAGCGATCTCGAGAAGGTCCTGGTCATCGATCGCGAGGCGTGGGCGGACGGCCCGCCGCACGAGCTGTTCAAGCGGCTGCGCGGCGAGTGTCCCGTTCACTGGTCGGATCGGATGGCCGAGTTTCCCGAGCAGGCCGGCTACTGGTCGGTCACGACGGCCGAGGACGTTCACACCGTCAGCCGCGACTTCCGCACCTACTCATCCGAACTCGGGGGCATCACGGCCGCCAACGTCGTGTTCCCGCTCGAGCTCACGCGGGCGATGTTCATCGGCATGGACCCCCCGAAGCACGACCGCCTGAAGGCCCTCTTCCAGGCCGGCTTCACGCCCAAGCGGATCGCCGACCACGAGGGCGAGATCCGGGGCATCGTCACCGAGGTCCTGGACCGGCTCGAGGGACGCGCGAGCTGCGACCTGGTCACCGACGTCGCCCAGCCCGTCGTCTCGCGCGTGATTGGCAGCTTCATGGGCATCCCCAGGGAGGACGACGCCGTGTGGGCGCGGCTGATGAACTCCGCACTCGGGGCGGGTGACGCGGACATCAGCCCGGAGGGCGTCGAGGGCGTCATGGAGAAAGACGTCCCGGAGATATTCGAGCGCTGCCGGCGCCTGATCGCCGAGCGCCAGGAGAACCCGACCGACGACCTCACGAGCGTGCTCGTTCACGCGGACGTGGACGGGGAGAGGCTCGAGGAGCATGAGATCGTGATGGGCTTCTTCCTGCTCGTCGCCGCGGGCAACGACAGCACCAAGGCGACCTTCTGCAGCGGCATGCGCGCGCTCATGGAGAACCCGGACCAGATGCAGCTCGTGCTCGAGGACCCCTCGCTCGTCCCGGGCGTCGTGGAGGAGGCGTTACGGATGTTCCCCGCGTTCGCGCACTTCCGCCGCACCGCCACATGCGACACCGAGCTGAACGGGAAAAAGATCCGCAAGGGGGAGAAGGTCGTCATGTGGTACGTCTCGTCGAATCGCGACGAGTCCCGCTACGAGGACGCTGACCACTTCGACGTACGACGAAACCCCGAGCATCAGGCCTTCGGCGCCGGCGGACGCCATTTCTGCCTCGGGACGGCGCTCGCGCGCCTGGAGCTGAAGGTCCTCTTCGAGCAGACGCTCAAGCGCTACCCGGGGATGCGGATCGCGGGACCGCCGGCGTTCGTCGAATCGCCCTTCATCAACCAGCTCAAGACGCTGCCGGTGACGCTAGGCGCCTGAGGATCCTCATCGCCTGCTCGGCCTCGACCGGAACGGCGGCGAGCGCCTGCACGACCTCGACCCCGTCGTCGATGCTCGCCCGGCCGCGCAGATCCTTGCACCAGCGCTCGAGCCAGCGTAGCGCCCACACATCGAACTCCTCCGGCCTGCGGGTCGCGATCAGCGGCAGGAACCGCACGACGACGTCGAGCTCGAGCGGTCTGTGGCGCTCGCGCGCAATGCCCTTCGCGATCGCGATGGCGAAGTCCAGCTCGCCACGATCCAGGTGGTGCTCGAGCTCGCGGATGGGACGGTAGGGCCTTGCCATGCGAACACATGTTCGCATGCTTCGCGGCTGGCAGGAGCGGTGCCGCGCCCACGACCACGCGGAGCCCATGAGCGCCGGACCAGAGCCCATCCGCGGCTGCCCGCCGGCGATCCGCTGGCTCCCCATGTCCTCTACCGCCTCGGCGAGTCGCGCTGAGCTGCATATCCTCGAGCGCATGTGCGGGCGCTACACGAACACGGCCGGCGTTCAGGAACTGAACGACCGCTTCAGGGTGCCGATCACGAGCGACGCCGGTACGCGGCGCTTCAACATCGCGCCGACCGAAGAGGTGCTCGCGATCGTCTCCCCGCGCGGCGAGCCGGAGGCGCAGATGCTGCGGTGGGGCCTCGTGCCGTCATGGGCCCATGACCTCAAGGGCTCGGCCAGGCTGATCAACGCCCGCATGGAGACGGTCGCCACCACGCCCGCGTATCGCAAGCTGATCCCCCGCGCCTCGCGAAGGGCGCTGCAGCTGGCCGACGGCTACTTCGAGTGGCTCAAGCCCGAGAAGGACAGCGGCCCACGCCAGCCGTTCTTCTTCCAGGTAGACGGCGGCGCGCCTTTCGCCTTTGCCTCCGTATGGACGCCGGCGCGCATCGGCGAGGAGTGGATACACAGCATCTCGCTGCTGACATGCGACGCCTCGCCCAACGGGATAGCGCGCGCGATCCACGACAGGATGCCGGTGATACTCGCCGATCGAGACGCGCAGGAAGCATGGCTGGACCCCTCGCTCGGCACCGACGACGCGCTCGCGCTGTGTCGCGCGCTGCCCGCTGGGCGGCTGTCGGCGAGGCCTGCGAACCCGGCGGTCAACCGGCCGGGCGACGCTCCGGAAGGTCCCGAGCTGCTCTTCGCCCCGGCCTGACGCTACTCAGGCGGTCAGCCAGCGCCGCGGGTTCTCGACGAAGACCGTCTTGAAGGTGGCGTCGTCCATGACGCCGAGCTCGCGCAGCGCCGGTACGACCTCGTCGAAGACCAGCGTCATCGACCAGTTGCGGATCGCCCCCTGGCCTTCGAAGACCCCCTTGGCCTCGGCCGGGTACCAGTCGATCGTGGCGCAGTAGTCCTGAGAGATGAGGATGCGCTCGGCATGCCCCCGCCGCAGCAGCTCCGCGGCGATCGCGTTGCGCTTGTCGATCGGCAGGAACATCTCGAGGCCGTAGCGGTCGAGCCCCACGTAGACGCCGCTCGCCAGGAGCCCCTCGATGTAGTCGAGGTCCTCGGTGTCGCCGCAGTGGGCGATCTGCACGCGCGAGAGGTCGACGCCCTCCTCGGCGAAGATCTCGACCTGGCGGGGGCCCGTCGCCACGGCCGGCATCGAGTGCGCCATGATCGGCGCGCCGGTGCGCAGGCTCGCCCGAGCGACCGCCCGGTGGATCTTCTCGACGTTCTCGGTGACCCCCGCCTCGTCGGCGGCGCACTTCAGGAAAGCCGCCTTGATATCGGTGCCCTGGATGCCGTGCTCGATGTCGGCGACGAAGTGGTCGGCCATCGCGTCCACGTCGCGGTTCTCGAAGTAGTGGGGGAGGTAGTCATAGCTGTAGATGCCCGTGCAGGCGACGATGCGCACGCCCGTCTGATCGGCCACCTGCTTCATGAAGCGCACGTCACGACCGCCGAACATCGCCGTCGCGTCGACGATCGTCTGCACTCCTTTGGACTTGGCCGCGGCGACCGCCTCCAGCGCGGCGTCGAGTTCGGCCTGCTCGTCGTAGCGCTCGGGCCACTGCGCCACCACCGCCTCATCGCGGAAGCGGAGATGCTCGTGGGCTAGGACCAGCCCCAGCTCCCCCGCGTCGACGGCCCCCTGCACGGTCTGTACCTCGGGCATTGCTCCCTCTCCTGGTTGGCTGATCAGCGAAGCGGGCTGCCCCAGTCGGTCTCGTCGCGCAGCAGCTTCTTGAGCAGCTTCCCGCCGGGGTTTCGCGGCAGCGGGTCCTCGCGCACCGAGATGTACTGGGGAACCTTGAAGTCGGCGAGATGGGCCCGGCAATGGTCGAGCACTGCCTCGACGTCGAGCCGGCTCGGACCGGCGGGGACGATCACGGCGCCGACCTTCTCGCCCATCATCTCGTCGGGCACTCCCACGACCGCGGCCTCGCCCACGCCGGGGGCGCCCGCCAACGCGTTTTCGACCTCGATCGAGTAGACGTTCTCGCCGCCGCGGTTGATCATGTCCTTCTTGCGATCGACGATGTAGAGGAGGCCGTCGTCGTCGATCCGCGCGACGTCGCCGGTGTGCAGCCAGCCGTCCACGAACGTCTCGGCCGTCGCCTGCGGCTTGTTCCAGTAGCCCTGCACCACGTTGGGGCCGCGCACGAGCAGCTCGCCCACGCCTTCATCCGAGTCCGGCCCACCCGGCTCGTGCAGGGCCAGGTCGACCACGGGCATCGCGAACCCGACCGAGTCGGCGTGGTCTGCAGCCTCCTCGTGCGGCAGGAACGAGGTCAGCGAGGAGGTCTCGGTCAAGCCGAAGCCGTTCCCGACGCGCGCGTTGGGGAAGGCCTCCTTGATCCGGTCGACGAGGCTCTCGGCTATCGGCGCACCGCCGTAGGACACCCACCGGACGCCGCTCACGTCGAGGCCGGCGAAGGCCGGGTTTCCAATCACCGCGTGGTAGATAGCCGGCACCGACACGAGCTGGTTGACCCCGTGGGATCCGACCGCCGTGAAGAACCCCTCGAAGTCGAGCGGGCCGGAGAGGATCTCGACCCGTCCCCCGACCTCGAGCATCGGAAGCAGCTGGCTGTTGCAGCCCGTCACGTGGAACAGGGGGACCGATACGAGCGTGGAGATCTCCGGCCCTTCGCTGCGATCGGTGAACAGGCAGCGGAAGGCGTTCTCGCTGTTCGTCGTGAAGTTGCCGTGCGACGTCATCGCGCCCTTGGGGAAGCCTGTCGTGCCACTCGTGTAGAAGATCGCCGAGAGGTCCTCCGGCGCGAGCTCCTCGATCGCCGCCTCCTCGCCGTCGGGCAGCGGAGCACCCGCCGCAAACACGTAGGACGCTCCGGAGTCCTCGACGACGTAGGCGACCTCGTCCTCGGCGAAGCGGGTGTTCACGGGAACCGCGACGGCGCCGAGCATCTGCACGCCGAAGAACGCGAGAACCCAGTCGATCCCGTTGTGCAGCCGGATGGCAACACGATCGCCGCGCTGCACGCCCTCGGCCTGAAGCCCTCCCGCCACACGCGCAGCGCGGTCCCACAGCTCGCCGTAGCCGACCGACGGGCCGCCCACCTCGACGAGCGCGATCGCCCCGGCGTCGCGATCGACGCTCGTGCGAAGCATGTGCACGATGGAGGCCGGGCGATCGGTGTAGCGCGCGATGCCGTCGGCATCCCGGACGACTCCCGTGTCATCGAATGGGTTGCGCCCCCGCGGGCACGGCTCCACCACCTGCACGACTCCCCTCTCGCTGTCCTGGGAGAGCCTACCCGGCGAAGTGCTTCGTGGCCATCTGCTCGATCGTGCCCTTCGTGCGACGCGTCGTCGGCCCAAGCACGCGCTCGATCGCCGCCAGGTCCAGCTCCGTCTCGAGGGTGCCACCGCTCGGGAGCCAGAAGAGCTCGCACTTGCCGAACGCCAGCAGGTCGCGGTCGTCGGCCATCGCGAGGACCTCCTTGCGCACTCGCTCCGGCGGCCGGGCCGCCAGGATCGAGACCTGGAGCTTGCCGGCACCGGCCTCGACGCGCCCCCGCTCGAAGGGCTCGAAGGCGCAGATCGCGCGCAGCTCCTCCGCCGTGCGCAGGAAGGCGGCCACGGGGTAGCCGAGCTCCTGCGCCAGCGCGTGCTCGATGCGCGAGGTGAGACGCTCGAGAGGCTCGCGACCGGCGGTGAACGCGACGTTGCCGCTCGTGCGGAACGGCTTCACGTCGGTCAGGCCGAGGCCCGTGAAGATCCTCTGCAGCTCAGCGTTGCTCACGCGGTGGTGAGCCCCGACGTTCACCCCGCGCAGGAAGGCCGCATGGGTCGCCATGCGACCTAGCGCTTGCTCGGTAGGGAGCGCGCGTGGGCGACCCCCCGTCTGACCCAGTCCTGAAGCTGGCGCTTGGTCCTGATGCCTTCGGGGTCGACGCGGAGCCAGCCCTGCATGGCGCGCCCGCGCATCTCGAACGGGGCCGCGTGCTGCTTTGCGAGCAGCGTGTCCGTCTCGATCGGGGCGACCCGCAGCAGCAACCCGCCCTGTCCACTCGCGCTGACCGACATGTTGCCGTTGATCAGGAACGCCAGGCCGCCGAACATCCGCTGTTCGGTCAAACCGTCCTCCAGCGAGATGAGCTCGCGGATGCGGTTGGCGAGATCCTCGTCGTATGCCATCGAGGCCCATTATCGTCGATGCGCCAAACGACCAAGGAGCCACCGCATGACACCCCAGACGCCGCTGATCACGGGCACCGACTTCATCACCGTCGCCACGAGGGACTTCGAGGCGGCCAGGGAGTTCTACGAGGGCGTCCTCGGCCTCCAGCTGTCCAAGCGCTGGGGAGACAGGCCCGCGGGCGAGTTCGAGACGGGGAACCTGACGATCGCCGTGATGCAGTCGGACGCGTTCGGCATGGAGTTCCAGGCAAACAACCACCCCATCGAGCTGCGCGTCGCGGACTTCGACGCGGCACGCAGCGCGCTCGAGGAGCGCGGCGTGGCGTTCAGAGGGGAGACGCTCGACTCAGGCGTCTGCAACCAGGCCTTCTTTCAGGACCCCGACGGCAACATGCTCGCGATCCACCATCGCTACGCGCCTCCCGCACCCTCGGCGACAGCGAGCGAGCCCGCTTGACCGGACGCCGGCGGCAGGCTGCGGAGCGGCTGGGAGCTAGCCGACGGCGGGGGCGCCGGCGTGATCGGCCAGGATCGCGGCCAGGCGGGCGCGATGGCGTTTGGCGCCGCCGAGCAGGGCCGCGTCCAGCTGGGCGCGCTTGTAGAGCCAGTGGATGTCTGCCTCCCAGGTAAAGCCGATTCCCCCGTGCGCCTGGATCGCGCTGGCGGTCACCTCGCGTCCGGCGTCGGACGCGGCGGCCTTCGCCATGGCCGCAGCCTCGGCGAGCCGACCGGGCTCGGCGTCGGCGGCCCACGCGGCGAACGCCGCGGTCGACCGCGCCTTCTCGGTTTCGAGCAGCATCTGCGCGCAGCGATGCGAGACGGCCTGGTAGGAGCCGACCGGCACGCCGAACTGCTTGCGCTCCTTGACGTATGCCACGGTCATCTCGAGCGCCCTGTCGCATACGCCGACGAGCTCCGAGCTGACCGCCACGAGCGCACGGTCGACGCCGGCCGTGACGTCGCCGGGGAGCGGGTCACCCGCTTCTTCCGCACCGCCCACACGGCCGGCCGAGCGCGTCGAGTCGATCGAGGCGACGGGCGTGACGTCCGCCTGAGCGGCCTCGAGCACCCGACCGGCGCCGTCCTCGTCGACGAGGACGATCACGCCAGCCTCGGGGGCGCCGATGACGAGCTCTGACGAGCCGTCGGATGAGGACCCGAGCGCGCCCTTGATCTCCCCCGAGGCCAGGCCCGGGAGCCAGCGCTCGCGCTGCTCCGGCGAGCCGGCGTGGTCGATCAACGTCGCAGCGAGAACGCTCGGCAGGAACGGGACCGGCGCGAGCGCCCGCCCGAGCTCCTCGCAGAGGATCGAGAGCTCGATCCCCCCGAGACCCTGACCGCCGTGCTCCTCGGCCAGCGCGATTCCCGGCCACCCGAGCTCGGAAAGCTCGCGCCAGAGCTCGGCGTCCGTTGTCCCTGCCTCGGCGTGCTCGCGAACGCGCTCGGGCTTCGCGCGCTCGGAGAGCAGCTCGCGAGCGGTGCGCTGGATCTCGCGCTGGTCGTCGGTGAGGCCGAAGTCCATCGTGCTCCTACGCCGCGGCCTTCAGCCGCGGCAGCCCGAGCACGCGCTCCGCGACGATGTTCTTGAGGACCTCAGTGGTGCCTCCCTCGATCGTGTTGCCGCGCGCCCGCAGGAACTCGTAGCTCCAGCCTGTCCCCGCGGTGAGGGCCTCCGGGCCGACGATGTCCACGGCAAGTTCGGTCAGGCGCTGGTTGGTGTCGGACCACAGCCACTTCACGAGCGAGCCCTCGGGCCCCGGCTGGCCGTAGCGTTCGGCGTCTGTCAGGCCCTTCCAGGCCATCAGCCGCAGCGATTCGCAGCGCACGTGCAGCTCCGCGAGCGCGTCCGCGTACAGCGGGTCCTCGAGCAGGCCCTGCCCGGCGGCCCTCGCGATCAGGTCGTCGAGCAGCTGGCGCAGGCGGATCTGAAGCGCGAAGCCGAGGCCTGCGCGCTCGTTCATGAGCGTCGTCAGCGCGACCTTCCAGCCGTTGCCCACGCCTCCCACGACGTTCGCGTCGGGGATCCTCGCCTCCTCGATGAAGAGCTCGTTGAACTCGGCCTCCCCGGTGATCTGGCGCAGTGGGCGCACCTGGACGGCCTCCTGCTCCATGTCCATCAGGAAGTAGGTGAGCCCCTTGTGCTTGGCGACGTCCGAGTCGGTACGGGCCACGAGCATGCACCACTTCGAGTACTGCGCGCCGCTCGTCCACACCTTCTGTCCCGTCACCACCCATTCCTCGCCGTGTTTGACGGCGCGGGTCTTCAGCGAGGCCAGGTCCGATCCGGCGTCCGGCTCGGAGAAGCCCTGGCACCAGATCTCCTCGGCGGAGAGGATCGGCGGCAGGTAGCGCTCCTTCTGCTCCGGCGTTCCCCAGACCATCAGCGTCGGGCCGCCGAGCAGCAGCCCGAGGGTGTTGGCGCTGAACGGCACGCGTGCGCGTCCCATCTCCTCGAAGTAGATCGCCGATTCGCTCGGGGTGGCGCCGCGTCCGCCGTACTCCGCGGGCCAGCTCGGAGCCGCCCAGCCCGCGTCATAGAGCCGTCTCTGCCAGTCGCGTCGCCATGCGAAGTGCGCGTCGTCGCCGCCGTCCATCGGCTCGGGGTCGGGCGGGTTCTCGGCCAGCCAGCTCCTCAGGTCGTCGCGAAACGCCGTCTGCTCGGGAGTGAACGTCAGATCCATGGCTGTCTTTTGGAGCCTACCCTACGAATTCGCTCGGCAGCCCGCAGCCGCTCACCCTACCGGCTGGCGGCGGGTTGCACGGCCTGGTGCACTCGGCCACCTGCGGGCGCTAGCCTCCGTGAAACGACCGGCGAAAGGGGTCACATGCGCAGCGAGGCGGAGATCACGATCGAGCGGCCGCGCGAGGAGGTTTTTGACTACATCGCACGGGCGGAGCTGCTGCCCGAGTACGTCACCGACTTCGCGTGGGTAAGGCAGCTGTCCGAGGGCACTCCGGGCCCAGGCACCGAGTACGGCTACGAGATGGTTCGCGGACAGGTCGAGGGAACCTTCCAATGGACGGAGTTCAGCCAGCCCTCGCGGCTGGCGTGGCACGGGCCGCCCGCCAAATCGGGGCCCGGCTCGATGGAGCCGTCAGGCGCCTGGGAGCTGTCCGAGCAGGACGGGGGCACGCGGGTCAGGCTGGTGATGACGCCCAAGCCCAGCGGCCTCTTCAAGCTGCTCTCGCCGCTGATGTCGATCGGGATGAACGGCGGCAACGCGAGGGCGCTTCAGCGCCTCAAGGAGCGGCTCGAACAGCGCGCCGGCATGCCACCGAGCCCGACGGACGATACGCCGCCGCCACCGTTAGATTCGAGCGGTGGCTGAAGCCGAGCAAGATGATCTGCGCGTCGCGCATCTGGATGCCGACGCCTTCTACGTCTCCATCGAGCTGACGCGCCGCCCGGAGCTTCGCGGCAGGCCCGTCGTGGTATCCGGAACAGGCCCGCGAGCGGTCGTCACCACGGCGAGCTACGAGGCGCGCCGCTACGGAGTCGGCTCGGCGATGCCGGCTGCAAGAGCACGGCGGCTGTGCCCCGACGCGGTGTTCATCGCTCCCGACTTCGCGACCTACCGCGAGGTGTCCGCCCGGATGATGGACCTCGTGCGCTCCCACGTCGAGCGTGTGGAGGTCGTCGGGCTCGACGAGGCCTATCTCGATCTCGAGGGGCTCTACTCGCCCCGGGCGGCGATGCGCCGGCTCGTGGCCGAGATCAGGGCGGCCACGCAGCTCACCTGCTCGGTGGGCATCGGACCGAACAGGCTCGTCGCGAAGGTGGCCTCCGACGCCGAGAAGCCCGCCGGCTTCGTGGTCCTCACCCGCCGGCAGGCATGCGAGCGCTTCGGCGTCTCGCCTCCGGGGCTGATACCCGGGATCGGCCCGAAGACGGCCGCCCGCCTGGGCGAGCTGGGGCTGACGACGCTCGCGGCCGTCGGCGCCGCGCCTGAGCGGCTGCTGATGGAGCGCTTCGGCGAGAACCATGGCCGCGACATCGGCAGGCGTGCGCGCTTCGAACACGACGGACGGGTCGGAGCTCCGCGCAAGGTGATCTCCGAGTCTCGAGAGCGCACGTTCGATCGTGACCTGCACGACCCTGCCCAGCTGCGCGAGGCGCTCGCACGGATGGCGGCGGAGTTGTGCGCGGGCCTGGCCACCCACGGGCGCCGCGGCCGCACGATCGCGATCAAGGTCCGGCTCGACGACTTCACGACGGTCACCCGCGCTCGCACCGTCGCACAGGCCACATGCGACGCCGGCGTCGTCACGGACGTCGCCCTGCAGCTGCTCGCGGACTACGGACCCGTCCGGCCGGTGCGGCTGCTCGGCGTACGGGTTGCCGGCCTGACCTCGAGCGACGAGGACTCCGACGGGCGAGGGACGGTCGCCGGCGGGGCCGGCGCGCGAGCGCCCGCCGACCAGCTCGCGCTGCCGGTGTAGGACCACCGGGTGGCCGGCTACGGCCGCACGGCGATAGGATCGAGCCGTGCCCACGGTTCGCGCCGGTGAGATCGAGCTCGACTACGAGCGCAGCGGATCCGGTCCGCCGCTGCTGTTGATCATGGGGATGAGCGGCACCGCACTCAGTTGGGGTGAGCCGTTCCTCGAGCTGCTGCGGCGCGACTTCGAGGTGATCGTCTACGACCATCGAGGAGTCGGGGCGAGCACTCCGCTGACGGGTCCGATCACCATCGCCCAGCTCGCCGAGGACGCCTCGGCCCTGCTTTCCGCGCTCGGGATCGAGTCGGCGCATGTGCTCGGGATCTCGATGGGCGGCATGATCGCGCAGGAGCTCGCGCTGAACCACCCCCAGCAGGTGCGAACGCTGATGCTGGGCTGCACCTACTGCGGCGGTCCGCAGAGCACCGAAGGTCCTCCTTGGGTGCTGCGGAGCCTGACCGAGGGCATGCTGTCCGGCGACCCGGCCCGTGCACTGAGGGCGGCGTGGGAGGTGAACGTCTCACAGGCCATGGTCGACGACGCCGACGCATACGCCGCCTTCCTTGAGATCGCGCAGCAGCGCGCTGTCGCCGTCCCCGTGATCTTGGCCCAGCTGCAAGCCTGCGTAGCGCACGACACGAGCACTCGGCTGCCGGAGCTGACGATGCCGACGCTCGTGATCCACGGGACCGGCGATCTGATGCTTCCCGTCGAGAACGGCCGCCAGATCGCGGCGCTGATAGGCGGCTCGAGGCTCGAGATATTCGAGGGGATCGGCCATCTCTTCTTCTGGGAGCAGCCAGACCGCGCGGCCGAGCTGGTGCGCTCCCACGCGGCGGTCCCGGCCTGATCCCCCGAACGGACGCGGCCGGGCGGGCATGAGCGCCACCGGCTGATAGACCTCCGCCGGTGTCAGTCGAAGCCGACCCGTTCATCGTCCGCAGCAGCGACGGCGTCGCGCTGTCGGGCGAGCAGAGCGGGCGGGGGATTCCGATCGTGCTCCTTCACGGACTCACCGCGACTCGTCGCTACGTCGTGATGGGCTCCCGAACGCTTGAGCGCTCGGGCCACCGCGTGATCGCCTATGACGCGCGCGCGCACGGTCTCTCGGCCCCGGCGCCCGATCCGGCGGCCTACCGCTACCAGCAGCTCGCGGGCGATCTCGAGGCGGTCCTCGACGCTGCCGGCGTCCAGCGGGCCCTGCTGGCCGGCGCGTCGATGGGCGCGCACACAGCCGTCCATTTCGCCCTGCGACATCCCGAGCGGGTCTCGGCGCTGGCGCTGATCACGCCGAGCTTCGACCCGTCCCCGCCGGAGGACCCCGAGGCGCTCGGGCGCTGGGACGCGCTTGCAGAGG
>JAOPZM010000264.1 GCA_025964115.1 Solirubrobacterales bacterium
AGGGCCAGACCGCCGGGGGTGGGACCGGTGACGAGCGCGTGGAAGCGCCGGCCGTTGTGGTCGACCTCGACGATGTCGCCTGTTTGGATGCCCTCGAGCCGCACTCGGCAGAGAACTCCAGCAGAATTGGGCCGGTCGCGTGAACTGGCCGGCGAGCGTCGCCGCGAGCGGTTCGCTAAGACGTAGGGGTGCTCGCGGTGCGATGGCTCATTGACGGCATGAACGTGATCGGCACGCGGCCTGATGCGTGGTGGAAGGACAGGCGGGGAGCGATGGTCCGGCTCGTCTACCTGCTCGAGAACTGGGCTGCCGCGAACGGCGAGGACGTGACGGTCGTGTTCGAGCAGCCGCCGTCTCCGCCCATCAGCTCGAGCGTCATCGAGGTCGCGCACGCCCCGCGACCCCGTCGCGACTCGGCCGATGATGAGATCGTCCGCCGGCTCAAGACCGACGGCGCGCCCGGGACGATCCGCGTTGTGACCTCCGACCGCTGGCTCGCCGACCGCGTGCACGCCGCCGGCGCGACCGTGCAGGCGGCAGACTCGTTCCGCACGCTGCTTGAATCGGTCTGATGGCGCCCATCACGCGGTACGCGCGCAGCGGCGAGGCGAGCATCGCATATCAGGTCGTCGGCGATGGACCGCTTGACATGCTGTTCCTCCCGGGCTGGATATCGCAGATCGAGCAGTTGTGGGAGGCGCCCGCCAATCGGCGATTTCTCGAGCGGCTCGCGGCATTCAGCCGCCTGATCCTCTTTGACAGCCGTGGGACAGGGCTGTCCGACCGCGTTCTCGAGGCCTACTCCCTCGAGCAGGAGGCGAAGGACGCCATCGCAGTGCTCGACGCGGCTCGCAGCGAACGCACGGCGGTCTTCACCTATTCGGTCGGGGGGCTCGTCGGCGCGCAGCTCGCGGCCGACCGTCCTGAACGGATCGGGGCGCTGATCATGTACGCGTCGACAGCCCGAACGTCGTGGGCGCCGGACTACGACTGGGCGCTCACTCGCGAGGAGCGCGAGCAGCTGAGCGAGCGGAACATCGGCACGTGGGGTGAAGTAAATGCGCCGGCGATGTCGCTGTTTGCCCCCTCGATGGGCGAAGACTCGGCGCTCGCGGGATGGTTCGCTCGGCTGCAGCGACTTGCCGCCAGTCCCGGCGAGGCTCGGACGATCGCCAAGGCGATGGTCGATCTCGACGTGCGTGACGCCCTGCCTCGCATCCGCGTGCCGACGCTCGTGATGCACCGGCCCCGCGAGCTGGTTTGGGACGTGCGTCATTCGAGATACCTCGCAGAGCACATTCCGGGTGCCCGCTACGTCGAGCTGGAGGGGGCCGACTCATTCCCCTTCGTCGGCGACAGCGACGCGATCATCGATGAGATCGAGGAGTTCCTGACCGGGGTACGCACCGGCGGAGAGATCGACCGCGCGCTGTTGACGGTCATGTTCACCGACATCGTCGATGCCACCGCGCGGGCCGCGAGGCTCGGCGACGGGCGCTGGCGCGACCTGCTGGCCCACCATGACGAGCAGGTCCGCCTGGAGCTTGCTCGCTTCGACGGGCATGAGGTAAAGACCGTGGGCGACGGCTTCCTTGCGACGTTCGCCGGTCCGCCGTCGCGTGCCCTTCGCTGCGCTCTTGCGATCACGCGCACCGCGCAGGAGCTCGGGGTGCAGGTTCGCATCGGCATGCACACGGGCGAGTGCGAGCTGATCGGGGATGACGTGGGCGGAATGGCCGTTCACATCGCCTCGCGCGTGGGCGGGCTCGCCGGCCCAAGCGAGGTGCTGGTCTCGGGGACTGTGTTCGGAACGGTCGTCGGCGGCCCTTTCACCTTCGAGGACCGCGGCTTTCACGAATTGAAAGGCGTCCCCGGACGCTGGCCCCTGTTCGCTCTCGGCGAGTGAATCCGCCGGTCAGTTTCACCTACGCCGGGGCGCTTGCGCACTCCCACTGATTCAGTGAATTTCGCGCGGGAGCCCAGCGCCGACGTCGGCGACTTCTTGGGCCGACGTCGGCGACTTGGGCGCCGCGCCTACAACCTGCCGAGCTCGGCGTCAGAGCGCCGCGCCGCGGCGGCTACCGCCGAAGAACACGATCAGTGCCAATAGCGCGATCAGGAACAGCAACGGGTTAACAGCTATTCCGCCCGCGAGGGCAAGAATGAGCAAAACGATGGCCAGAGCAACAATCATTTTGGTCCTCCTTTCAGGCCATTTAGCTACCCATGGGGAAAATCCTTCAAACGTTTCCCTGAATCCGGGCAGCATCGGGCTCGTGAAAGAGTGACGCGTGTCGCGGGTGAAAGTATTAACGGTGGACGCGCAGCGACGCGGACCGGACGCAACGGCTGTGAAGGCATAGACAAGCCAGATGAGCACGCGTCCGACGACACCGGTCGGTGCAAGCGACTGACGCAGTCCAGATCGGGACGCCTCGCGGCGCGCCGGGGATTGCCCGACGCGCC
Organism: Solirubrobacterales bacterium; assembly: GCA_025964115.1. Classification (GTDB taxonomy): domain Bacteria; phylum Actinomycetota; class Thermoleophilia; order Solirubrobacterales; family Solirubrobacteraceae; genus Palsa-744. The sequence goes on from JAOPZM010000264.1 coordinate 2,467, forward strand.
GAGAAGCGTGCGCCCCTCCCGCAGGCTCAGCCCCCCGGACGCCGGACGGGGCCGCGCCACACGGGATCGGCCAGCAGGTCCTACCCCTCGCCATCGCAGGCGAAACCACGCGTCGCCCGGCCCCGCTGGGCACACCCCCCGGCCGACCGTTCGCAGAACCCTGCGGCGCGCCCTGGACGCATGGGCCAGAGCGCGCCACAAGCTTTGTTCGCTACCGCAGGGTCCCCGTCCGGTCCGGGCCTACTTGGCCGTCGCGCGGTTGTGCTGGCGACGCTCGACGTCGTAGGCGTCGGTGACCGCCCAGCCGATCCGCTCGATCAGCCCGGCGGCGGCCTCGTCGTCGCAGAGATGGTCCGGGTAGATCCACTCATCGAGCAGCACCTGGGTATCAGGCCGCTCACTCTGCTCGGTGGTCACGATGATTCTGGCCATTTAGAATGCTCCCTCTCCTAGCTTGCAGGACGAAAGTCCGCCTCCTGTCCCAGGTTCGGTTCCTCGGCCGTTACCCCGACAATGCCTCTCAACACCTAATTGACGGTGCAACGGAATTGCGTCGCGCCCTCGATTGCGTGCGTATCCGCACATCGCCTATGTGCGGTTTCATGCTCGGCCATCCTGGGTACACGCCGCACCGGATGAACATCGCGTGATCGAGACCGGTTCTCGTGCGTGTGCTCAAGCGCGTTTGTGCATTTTGGAGCGAGCGCTTTCAGCCACGGAGCCGCAGGAACGGCCGGCCTTGGGACCGCGGATCAAGCAATCCTTTGGGTTAGGAGGAGCTTTTGCGAAGGTTCATGTTGGTCTGTATCGGATGTGCTGCGCTGGCGCTCTTCGTCATCGCACCCTCGGCGTTTGCCTCATCGGCCGGCGGCTGCCAACTGCAGGGCACGGCCAATTTCTCGCCCGGGCTGAACTCGAGCTCACAGGCGTTCGCCTACAACTTCGGCGGGACGCTCAGCGGCTGCCAGTCGAGCGAATCGGGCGCGCCCTCGAGCGGAACGGTCGCAGCCGGCCAGACGCTCAGTGAGCAGGTCAAAAACTCGATCACCGGAGCCACCGACACGGTGACCTACCAGGAGCCCGTGCCCACCGGTAGCGGAGGATGCGCCAGCAGCACGACGAGCGGAAGCGCGCTCGTGACCTGGCTCGACAGCACCCACACCGTCCTGTCCTATTCGACGACGGGTGCGCTGGCCGCCGTGAACCTGTCCGGGAGCGTGGTGGCGACCATGACGCTGACGGCCATCAACCCGCCCGCGGGCGATCCGACGACATTCACGATCACGACAAACAGGTTCGCCGGTGACTCGGCCAGCGGCCTGCTCGCCTTCCAGCCGCCCGAACCCGCAGCCTGCAACACCCCAACAGGAGCGACGACCGCTGCGATCAGCGGCGCGGTGACCCTCAGCTCCTGAGCCGCAGAGGAATCGACACCTCACAGGGGCGGGACGAGACGTCGTCCCGCCCCGACTGCCGGGCGATTGCCGTCGGATGGTCCGGATGTCAAACATCGGACGGCCATGTCATCCGGAGCCAGATGCCATGGCGACCGAATTCGAACAAGGGACCCGCTCACCACAGAAGTAGAGAGAGTGGAGCCCGGGAATCCGGGCACGACCAATGCCGCAAACCCGCATTGCAATGCGGGTTTTAGTCGGGGCGGCCGGATTCGAACCGGCGATCCCCGCGCCCCAGACGCGGTGCGATACCAGGCTTCGCTACGCCCCGTCGCCCCCGAGTCTACCGCCACGATACGCGTAACTGATCCATCCACGCCTGCAGGCGCGCGCGCAAAAGCGTATCGCCAGCGCCCACATTGAGCACACCGTGGCGCGAGCGCCACACGCGTCCCTTCAGTTGGTTGCTGTTCGACTTGCGCCGCAATCGAATTGCGCCCTCCTCGATCGCGAGCGCGTCGCTCCAGAAGCGGCACAGCTCGCTCAGGTCCTGGTCGGCGTGGTACTGGATCGAGAAGGTGAGCGATTTCGTCGTCAACCGACGCAGCCAACGCGTACCCAGCTGGACCACCGCCGGGTCCGAATTGCATATGGAGACCTGGTTGCGATTCCGCTTGTACCCCTCGGCGATGTACAAACACACGAAGTCGCGGAACGTGGGGTCGGATGACAGCGCCTCGAAGCTCGCTAGCCCTTCGCGATAGGCGGCCTCCCGCCGCAGGCTGTACGTCCGCTGCATCGCACGAGTGGCCCTGCGACGCGCCGCCTTGCGCTTATCGCTGTGGGTGACCTCATCCGGAACCGGCAGGTCCCTGATCCAGTAGTAGATCGTCGTGCGGGGCAGCGCCAGCCGCTCGGCGATCTCGTCGAGCGTGAGCCGCCGATCGCGCCGTATCTCCCGCGCCTTCTCGCGAATGTAGGCCGCAAGTGCCATCGAACATATGTTCCCCTGGGCTTGGGACGAAACCCGCGGCCGAGAGCGAGCCCTCCCACCACCCGCACGCCCCGCTGCTAGCCTCCGCCACCGCCATGGCCGACGTCCAACCGCTGCGAGCGCTCCACTACGACCCCGCCGTCGTCGGCCCGCTGGCCGACGTGGTCGCGCCGCCGTATGACGTCATCGACGCGGGTCAGCGCGCCGAGCTGATGGCCCGCTCGCCGTTCAACGTGGTCGCGATCGACCTGCCGCAGGGCGACCCCGACCCCTACCAGGCAGCGCGCGAGCAGTTCGAGAGCTGGCAGCTGCAGGGTGCGCTCGTTCGCGATGAGCAGCCGGCCGTGTGGGCTCATACGCAGGACTACACGGGACCCGACGGGCGCACGCTCACGCGGCGAGGCTTCTTCTGCCGCGTGCGGATCGAGGACTACGGCCCCGGGCGGGTGCGTCCGCACGAGCGCACGCATCCCGGCCCGAAGGAGGACCGGCTGCGCCTCACCCGCGCGACCCGCGCGAACATCTCCCCGATCTTCTCGCTCTACTCCGACCCCACGCAGGCCGCCTGGCAGGCGCTCGCGCCGGCGACCCGGGAGACGCCGTGGGGCGAGGTCACCGACGCCGACGGCACCACCCACCGCATCTGGCGCGTAGCGGACCCGGCGGCGATCGCCGCCGTGCAGCAGGCCACGAGCGGGGCCGAGCTGCTGATCGCCGACGGCCACCACCGCTACGAGACGATGCAGGCCTACGCCGAGGAGGTCGGCGGCCAGGGCGAGCACCGCTACATACTCATGTGCCTCGTCGCACTGGAGGATCCGGGGCTCACCGTGTTTCCCACCCACCGTCTCGTCAATGGGCTCGACTCCGATCGCCAGGAGGCCCTGGCAGAGGCGCTGCGCCGCGACTTCGAGATCACGGAGGTGCCGCTCGAGCAGATCGCCCCGGCGCCCGGAAGGGGCCCGCTGGAGCTCGGATACATCGACGCCCGCCTCCAGCGTCCGTTCCGTCTGACGCTAAGGGACCAGGCGCTGGCCGACGCCGCCCTGCCGGGGCGCTCGCCTGCCTACCGCGAGCTCGACACAGGGGTGCTCGAGGCCCTGGTGCTGAAGGGCGCTCTCGGGCTGAGCGACGAGGACATCTCCCATTTCAACGGCCTCTTCTACGCGCGTGACACGGCCGAGGCCCTGGCGATGGTCCGCTCTGGCGAGTACGACGCCGCCTTCCTGATGCGGCCCACGCCGGTGCAGCAGGTCCGCGAAGTGGCCGCCGCCGGCGAGAACATGCCCCCCAAGTCGACGTATTTCTTTCCTAAGCTCCTCACGGGGCTGCTGTTCAACCCACTTTCGTAGTCCGACCGCGGAGTATCATTTGGATCAAGGAGCACACCAATTGAAGGGATCGATATGGGCGGATCTGTAGAGCTGACAAGGATGAAAGCGACCGCGCGGCGCGATGGCGGTACGTTCAAGCACACGGTCCAGGTGCGCGACCACCAGCTGACGGTCGACGAGCCGGTGGATGCCGGCGGAGAGGACCTGGGTCCCGACCCGCGAGAGCTGCTCGCCGTGAGCCTCGCCTCGTGTACGGCGATCACGATGGAGATGTATGCGGCCCGCAAGGGCTGGGATGTCGGTCATGTGGAGGTCGACGTCGAGTACAGCCCCGCCGAGCGCGGCGCGCCGACCAAGTTCGACCTCGTCATGCGCTTTCCCGACGACCTCCCCGAGGAGAAGGTGGAACGTCTGCGGATCATCGCCGCGAAGTGCCCGGTCCACCGCGCGCTCGACGGCGAGGTCATGTTCCAGGAGCGCATTGAGCGCGTTCACCTGGCCGCCTGACCCGTCCGCCCTAGGCGTCGCCGATCGTCCGGCCGCGGCCGAGGGGATCCCGGCCGCCGTCCTCGTTCCGCTCTTCCTCGCCGGCGACACGCAGGAGCCACACGTTGTTCTCACGAGGCGCCGTGCGGATCTGAAGCGCCACGCGGGCGAGATCTCCTTCCCAGGCGGCCGTCGCGACGCCGAGGACGCGGACCTCTCCGACACGGCGCTGCTAGAGGCCGAGGAGGAGATCGGGCTCCCGAGCACGGAGGTGTGGCTGCTCGGGCAGCTGCCACCCACCTCGACCTTCGCGACCAACTACGTCATCCACCCGTTCGTGGGCCTGATTCCCGAGGGCCTCGCCTGGCGACTGTCGCCGCGGGAGGTGGACGCGGTGCTCGAGCTGACGCTCCAGCGCCTGCGCGAGGGCAGGACGCGCACCCGCATCGAACGGCGGGGGATCTCCTTCGAGACCGACGCCTACCTCGTCGACGAGCATCTCATCTGGGGCGCGACGGCGCGCATCATCCAGGACCTGCTCGAGCAGCTCGACGCGCCGCCAGGGGCGGGCGCCGGGGCGCTCGACCTCGAGCCTCTCGCCCGCGCCTCCGGGGGCTCATAGGCCGCCCGCAAGCTGACGCGGCCGGGTCCCGGTGCCCTAGGCGCCCTTCTCGACGGGGACGGCCACCATGTTGCCCCACTCGGTCCACGAGCCGTCGTAGTTCTTGACGTGGTCGTGGCCGAGGAGCTCGTGCAGCACGAACCAGGTGTGCGCCGAGCGCTCGCCGATGCGGCAGTAGGCGATGATGTCATCGCCGTTCAGCACGCCCTTGCCGCCGTACAGATCGCGTAGTTCGTCTGCCGACTTGAAGGTGCCGTCCTCGCGCACCGCCTGAGCCCAGGGGACCGAGGCCGCTCCGGGGATGTGGCCCCCGCGCTGCGCTCCCTCCTGCTCGTAGCCGGCGGGCGAGATGATCTCGCCGGCGAACTCTGCCGGCGAGCGCACGTCGACGAGCTTCGTCGGCGCATCGATCGCCGCGAGGACCTCGTCGCGATACGCGCGAATCGCCTGGTCTCCGGGCTGCGCGGTGAAGCTGGCGGCGGGGTGCCTGGGCACCTCGGCGGTGGTCGGGCGACCGTCGGCGATCCACTTTTCGCGCGGTCCGTTCAGCAGCAGCACCTTGTCGTGGCCGTAGTACTTCAGATACCAGTAGGTGTAGGCCGCGAACCAGTTGTTGCGGTCGCCGTAGAGCACGATCGTGTGGTCGTTGGAGACGCCCCGGCTGCCGAACAGCTCGCCGAAAGCCTCGGGGCCCAGGAAGTCCCTGCGAACCGGATCCTGGAGGTCCGCCTTCCAGTCGAAGCCGATCGCGCCCGGGATGTGGGCTTCGCCGTAGAGCGCCGGGTTCTCGTCGACCTCGGCGATGCGGATGTTCTCGTCGTTCAGGTGCTCTGACAGCCAGTCGGCGTCGACGAGCACGTCGTTCGCGTAGTCGGACACTGCACACCGCCCTTCGGATAGAAAATCCTGATCGGCTTTCGGGTGATTAGCCGCCAGCATAGCGCGGCCAAGGCGCCCGCTCAGCCCGGCGGCGTCCAGCCCGAGAGGCCCGTCCAGGCGCTGTCGAGCCCCGTCTCCGGCGCGTCTCTCGCAGCAGCCGGGCGTCCGCGTGGCCACAGGCCCCCGGCGAGGATCGCCAGCGAGCCGAGCAGCGCCAGCCACGCGCCCTCGCGCAGCGAAAGCGCCACCAGCTCGCCTGCCGGCGTAGGCGGGCGAACCATGCGATAGACGACGCACGCCGTTGCCAGCGCGCCGAGCAGCACGATCGCGGCGCCGCCGCCATCGGGGACGGACGAGCCGCCGCTGGCCAGCGGGATCAGCGCGTCGAGCACGGCCAGGAAGGCGAGCACGAGCAGCACGATGTTGATGTTCTTCAGCGCCTGATGCGCGCTCACGGCGGCGAACTCGTGCCCAGCGAGCGCCGACAGGCTCGCGTGCTGCGCGGCGATCTCGGCCTGGAGAGTGGCGTTGCCGAACTGCGAGGCGAGATGATCGGTGACCTGCTGAACGAACGCGATGCCCGTAGAGGTGAAGCTGAGCGCATACCAGGGCAGGAACACCGAGACGGCCAAGAGGATCGCGCCGAGCGCCGAGACCAGAAGGCCGTACCGGGAGCGATCGCCAGACATGGTCTCCGAGGATCGGCCGCTTGGCGGGCCGGCTTGATCTCAGCGAGCGTTCATCGGCCGATGAGCAGCGAGTTCACGGCGGCACGCGCCTGCGCGAGCCACTCCTCGGCGTCGCTCGGGTCGGCAGCGAGGAACACCAGCGGGATCGCGTTGCCCTCGGCGACGCCTCGCACGACGTCGATTCCCTCACGCAGAGCCTCAGCGGCGGTCGTCGTGCCGCGGGCCTCGTAGATGAAGCCGCGGACGGTGGTGTCGATCGCCTGCGTCGCGAAGAACTCGAGGCGGGTGGTGTGCAGGGCCTGCAGTTCCTGGGCCGGGCCGCTGGCGGAGCCGAGGAGCCAGCAGAGGATCGTCACGCCGTCGAGCGCAGCGCGCAGCGTCGCGAGGCGATCGGGGGTGCCGATCCAGCATTCGGCGCCGACCGCCTCGATCGGCCCGCGCCCAGCCTCGGTGCGCGTGGTGATCCGAACGGCATGCCCCTCCCCCACGAGCATCGAGGCCAGCTCCCTGCCCCTGCAGCCGCCGCCGACGATCAGGATCCGCGCCACGGCGCGGCATCTTACGGGCGCTACGCGGCGCCGGCGCTCACTTGGCCGTGGAGCCGGCCGTGTCCAGGCCGAGCCGCTCGAGGACCTCGCCGCGGTCGGTGCCGTGGATGCGAAGCACGTGATCGAAGTCGGTGCCGTACACGTGCATCACGGCCACGAGCACGTCTGCCGTGCCGAGGGCCGGCGCCCCACGCCTGCTGGCCATGGCCATGGCGTCCTCGGTGACCGCGGTGATCACGTCGGGAGCGACCTCGAAGGACGGGGCGGCCTGTTCGCCGCCGGCGCCGTTGTTCGCCGGTTCGAGCGGCGCCTCGCTTACGCCCAGGGCCTGGAGAGCCGTGCCCGCGTCGCCATGGAGTCGCAGGATCCGCAGCCAACGCTCGGCCTGGTCCTCGGGCGAGCGGGCAAAGGGCATGGCGGTCGCGGCCATGCCGAGTACCATCGCAGCGTCTGTATCGGGAGCGGGTCGAGCGTTCATCCGGACATCTCCAGTGCGCGTGAGCTCGCGCGGATCGTGGGTTCAAAGAGAGCGACGTTCTGAGGCCGCAGCGCGACCTCGGGACGCCGATCGCCGAGGTGCAGCTCGAGCACCACGGCGCCTTCGCGTGCGACGGCGCGCCGCGCCGAGGCCAAGACCTGCTCGATCTCCTGCGCGTCGAAGCCGCGGGCGAGCAGGAGCCGCTCGACGCGATGGCGTGCGAGCTCGTCGCGGCCGAGCTCGACTTCCTCGGCTTGCACTGTGGGTGCGGTGCGGTCGCCCTCGATGCGCAGCAGGCACGCGGCCATGTCGTCGGGGCGCTGGTCGGTCTCCTCGGCGACGCGGTCCAGGAGGGCCGAGGCGTCGTCGTCGGTGCCGAGCCCGGCGAGCGCCCGTCTCAACCGGCTTGCGCCGAACAGCTCGCCGTGAACTCGCGAGTCGAGGACGCCGTCCGTGTAGAAGCAGACGAGCGATTCGCCCGGAAGCGAGACGACGGTCTGTCGCGTGCCGGTCGGCTGGCCGGCGCCGATCGGCGGCGCGGAGCAGGCGGTGACGGGCGCGATCGGCCCGGTGCCGATCACCATCGGCGCAGGATGGCCAGCGCACGCGTACACGAGGGTCCGGTCGCGCGGGTGGTAGGTGGCGAGCACGACGGTCGCGAAGGACTCGCCGAGCTGGCGCTCGAGCACCGGTGCGGCCATCTGCAGCGCGCTGCGCGGAGACATGCCGGCCTCGAGATAGGCCCGCAGCGTAAAGCGGACGAGCGTCGTCTGCGGAAGCGCGTTGCGACCGTGTCCTGAGACGTCGCCGACGATCACCGCCACCTGGCCGTCGCCGAGGGCGAACACGTCGTAGAAGTCACCGCCGGCGCCTGGGCCCGATGCCGGGCGATACGCCGAGGAGGTGCCCACCGGACCGAGCCTTGCGGGCACCGGCGGCAGCAGGGCGGCCTGCAGCAGGCCCACGTCGTCGAGCAGCTGCCGCCGCTGGCGGGCGAGCCGTCGAGCCCGCATGGAGGCGAGCCGCGAGCTTGTTCCTAGCGCCAGCGCGAGCGCGACCAGCGCGGCGATGGCGATCTGCACGGCCGCGGGGATCACGTTGATGATCTTCGTCACGGTCGTCACGAGCTGCGCGGGCGCGGTCTGCGCGGGGACTTTGGAAGCACGCCTGGGCGCGGCGCCAGCGGGTTTGGTGGCGGCCGGTGCGGCGAAGAGCCCGATGGCCGGCGCGAGCGTGCGCGGGGTCGACG
>JAOPZM010000005.1 GCA_025964115.1 Solirubrobacterales bacterium
AGCGCTCTCCTCGGCAGCGTCTCCCACGCACTCGCGGCACACACCAAGCGGCCGGTGCTCATCGCCCCCCAGCACCCCTCGTAGCGCTGAGCCGATGCCGGGCGCCATCCGCTTCCTCGAAGTGGTGGCAGTTGCCGATCGCGTGACGGGCGAGCGCAGCCCTGACGGTGGGCACGCGAGGCTTGGCCCGGCCGGGAAGGATCACGATCGCCAGAAGGAAGCCGAGGAAGAAGATTCCGACCGCCCACCAGAACGCCGTCGTGTAGCCGTGAACTGCCGCGGCGTTGGCCAGGCCGGTAGTGTGGAGGTGACCCGCCGTGTAGCTGGCGACGGCCGTGGCGAAGATCGTGCTCAGCAGGGAGGTGCCGACCGAGCCGCCGACCTGCTGGGAGGTGTTGACCATCGCCGAGGCGACCCCGGCCTCGCGTCCGTCCACGCCTAGAGTCGCGGTCGAGAACGCGGGCGCGAAGATGCATCCCATCCCGAGCCCGAGAACGAGCAGGCCGGGAAGGACATTGCTGGCGTAGCTGGAGCCGGGCGTCAGGCGCGTGAAGAGGAACATCGCGATCGCCCCGAGCGTCGTGCCAGCGAGTACCAGCGGCTTGACCCCTGTGTGTTGGATCACGCGGGTCTGCACGGTGGTAGAGGTGACCACCAGAACGCCGGTCAGCGGGAGGAACGCCAGTCCGGTGGTGAGCGGCGACAGTCCGAGCTGCTGCTGCAGGAAGTAGGTGAGAAACAGAAATACTGCGAAGACGCCCGCGCCGGCCAGCGCGATCGTGGTGTACGCGCCGCCGCGCCCCCGATCCCAGATGATGTGCAGGGGCAGTAACGGATGCTTGGCTCGGCGCTCGATCAGCACGAAAGCCGTCAGAAGCACGGGGCTGGCGACGAGCGCCACGATCGTGGCCGTGGCACTCCAGGAGTGGGTCTCGGCGTTGGAGAACCCGTAGACCAGCGCGAACAGGCCCAGCGCTGAGGTGACAGCCCCGGGTATGTCGATCGGATCCCGCTCCCGAGCACCCTGATTGACCAGCAGGCGCAACGCCACGATCGTCGTAGGCACAGCGATCACAAGGTTGACGTACAGGCACCAGCGCCAGGACAAGACTTGCGTGAGCGCACCGCCGAGTATCAACCCGAGCGAGGCGCCACCGCCGGCGATCGCACCAAAGATTCCGAATGCTGTGGGCCGGTCAGGAGACCCCGCGAAGGTGACCGTCAGCAACCCCAGCGCCGAGGGTGCAAGAAGCGCGCCGAATGCCCCCTGGAGCGTTCGGGCGGCCACGAGCACGCCGAAGGACTGGGCCAGACCGCCGATCGCCGAGGCGATCGAGAACCCGACCAGGCCGGCGATCAGGGTCCACTTGCGTCCGATCAGGTCACCGAGCTTGCCACCCAGCAGCAGGAGGCTGCCGAACGCCAGCGCGTAGGCGGTGACGATCCACTGCCGGCTATCGGTCGAGAAATGGAGCGCCTTCTGGGCCGAAGGAATCGCGATGGTCACGATCGTCGCGTCGAGCACCACCATCAGCTGCGCGACGCTGAGCAGGGCCAGGACCGACCATCGATTCGGTTCACGATCCGTCGAGGCCACCGACACCCGTTGGGTCGCATCCCGATCGGCCGCGCGGCCATCGACCTCAGCCATCCCCTGACGGTAACACCGCAGAGCCGGCGGCTCATAAGCAGTGCTCCGGACATGATTTCCGGGAGTCCTCGCCTGGGGCGCGTAGCTCAGTGGGAGAGCGCTCGCTTCACACGCGAGTCGGCCAACGCGCGGACTCGCCCGGATTTCCGGTGTTTCTCGCTGATCTTGGCGCGGGGTCCACTCGCTGGATAGGGCTGGATTAGGCGCGATCATGCTGGGTTTGGGCAGCGGAACCGGGCTGATCCTCAAGACCCTCCTGCGCGCCGAGCCTCACGTGCATCAGACATGTTGAGCTCTACTTGCCCGTCGAGCTACGGGCGGTCGATCACGACGTTCTCCTCGCCCAGCCAAATAGGCGAGCTGGGAAGGTCGATGAACCGCCGCTCGTCATCGAGCAGCGCATTCGCGGCCACCTGTCCCTCCTCACTGCTGCTCGCCTCGAGGAGGTCCTCGACGCTGTCCCACCAGAGCTCGGCGACCCCATCGTAGTGACCGGGCTCAGATCCGCGCGATACGGCAAGCGCCCCGTCGGCATCGGTGTCGCGGGCGTGCGTCTGGACATAGCGGCGGATGCGAAGAACCTCGGCGTGACGCTCGACGAGCCGTGCGTGCTCGTTGCGCCAGTAACGCTGGAACTCGTCTCGCGTCATTCCCTCGCGGCGGCGGATGGTGAAAACGAGCTTGATCAAGGACCTTCCTCCTGGATGTCACCGTTGGTCGAGGCTGCATTACTGCGCTTGACCTTATCCGCGTTCTCTCGCGACCGCCTACCCCCTCTCCTCGGCGAGGCGTTTTGCGGCAGCACGTGCCTCGTCGATGTCGGTGTAGGTCGTGTTGCGCACGATTAAACCCTCTGTCCATTGCGCGACAGCTGCGTAGCGAAGCTGAACGGAACCGCCGCCCCCCACGACACGCGCCCTCTGCAAGATCACGGCGAACGTGACTTCGTTGCCCAGATCACGAATCTCCTCAGCCGTCCACTCGATGCCGGAGTAGGAGCTGCGCCAGTCCTCAAAGAAGCCTCGCACGGCTGCCCGGCCCTCGAAGACGCCCATCCCCCAGGGCGATGCGTCCCAGACAGCGTGGGGAGCGTAGAAGCTCAGGGCTGCCTCAAGGTCCTCGACCTCGACGCTTCTGCGTGCAAGCTCGACCAGGTCGGGGGTCGTGGACTCCTCAGGCATCAGCCGCTGAGTATCTCGTCACTGTCATCGTCGTGCGGTCTGGGCGGTGACGTCCGACGGCTGCGATTGGGCCGCCCGAGGACCTTCGGCGTGACGGACGGGCGACACAAGCAGGACTGGTCAAACCGGAGCCGGTTGACTCGGGATACGACGTCCGAGCGCGTGCCCAAACTCGGCGAGGCCCTTCCTCGCCAAGCTCTCCTCTGTCAGACCTGGGCAAAGCGAGTCGTTGTTGTCAGCTGGCCGGAGCTGCGGATTCGCGCTAGCCGTTTAGGATCGGGCCAGCCGGGCGCGCATTGGACGTCTCGGCGCCACGGCTCCCCGGCGTAGCTTCGCTTCGGTAGGCGTACACACCGATGAAAGGAACACCGACATGCCAGATGCAGCCGAGCTGCTTTACTTGAACCTGCACGAGGTCTTTTCCGAGCGGGACCCGGAGAAGCGCCGGGCGGCCATCGAGCGGACGTATGCCGACGACGTGAGGTTCATCGATCCAGAAGGCGAGGTGGTGGGCAGGAAAGCGCTCAACGACCGCGCCCAGAAAATTCTCGACGACGCTCCGGCGGACTTCGTATTGGAGGAGGACGGCCTGGGGTACGTGAGTCCCGACACCGCCGTCCAGCCCTGGCGTTTCGGCCCGCCGGGCAATCCCGTGGTCCGCGGGATCGACATACTCACGGTGCGTGATGGCAGTGTGAGCGTCGTGCGTACCCTTATTGGATTCCGAAGGGATGCGTGAACCCCAAGGACAGTGGCCCGGGCTGAGAGCCGGGCGAAAGCTCAACCCGGAGGTGGTATATGCCGGAGCCTGTTGACCCCATCATCTCCTGCTGATCGAAGCCGGACCAGGAGTCGGCGCCGGCGTGGTTCGGCGCAACCGTGACGATCGCCGGTGCCGTCAAGCCGGGGACCGACTTCGATCCGCACAACATCGCGGAGCTTTTCTGGACCGGCACAAGTATGCAGATTGGGGATTCGGTCCTGCTAGCCCGGCGCACCCGGCGTTTTGAGCGCGCATCAATGCCAATCACTTGATGGAAGGGCCCTCAACACGATCGGCCGGGCTTTTACGTACGACGACCCACTACAAACGACCGTCCCAATCAGAACAGGAGCAAGAGATGCAGACGGCGAGACCCACAGTGAACGCCGACGCCGCACAGTTCGTGGAGCAGTGTCATGCGGCTCTTCGCCACCACACCAGTGGTAACCCGCGACCATTTCTCGAACTGTGGTCACACGCTCCGGACGTTTCGTTGATGGGCGGTGTTGGCGGCCACCAGGTCGGCATCGACGCGGTCAGCGAGCTACTGACAGCCGCAGCTAAGACTCTCAACTACGAGACCTGGGACGCAGAGACCCTCGCCGCGGACTTCGGCGATCAGCTCGGCTTCACAGTCGAGCTAGAGCACCTCACGCGCCAAATCGACGGCAAGACAGACGAAATGAGCCTCCGGGCAACGTCGGTCTATCGTCGAGAGGACGGCGTCTGGAGGGTGATCCACCGTCATGGTGATGGCCTCATGACCGTCGAAATAGACCCGGAAGGGCGGCGGTAGCGGCCGCCCAGAGCGCGACGGAGCTGGTCGCGTACGCGCATTGCGGCAGTATCGAGCCCGGTGCGCGGCCTTGCTCCGTTCGTCCAACTCAGCAGCACCTGCGACCGGGCGCTCAGCGCCTGCGAAGCTTAGACCCGTTGCCGGGGTTGCGAGCGCCTGTTCGGCGGGGCTGGAGCGCCAATCGCTCCCCGTGCCTACTGCGCCGCGGTCGCCTCCAATTAAGCGACCCGAGGCGGTCCCCGCCGCCAGGACGTCAACCTGCAGACTGGCCGTGCTTGCCCGGGCACACGTTCGCGCTCCATGTCTCGATTGCGCGCTGGAGCTGCTCGCACTCGTCGCATCGCAATGTCCCATGAACTATCACCCACTAAGCGGAAGCGACCGCGTCGGCTGCCCGCCCGCACCAGGCGTTTCTTGAGCGATGACTGCGAGAAGCGAGCGCATTACTACCCCGACCCCGGGCGACACGACGGTCCAGTAGCGCAGGAACGCGCGGCGAGCAGCCTCATCGGTCGCCTGGGTGCGCGCCTCGTAGCTGACCAGGGTTCGCTGATCGCCGTAGGAGCGCAGGGAGAGGTTCGCGGCGATCTTGGCGTACCCGGGGCTGTCAAACGATGTGAACGCCGAGGCGTGGATCTGCTCAAACGTCGTGTTTCCCGCCCAGAAGCGCCCAATCGCCCCGAACGCGAACTCGTTGGGCGGGTCCTCGGCTAGCCGCACCCAGTCCCCGTGATCCGGCATCGCGGCGAGACGCAGGGTGACCTCGGCGGGGTTCACTCCCCGCGATCGTCGGGCCGTCGCGGCGATGCGCTCCGCGGCGGCCCTCAGCGCGAACAGTCCGCGAACGATCCGGCTGCGACGCATGGCGTCGACGAAGTCAGCGTGGATCGCTGCCTCGTAAACATCGGCCGGCCGGCCGTCGATCACCCGGTGCTCAATCCTGGTCGCATCGAACTCGGGCATGAGGTCGTCAAGCAACATCGAATAGCCGGGCCCACTATGGGCCACGCGTGAGCGAGCGCCTTCCATGACGAATCAGGCCACGACCGTCCAGATTCGTGCGGCCCGGCAGCTCTGCCGATGCGCCGAGCACGAGCATCAGCAGGGCGATGAGAGGGGTCACGGCGCTCCACCAGGTCGCGATCGCGAACGGCAACGCGCAGAGAGCGATCACTGCGAAGGAGGCGCGACGTAACGCGGAGTCGTGTGCGAGAACGGCCCAGATGCACAGTCCGCCAGCGATGCCGAGCGCACCGGCCAGGCCGAGTGCGTCGGCGCCGAGGAACACGTAGAAGCCGCCGAGGATGACGAGGAGCCCTCGCAGCCAGCGCCGTGCGTTCATGGCCCCCTCGAAATCCTCACGAGTACTGTTCACGAGGATTGTGGCGGCCGCGATGAGCAGTATGGATCCCGGCAGGTACCAGAGCCGACCGATCGTCGTAAAACACAAGATGGCCGGGACGGCGAGAGCAACCGCTGTCCCGGGACGACGCAGGCCTACCCGGCTACCGTTGCGCTGCCACGCGATCGCCGCGGCCAAGGCTAGCGTGCTAAGCGCGATCGTTGCGATTCCGAGTATGGACGTGTTGAGCTTGTTACCGACCCAGCCGCGTATGGAGGGACCAACCGCCACATCGACCAGCCCAGCGATAATCCCCAGGGTCGCTCCCGCCGTTGCCAGCACGCCGATTAGACGGTTGAGGGTTGGGGCGCTATCAGGGGTGCTCATGCAACCACCGCAGCGGCGGTACGGCGCGGGCTCAGGCGACGCCCGTCATTGCTCGCTGGGTAGCCGATCCGAAACGCGACGAGCTGCTCGTAGCCCTTGTCCGGAACAAGCTGTCTCGCGGCGGTCTGGAACACGGGCGAGAGCCCTAGCTGTCGCTCGCGATCGACGCGCTCGGTTATCTGGTTCATGTGACCGAGGGAGAGTCCGTTGCCGGCTGTCCATAGGTGAATGCGCTCGAGTAGACGGCCGCCGACCATCCGTTGGCGGTGATCGGCCGGGTTGGGAACGGCGATGACGCCGTATGCGGCTGCTGTCCTCGTCTGCGGGTCGCGTGTCCGCTTGACCCAGTATTCGTCGTTGTATGTGCGCGAGGTAGCGGGCAGAAGCTTGGCGATTGCGGTCGTGAGCTCGGATAACCCCTGGCTGTCAAGGGTAAGCCCGTCCTTGTGACTCTGGATCGCATCCCAGTCGTGGCGGAACCAGCGGTTGTCATCGACTGACTGTTCGCGGTCCTTCGTCAGGGCTTCCGCGGCGGCAATCATCAACGCGCCCACGCGTTGGGTATCCGCCCTGCTCGTGAACCAATAGAGCCGCGTGTCTGGGAGATCCTCGCCTAGTGCGGTCATCTCGGCCAGCACCCGGTTTGGGACGCGTTGGGCCAGGAAGGCGCTCCGATCGGTGTGGCGGTGGGGGATCTGCTCGTAGAGCGAGCCACGGTGTGCCGTTCCCGGGGCCAGGTCGACTCGCGCGGCGTGTACCGGTTCGCCCGGTGACGGCAGCAGGCTGAGCCGTGCGTCATAGCCGTTTGCCCGGGCCGCGAGCAGCAGGTTCTCTATGCTCGCGCCCAGCCCCACGTACATTTCGCGGTACAGCGGATCGACCGCGCCGATGTGCCGCGCACGGTCGGCGTATACGTCCACGCGGTCGGGCGACACTCGAAAGGCCCATGCCTGAGAGTTGTGAGGGTTGGCCGCAAGGATCGCGGCGGACACCAGGGCGATAGGGCCGCGCTGTTTGTCCCAGTCTCTCCATGCATCGTAGGCGCCGCCCTGTCCCGTTTGGAATACGCCCTCGTCGTAAGCTCGGTAACCGAGGCCCCCGGCGCCGAGCACCAGAGCGGTGCCCGCCGTTAGACCGGCACGGCCGAGGAACGCGCGACGCGAGGTGCCCTCATCGGGACGATCGGTCGCGAGTCCGCCTTGCGGATTAACCGACGGGGGCGGCGGTGACAGCGTTGCCGACATCAGGGTCTCCCTCAGTTTCACGTTCCGGGTGCGCGTAGACGCATGGACTCATCGTTGCTCGGCTATTCCTATTCGCCTCTTCGTCATGCTCCTCGGCGGTCGACGCACTCGCTGTGGGCTGGCCACGCGCAACGCCCAGCCGCTCGGCGCGCTCCTTGATGCCCCGCAGCATCTTGCGCTCCATCACAAGCGAGCAGGGCTCCAGCGCCACCATGCCGAGGCGCGCGGCGAGGGTCGGGAGCCGATAGCGGTTGCGGCTGAGCAGGCGAGTTCTGCCGTGGTGCTCCTCGAGCACGAACGTCCAAACCCAGCTGCCGCTCTGCGAGCGCAGAGCGAGCACGTGATCGCTCTCGACGCGCTCGAGGCGCATGCTGTTGGTACCGAAGGCGATGGTGTCGCCGACCAGCGGATGCTGAAACTCGGGTAGGACGCGAGTGACGCTGTGCATGCCGAGCCCCAGAACGTTCTCGATCCAGTCATACGTGTAGGCGCCGCCTCGAGGAGCGGGACCCATCTGCGCGAGCCACGGCCATACCGCGGCGGCTGGTGCATGGATGTCAATCGCTCGCGTTGCTACGCCGTCTGCGTCTTCGAGCAACTCGTCTCCCGGGAGATCGGCGGCCGCCTCAGCCTTTGTCGCTCCCCACGTCAGAATCCCTCTGCGAACCATTCTGTAACAAGTGGTTGCTGCAGGGACGGCAAGGGAAACGAGGAAAAGTCGCCTCAAGAACCCGGGCGTCATGAGCGCGGACCGACCAAAAGGTCTAGCTCCTCGAGGTAGGGCGCGAGGTACTTTGCGGCGATCTTGCTCGGCGGCGACCAGGTCGGAGCGTCGGTGATCTCTGAGCTGAAGCCCTGCCCGCCCGTAATGTGGGCCGTTAGGTATCGCGGCCGTGTATCGGTGAGCAGCATGCCGTGGATGACCGGGTTGAAACGGCTGGGCGTGAGGGAGGCACCTGCAAGGGCTGCGATTGACTCGGCGACGGTGTCCGCCTGCTGCGCGCCCACGCCGCCTTGCTTGATGGGGAACTCGGTTGCGTCGCCGGCCGCATAGATACGCTCGACGCCGCGCACGCGGCAGTACGGATCGACTCGGATGAAGCCATGTTCCCCGCGCGGTACGCCGCGCACCGTCGGACCGAATAGTTCGGGAAGAGCCACGACTCGGTCCACCGAAAGCTCGCGGTCGCCGGGGTGGATGATCACCTCTCCGGAGTGCGGGACCTCGGCGTACGCCGAGGTGATCGTCTCGACGTTCGCTCGGGAGAGCAGGGCACTCACGGCACTGCTGGCCGCCTGTCCGAATATGGCGAGGGGACCCTCCTCGGGGGTCACGACGGTCGTCTGGAGCGTTATGCCCATGTCATAGGCACGCCCGGCGGTCATCAGCGCAAGCTCGTACAACGGCAGTGGCCAAGCCATGCGTCCGGGGGCAACAAATGCAAGTCTGTGGATGTAGCCGCTCTCAACGTCCTGGATCAGCCCGTGCATGGTGTCGTCCAGATCGCGGTCATCGATGGTAAGAGCGTGCGCGTAGCGCTTCGTGACGGTCGCCCCGAGCGCGAGTACAAGCGCGTCGTACTCGAGCGCCTCGTCGGCCTCGGTGTGGATAGTCCGCCTTACCGGGTCGACCCACGCGAGCTCTCCCGAGATCAGTGCTGCCCCTGCGTCGTGGACGACCTGCGCCAGTGGGTAACGCTGTGCAGCGCTGTAGCCAAACGGCTCACGGACGGTCATCGGCCGATACGTGAACTCGCCGTTAGGCGCGAGCACTGTGACGTCGGTGCGGTCGGGCGTGAGGTCGGCCAACGCCAGCGCCGTCTCGAGGGCGGCGACACCCCCGCCAACGATGAGCACCCGGAGCTTTGCGATCGAGGTTCTCGGGGAACCTGTTGCCGACTTGCTAGACACGACTGGCCTTGCCGTTCTTGGCCGCCGGACGGACCGGTGAATGCGGAAGCTCTTCGCTCGTGCCGATGAGGATTGTGAGCAGGTCGCTGATACGCTGCACGCGTCCGAGGCGGTCGGGAAGCGGAAGGCCGGTTTGGATCGTGTAGCGGTTGCGGCGTCCGTTGCGCTCACGCGTGATGTAGCCGCCCGCCGCGAGCTCCGTGACAATCCGGTGGGCGGCGCGTTCGGTGATTCCGACCCGCTCGCTGATCTCGCGTAGGAGCACGCCCGGATCGTGTGCGATGCACGCGAGGACCTGGGCATGGTTCGTCAGGAACTTCCAGCGATGAGTTGTCTCCTGCTCCATGTAGCAAGACTATCATATCTAGACTGCTAGATCCTAGATTTGTATTTCATGCTATGTTGTTCAGGTCTGCGCGGGCAACACATCGCGGAGCAGATGGAGGCTCTTGCAAGAGACTTCGATGACGAGCACTCGGTCGGTGCGATCGTCTCGATCGTCCAGATCAATACGCCGGAGGGCGGCTCTCTGTTCAGAACCCGCAACAACTTGGGCGAACCGCTTCACAGGACTAGCCTCCGCCAGCAGGCTCGCGCAATCGGTGCCTCAGGCCCAAGCCTCATGCCGCCCGGTCGAGGGCCGTGAAGGGGCAGCAATGGGCAGCAATGCCAGTTCCGCTGCTTTCGCCGAAGCCCTCGGCACGGCCCAGGCCCAATAGAATCCGCCACTCAGGGCGCGTAGCTCAGTGGGAGAGCGCTCGCTTCACACGCGAGAGGTCGCAGGTTCGAAACCCGCCGCGCCCATTGACAGTCTCGCCACGCTTGCCTCCCCGCGCACGGCCGTTCGCCCATATTCGCCCAATCAGCCCTACCCGTTGGCCCTCTGGCGACGCGGCCGTCGCGCGCACATAGGCATCCGCGTGATCGGACGTAGTCCTGCTTTTCGTCCATCTCAGCAGTCTCGGTGGTCCTCACCGACACGCTCGCATCCATGACGAAGCACTCGTGTGGGGCGTTCGCCGACGTCGCCCTCTCACGGGGCAGCTGCTCCTGACCGTTACTCCTCGAGCTCCACGGCTTTGACGGCCTCCTGACGGTCGACGAAGATGCGAACGTGGCTGATCTTGCCATCGACCACGTCGTACACGTTGGTGAGAGGCGCTGCCAAGGGAATGCCGCTGGCGCGGCCCGTGGAGCTAAAGCCCAGGAACGCGATCATCCGCTTGCTATCGACCTCCTCCACGCCGTCAAGCTCGATCCGGAAATCGGGTCCGGCTTCCTCGATGTCCGCGAAGTAACGCCTGATGCCATCGACTCCTTCGAACACCCCTCCAACGGCGGCCACTGGCGTCTCCAACTTGACGTCCTCGGTGCAGCAGGCGAGATATCCCTCGATGTCTCTCGCGTTGATCGCCGCGATCGCGCGCTCAACCAATCTCACGTTCTCCTGCGCCATCGCCTACCCCCGCTCCTGGGCGAGGCGTTCGGCGGCAGCACGAGCCTCGTCGATGTCAGTGTGGGTCGTCAATCGCACGAGGAGGCCATCGGCCGACCAGTGGATGGCCCATCCCTCCCGCTGATGTACTTGACCATCGACGCCGACCGGGCGACCCTCTTGGTGGACCACCGCAAGCACGACCCCGTCGTCGAGCACGACGAACTCTTCGACTTCGAAGCGAAGCTCGGCGAAATAGCCGAACCATTCGTCCAAGAAGCCACGAATTGCCGCTCGGCCTTCGACGACCTCGAACCCCGCAAGGAACGCATCGGGAGCGAAGAAGCTCATTACCGCGTCGATGTCACGCCGATTCACGGCCTCGAAGACAACGCGCGTAAGCTCAGCCAGGTCGGGGATCGTGGACTCCTCAGACATCGTGCGTGGAAGTATCCAGGACCGCCGCCTTCGCGGCTAAAGCGAGCGTCCGCGCTCAGCCAAGCAGACGCCCCCTTCGGACGAAAAGGGAAAGCCAGGGATCTTGGCTTCGGGACCAGAGTGCTTCAACCAGGAGCGGAAGCTTCCTCGAGCTGTCGCTCGGAGCTGGTCGTCACACGGTGCGCCATCTCACCGTTCTCAGGATTCTCCGCCTCGAGGAGCGCGGTCGGTTTGACTCGGTCGATTCAGAGCAACTCGGCGGGATTGCCGAGGCGGTCCGTAGAGTGCTCGCGCTCGGCTGGCTGTACTTCTGCTCGCCCGCCCTCAGCCGCGTTCCGACTGCCGTTACGGGCCGAAACCCCAATACTGACGGGGCATCCTGCCGAACGGCAGCACCGCTTTCACACGCGAGAGGCCGCAGGTTCGAAACCCGCCGCGCCCATTGAGGATTTGTGGTGGCCGAAGGCAGTCATTAGAGTCAGATTGTGATGGGAGCTGTGGCAGCGACGGTGGCAATCGCGTGGCCGATGTCGCTTGCGCCGGCCAGTGCGATCACGGGCGCTAGGGCCCCGAGCGGGCTCGCCTACTCCTCCGCGAGCAGCCACTCCGTGCAACGCCAGCCGGCGCGCGGCTCATGCCACGCGGTCGGCGTCGGGCTGTACTCGCGACCCGATCCTCGCTGCACTCCCGGCACGGTGAACCCTGCCGTAACGCAGGCCACGATCGGCTCGACGATCTGCCGTTCGGGATGGACTGCGACGGTACGTCCGCCGGTGTCGATCACCGAGCCCGAGAAGCTTGCGAGCATGGCCGCCTACGGCCTGCGGGGCTCGCCGTCGGCCTACGAGTACGACCATCTCGTTCCGCTAGAGCTCGGCGGCGCCACGAACGATCCGCGAAACCTGTGGCCGGAGCCCGACTACGCGACACGATCCGGCTTCTATCGGAACCCGAAGGACCGCCTTGAGAACTCGCTGAAGCGAATGGTCTGTCGGGCGGCGATGACGCTCGCGCACGCGCAGCGGCTGATCGCGGCCAACTGGGCTGCCCCATCAGGGGGCTAGATCGTTCGGCCATCCGCGGACGGCTCACCCGCGCCCGCGCCATCCGTATCTCGCCCGGACGAAGAATCCGACCGAGAGCAGCGCCCAGACGGCGGTGACGACGTATGCGCCTTTGAGGGCTGCGCCGATCGCCACGGCCAGCGACGCCAAGCCCGCGCAGAGCGAGAAGACGACGTTCGCGCTCACCCCGCGCGCAACCTATCAGCAGGCGCACGCGGCCCCGGCCGTGCCCGCCGCGCGCACGGACCGAGCCGCTATCCCCGCGACTCGGCCAGCTCGATGGCGATCGCCCGGGCCTCCTCGATGTCCGGGTAGTTCCTCACCAGCACAGCCACGCCGTCCTCCCATACCGAGACGGCGGCGTGCCGTAGGTGGAGAGGGTTGGCGCCCGTAGAGCTGGCGCTCTGGCGCGCCACCGCGAACACGACTCCGTTGCTCAGGTCGACGAGCTCCTCGACCTTCATCTCGAACTCGTCGAAGGCGCCGATCCAGTCTTTGAAGAACGCCTTGATCGCAACCAGCCCTTGGTAGGTGCCCAGGCCCCAGGGCGCCATGTCGAATGTCGAGTCCGGACCGTAGAAGCTGATCATCCAGTCGTAGTCGCCGCTGTCGGCGGCTTCAAAGGACCTGCGCGCCTGCTCGAGCGCGGTGGAGGTGCTGGGTTCGTGAGACATCGTCCTTGAGTATCCACCAATTCCGCGTATCGCATTGGACAGATCGACTAGCCGGGTACGCCTACTTGGGAACTACATCTAGCCGGGGCTAGAGCGGGTTGAGCATCAGGATGCCGTCCGCCCGCAGGGTGGCGGTGCCCTCGGCTTTCAGAGCCCTGGAGAACTCGTCGATCTTGTGCTTCGGCCCTGTGCAGGTGAAGAGGACCTGCGTGGTGAGCAGGTGGGGATGCTCGACGATCGTGCACTTGATTCCAAGCTTGTCCGCCCATTCCAGCAGCGACTGCTCGAAGGAGGAGCGGACCAGCCTGCCCGCGCTCGCGACCAGCGTGCGTGTCTCGGGCGCATCGGCGTCGCGCTCCGCCGCCTCCTCGCTGCGAGCCTCCTCGGCGGAGGGTGGCGGATCGACCTGCTGCCAGGCGTCGCGGTCCTCATCCCAGTGGCTCACCACGATCTTCGCGTCGTTGCCGTCGCGCCGCAGGACGTCTTCGATCACGCGCCGCGCAGCCTGGATTTCCTCCTCGGACGCCGCGTAGGCGAAGAGCAGCTTCCCATCGTGGGTGATCACGACGTCGTGCGGCAGCGCCGCCTCGATCTCCTCGACGACGTCCGGGCCGCGGACGCGTCCCAGCAGCCGCTCGAGCGCGCCGCGCCTGTCGGCGGCGGCCAGTTCAGCCGTCAGTCGCCAATCCTGATCCTCTGACACATCTCTCCGATCGCGTAGGGCGACCGATGTTAACGAGCGCGAGCAGTCAGCTCGCCTGCGCGTACCCCTTAAGGCCGCCGAAGTCGAGCATCACGCAGGCCTCCTCGCCGACGATCCAGGCATCGTGCCCGGGCGGCATGTGGAAGGTGTCGCCGGGTCCGAACTCGCGCTCGGTGCCGTCGTCCATCCTGAGCGCCATGCGTCCCTGCATCACGTAGCCGATGTGATCGACCTGGCATGAATCGGTGCCGGCGATCGGCTTGACGTTCTGCGACCAGCGCCAGCCGGGCTCGAACGTCCCGCGGCCGATCGCGTGGCCGTTGAGGTCCACCAGCTCGACCCGGCCCTTGCCGTCGGTGAACTCCCGCACCTCGTCCGGGTTCTCGAAACGCTTTCCAGCAAGCTCGGCCATGGTCCCCCCCTTGGCTTGAAGACGATGGAACGACGATAACGTCGGCGAGACCTGACGGCAAGGGCGGGCATGTCCGGCCGGCGAGCGTGAGCGGGCCGGCGGCGGCTGAGGTCCCCACTCCCACTCCCGCTCCCCCTTCGTATCATGCGGCGCGCAACCGGAAACGGAGTTCACCTTCCATGACAGAACTGACCCCCCGCGCGAAGAACCTGGCCCTGCTGCTCCTGGCGATGACGCAGTTCGTGATCGTCATCGACGCCTCGATCGTCAACATAGCGCTGCCGTCGATCGGCCGTGCGCTCAGCTTCTCGCAGGCCGACCTCTCGTGGGTGGTCAATGCCTACACGCTCACGTTCGGCGGGTTCCTGCTGCTCGGAGGCCGGCTCGCCGACCTCATGGGGCGCCGGCGCATGTTCATCGTCGGGCTGCTGCTGTTCTCGGTGGCCTCGCTCGTCGGCGGTCTCGCGCAGTCCGAGCCGTGGCTTCTCGCCGCGCGCGCCGTGCAGGGCATGGGCGGCGCGATCGTCTCCCCCGCCGCGCTCTCGATCATCACGACCACGTTCGCCGACGGCGAGGAGAGGAACCGCGCTTTCGGCGTGTGGGGCGCTGTCGCCGGCGCGGGCGGCGCGGCCGGCGTGCTGCTGGGCGGCGTGCTCACGAGCGGCCTCAACTGGCGCTGGGTCCTGTTCGTCAACGTGCCGATCGGCCTCCTGTGCGCTTTCCTGGCCCCGCGCGTGCTGCTCGAGAGCCGCGCCGAGATGCAGAAGCGGAGCTTCGATGTCCCGGGGGCGATCACCGTGACGGCCGGGCTGTCGCTGCTCGTCTACGCGCTGGTGGATGCGGTGAACGTCGGCTGGGGATCGGCCGCGACGCTCACGAAGATCGCCGGGGCGCTGATCCTGCTGGTGCTCTTCGTGGCGATCGAGATGCGCCAGCGCGCGCCGCTGATGCCGCTCTCGATCTTCCGCTTGCGCACCCTGCGGGGCGCGGACACCGTCGCGCTGCTGATTGGCATGTCGCTCTTCTCGATGTTCTTCTTCGTCTCCCTGTACATGCAGCAGGTGCTCCACTACTCGGCGCTGAAGGCCGGTGTCTCCTACCTGCCGCTCGCGTTCGGGATCATCCTCTCGGCCGGCGCGGCCTCCGCAGGGGTCACGCGCTTCGGCTTCAAGCCCGTGCTGCTGACCGGGCTGCTGTTCGTGGCGGGCGGCCTCTTCTGGTTCTCGCGCGTACCGACCACGGGCGGCTCGTTCGCCGCGGATGTCCTCGGACCGTCGCTGCTCGCCGCCATCGGGCTCGGCCTGTCGTTCGTCCCGGTGACGATCGCCGCGGTCACGGGCACCAGACCGCATGAGGCCGGGCTGGCATCGGGACTCGTCAACACCGCTCAGCAGGTGGGAGGCGCGCTCGGGCTGGCGATCCTCGCGACGGTGGCGAACAGCCGCACGAAGGACCTGATGCACGCGGGCGGCCACGACCTCGCCTTCGCCCTGACGAAGGGGTTCGAGCGGGCCTTCCTCGTCGGCACGGGCTTTGCGCTCATCGGGGCACTGCTCACGATCGTGATGATCTCCTCGCGCGACAGCCGCAGCCACTCGGAGAGCGCGCGGCAGGGCCAGCCGGCGGCGGCCGCGTCACCGACGGCCTAGCCGACGGCCTGGCTGGGCAGGGCGCCGGCAGTCCGTGGACTACGCTGAGCGGAGTCATGCGGACCCCTGACGCACTCGTGCTCGGCGGTGGAGGAATCCTCGGTGAGGCATGGATGAGCGCGGTTCTCGCGGGCATCGACGAGGCCGAGGGTGTCAACGTTCGCGAATGCGGCTGCTATGTGGGCACGTCGGCCGGATCGATCGTAGCGGCGTCGCTCGTCGCGGGCCTTCCGCCGGGGATAGGCCTTGGGGTGCCGTCCGCGTCGCCCGAGGTCCCGCTCGAGGAGCCCGGCGAGCGCATCACGGCGCTCAGGCACACGTTCGCAGCGGCCGCCGACTTCGCCGGCGCGGCGGCCGCTCCTCTCGCCTCGCTTGCGTTCGCGTCGACGACTGGAGGTGGAGCGATGATCCGGCGCACGCTGCTGAGCCGTGTGAGCCCCGGCCGCCGATCGCTCGCGGAGCTCGGGCGGATGGTCGAGCGGTCGGGCGTGCGCTGGGACGGACGCCTGCGGATCGTCGCGGTGGAGCTCGAGACGGGTCGCCGAGTGGTCTTCGGCGCCGATGGGGCTCCAGAGGTTTCGGTTGCCACCGCCGTCCAGGCCTCCTGCGCGATCCCCGGCGTGTTTCGGCCCGTGCTCGCAGGTGGCCGAAGCTACGTCGACGGTGGGGCATGGAGCCCGACCAACCTGGACACCGCTGAGGTGGCGGGGGGCGCGGAGGTCCTGTGCCTGAACCCGACCGGCTCCCTGCGCCCGGCGATGGGAGCGCTTGCGGGAGCGTTCGGGCCGGTGTCGCGCGGGATCGCGGCCACGGAGGCCCTTGTCCTCAGAGGTCGCGGCGCGATCGTGACAGCGATCAATCCGGACGGGGCGAGCTCCGTGGCGATGGGAACCAACCTGATGGACCCCACGCGACGCAACGCGGTGATCGAAGCCGGTCTCGCCCAGGGACGGCGTCTCACCGCCGGCAGTCAGCGGCCGGCGGCATGAGCGGGAGATCGTCCCCGGCCTTCCCGTCTCTCTCCTATGAGCAGTGGCGTGAGACCTGCGACACGCTCCATGCGCACACGCAGGTGCTGGGCAAGCTCGCGGTCGCGCTCGCGCCGCCTGAGCCCGAGCTGCAGCATGCGGCGCTGCGGCTGAGCGCGAGAGGATGGGAAACGCTGCCGCTGCCCGCGCCCGACGGCTCCGGCGCCGTGGTCGTCGCGCTCGACCTCCGCTCGCATGAGGTCCTCGCCGAGCACAGCGACGGCGGCGTGCGACGCGTCGCGCTCACCCCGGATCGATCCGTCGGCGAGGTCACACGCGAGCTGCTGCAGGGCATACGAGGGCTGGCGGGCCCCGTCGAGATCAACCCGGCGCCGCAGGAGGTACCGTGGACCGTGCCGCTCGACGAGGACGAGGAGCACGCCCGCTACGACGAGGGTCAGGTGAGGAGCTACTTCTCGGCTGCCAGCCAAGCCGCTCTCGTGCTGGCCGCCTTTCGCGCGCCGTATCGCGGGCGCTCGACTCCGGTCAACGCCTGGTGGGGCTCGTTCGACCTCGCCATCAGCCTCTTCTCCGGCGAGCCGGCCGACCCCCCGTCCGAGGACTTCATCATGCGCAACGCGATGGATGCCCAGGAGGTCGCCATCGGCTGGTGGCCGGGCGACGAGCGCTACGGCAGAGCCGCCTTCTATGCCTACGCCCATCCCGCGCCGGACGAGTTCGCGGCCGCGACGCTATCGCCTCCGGCGGCGCGCTGGGAGGGCACGCTCGGCGAGTACATCCTGGACTGGGACGACGCGCGGAGCGCCGCCGACCCGCGTGCGCAAGGACTCGAGTTCGCCCGCTCGGCGTTCCGGCACGCCTGCAGGGTGTGCGCATGGGACCCGGCGCTCGCGGCCACCGCCGAGGGGTCGCCGCCGCCGGTCCGCTGACGCCCGCCCGAGCCCCGGGGCGCTGCTCACCCCGGGCTCGAGGCCAGGGCTATTTCGTGACGGTGATCTTGCCGTCCATGTGTTCGTGGATGACGCACTCGTAGTTGAAGACGCCGGGCTTCGTGAAGGTGATCTTCATGCTGGACGGTGGGCCAGGGCCACCACCGCCACCGGCGAGCACGCCCGTCCCCTCGAAGCCGTTGCCGTGGTTGGTGCCCGTGTACGGCGGCAGGGGCAGCGGATCGCTCGGGAATACGCCGAGGGAGTTGACGACGAGCGTCGGCGGTCCCCCGGGTTTCGGCTGCGGGGTCGTGAACGTGTTCTCGATCGCCGTCGTGTACGCGGCCGGGCCGAACGTGATCGTGTGAACCTCACGCTGCGAGGAGATCTTGAACAGGACCGTCGTGCCCGCTTTGATCTTGAGGTTCTGCGGGAAGAACCTGAGCCACGCGACCGGCCCTGTGCCGTCGTGGCCCGCGAGCACGGTCGCAGGCGGCGGTTTGACCTTCCCCAGGCTGCGGCCTTTGGCGACGGCGTCGACGTATTCGGCGAGGGCCGTGGCATGGTCTTTGGTCGCCGTGGGGACGTGCGCGCCCTTCGGCAGCACCTTCACGACGCCTTTCATCCCGGGATGGATGAGGCAGTTGAACGTGAACGTTCCGGCTTTCGTGAACTTGACGACGAACGGGGCGGGCGGGCCGCCCGGATTCGGCGTGCCGCTGTTGAGATATCCGGATCCGTTGTAGGTCTTGCCCCCACTCGGGAATGCGGTTTCGGGGTTGATGATCTGCTTCGGCTGGCCGTTGAACCAGAAGGGCGTCGAGGCGCTGTCGAGCTGACCGCTCACCAGGTTTCCGGCGGCCGGGATGAACGGCGGCCCGGGCACCTGGCCGGCGGCCAGGAACGAGACCGTGTGAAAGCCGTTGATCGACCAGCTGACCGAATCGCCGACGTGGATCTTCGTCGTCGCCGGGAAGAACGCGTTGAGGTCGAGGTGCTGGACGTGCGTCGGTCGCGGCGGACCGGCCGTCACGGGCGCCACGAGCGCCAGTGCGGCTGAGCTCGACGCGAGCGAGCCGGCGAGGGCGAGCACCGATGCCGCCGTTGCAACTGCAGTGACATGCCTCGAGATCAACCTCACCCGTCTACCCCCTGGTCGCATACGTTGAACACCGTTCGGCCCACCCTAACGGTTGTTCGCCGCACCCTAACATTTCGCGCCCTCGCCATGCAGGCTTCTCGGCTGGCGAGCGCTCCGCGCGAGAATTCGGCTAGCGTCCGCCCTGATGCCGACCGTTCGCGAAGCCACTTTCGATCTCCTCCGCGCGCACGGGATGACGACGGTCTTCGGGAACCCGGGATCGACCGAGCTGCCGATGCTCAAGGACTTCCCCGAGGACTTCACCTACGTGCTCGGGCTCCAGGAGCTCGTGGTCGTGGGGATGGCCGACGGGTTCGCGCAGGCGAGCGGGCGCACGACGCATGTCAACCTGCACACCGCCCCGGGGGTCGGCAACGCGGTGGGCGGCATCTTCAACGCCCAGGCGAACAAGTCCCCGCTGCTGATCACCGCGGGCCAGCAGGTGCGCCCGCAGATCACGATGGAGGCGAACCTCACCAACCGCGAGTCGGTGCTCGGCCCGCAGCCGTATGTCAAGTGGAGCCATGAGCCCCCGCGAGCGCAGGACGTGCCGCAGGCGATCGCGCGTGCGATCCACCATGCCTCGCTGCCTCCGCGGGGCCCGGCGTTCGTGTCGATCCCGATGGACGACTGGGATCTTGAGGCGGATGAGGATCTGGAGAGGCGCGCGCTGGAGCGCGCGGTGCGGGGTCGCGCGATGCCCGACCCGCTCGCGCTCGAAGAACTCGCCGGGCTGCTGGAGGAGGCGCGAGATCCAGTGCTGGTCGCGGGCCCGGACATCGATGCGAGCGGGGGCTGGGACGCGGCTGTCGCGCTCGCGGAGAAGCAGCGCCTGCCCGTGTGGGCGACGCCGGCAACGGGGGGCGGGCGCCTCGGCTTCCCCGAGGACCACGCGAACTTCCTCGGGGTCCTGCCGCCCGCGATCGGCCCGCTGTCGGAGACGCTCAAGGGCCACGATCTGGTGCTCGTCGTGGGCTCCTCGGTGTTCCCCTACTACCCCTACATCCCCGGCCCGCTGCTGCCGGAGGGCGCGCTGCTCGTCCAGATCACGAGCGACCCCAGCGAGGCCGCACGCGCGCCGATGGGAAACGCGATCGTGGGCGACGTGGGACTCGGGCTGGCGAGGCTCCTGGAGCTCACGGGGCCCTCCGAGCGACCAGCGCCACAGCCCCGACCGCTGCCCGGCGAGCCGGCTGAGGCGGATCCGATGAGCGGCTCCACGGCGATGGCGGCGCTCGCCGACGTATGGCCCGAGGACGGGGTGGCGGTCGTGGAGACACCGTCGAGCACCGTCGCGCTGCGCAACCGCCTGCGGCTCTCGCAACCCGGCAGCTACTACTTCAGCGCGAGCGGAGGGCTGGGGTTCGGCATCGCCGCGTCGGTTGGCGTCCAGCTCGCGCAGCCGGAGCGACCGGTCGTGTGCGTGCTCGGCGAGGGCTCGGCGCAGTACGGGATCACGGCGCTGTGGACGGCCGCCGCCTACAGGGTTCCGGTCACGTTCCTCGTGCTGCGCAACGAGGAGTACATGATCCTCAAGTGGTTCGCCGAATTCGAGCAGGCCAAGGGACTTCCGGGCCTGGACCTCCCCGGCCTCGACGTCGCCTCGGTGGCCGAGGCCTACGGAGTGCCCTCGCAGGAGGTGGACACGCGCGAGGAGCTCACCGAGGCGCTGCGCGCGGCGATCGCCGTGCAGGAGGGCCCGCGGCTCGTGCAGGTGCCCGTCGCGAGCGGCATGTGGCTTGACTGACGGTGGCACTGCTCGAGGCCGACGTCACGCGCATCGCGCCCGAGCCGGCGGCCCCGGCACCTGACCGCGCGCCGGATTGGGTCGCCGCCGGCACGCCCGATGCGCTGCGGCGGGAGCTCGAGGCGGCGATCGGGCCGGGGCGCGTGGCCGCACGTGCGCTCGACCTCGTCCGCTATGCCTCCGATGCGAGCCCTTATCGCTCGATTCCTCAGGCGGTGGCGATACCGGGGGATGTGCCCGACGTCGTGAGGCTGATGGCGCTGGCCCGTCGCCTGACCACGCCGATCGTGTTCCGTGCCGGCGGCACGAGCCTGAGCGGCCAGGCGCAGACCGACGGGATCCTGCTGGACGTCAGGCGCGACTGGCAGCGCGTGCGAGTCGAGGATGGCGGCATGCGCGTTCGCGTGCAGCCCGGAGCGGTGCTCGGCCACGTCAACAGGGTCCTCGTGCGCCACGGCCGGAGGCTCGGCCCGGATCCCGCGAGCACCGACATCGCCTGCGTGGGCGGCGTGATCGCCAACAACTCAGGCGGCATGCGCTGCGGGGTCGTGGCGGACTCCTACCGGACGCTGCGCTCGCTCACGTTCGTGCTTCCGGGCGGCGCGGTCATCGACACGGCCGCGCCCGGCGCGGAGGAGCAGTTCGCCGCGGCGGCGCCCGAGCTGGCCCGCGGCCTCGAGCAGATCCGCGACGAGCTGCGCGCGGACCCGGCTCTGTCCGAGCGTGTCGCGCGCAAG
Organism: Solirubrobacterales bacterium; assembly: GCA_025964115.1. Taxonomy (GTDB): domain Bacteria; phylum Actinomycetota; class Thermoleophilia; order Solirubrobacterales; family Solirubrobacteraceae; genus Palsa-744. The sequence continues at coordinate 21,194 of JAOPZM010000005.1, forward strand.
TTCCAGATCAAGAACACGACCGGCTACCGCCTTTGCGCGTTCCTCGACGCCGACAGCCCGCTCGAGATCTTCCGGCGGCTGCTCGTTGGCTCCGAGGGCACGCTCGCGTTCGTCGCCGAGGCCGTGTTCGACACGGTCGAGCTGGCGCGGCACACGACGCTCGCGCTGTCGTTCTTCGAGGACATCGACGCGGCGGTCGAGGCGGTGCAGCCGCTCGTCGCGGCGGGCGCGACGGCGACCGAGCTGATGGTCGCGCCGACGCTGATCGCGGCCGCCTGGAACATGCCGGGCACGCCGGAGCGCTGGAAGGAGCTGCCGCCGACGTCCGCGGCGCTGCTCGTCGAGTTCAGGGCCGAACGCGAGGGGGACCTGGACGCGCCACAGGCGGCTGCGATGGAGATCCTCTCCGCCCGCGAGCTGCTTGACCCGCCGCGCTTCACGCGGGACCGCCACGAGATCGAGATGCTCTGGCGTGTGCGCGAGGGGATGCAGGGGCTGCTCGCGGCGATGCGGGCGCCGGGCGTCTCGATGATCATCGAGGACGTCTGCGTGCCGCCGGCCAGGGTCGGCGATGCCGCGAAGGACCTTCAGCGACTGCTCGGCGAGCATGGCTTCCTGCCGGGCCTCGCCGGCCACGCATCGGCGGGGAACCTGCACTTCCTGCTCACGCCCAACTTCGGCGAGCAGGCCGATCTCGACCGCTACGAGGCGTTCATGGGCGCGCTCGTCGATCTGATCGTCGACGACTACGACGGCTCGCTGAAGGCCGAGCACGGCACGGGCGTCAACATGGCCCCCTATGTCGAACGGGAGTGGGGTGCAAAGGCCACCGAGCTGATGTGGCGCGTCAAGCGGCTGGCGGACCCCGACGCGATCCTCGCTCCCGGGGTCCTGCTGAGCACCGATCCGGGCGGCCACCTGCGCAACCTCAAGTCGACGCCCCAGATCGAGGAGACAGCCACCCAGTGCATCGAGTGCGGCTTCTGCGAGCCGGTCTGCCCGAGCCGCAACGTGACCACGACTCCCCGCCAGCGGATCGTGCTCAGGCGCGAGATGGCTCGCCAGCCCGCCGGGTCGCCGGTGCTCGCGGCGCTGCTCGAGCAGTTCGAGTACGACGCGATCCAGACATGCGCGGCCGACGGCACGTGCAGCCTGGCGTGTCCGGTGGGGATCGACACGGGCAAGCTGATCAAGGGCTTTCGCACGCGCGAGCACGGCCAGGCCGACGAACGCGCCGCGCTCTCGCTGGCCAAGCGTTGGGCGACGGTCGAACGCGGCGCGCGGGCGGGGCTGCGCGCGGGCCGCGCCGTCGGAG
>JAOPZM010000082.1 GCA_025964115.1 Solirubrobacterales bacterium
GGCATGATCGCGAAGCTCATCTGCACGGAGGCCATCCGCCAGCGCCCGGCCATCCGCGCGCGCACCTCCAGGTCCGCCAGTTCGCCGGACTCGTCGCTGAAGCGGCGTACGAGCTCGGGCGAGCGTCCCATCGTCTTGCCCAGCAGGATCCCGGAGACGGACAGCGACTCCTCGACCAGCGTCGACATGTCCGCCAGCCGGCTCTGGCGCACCGACTGGATGCGCCTGCGCTCCTGGCCGACACGGCGCGTCAGCCAGACGAAGAAGGGGAGCAGCACCAGCGAGAACGCGGCCAGGCGCCAGTCGAGCAGGACCATCGCCACGATCACCGCGACGACGGTAGTCACGTTCTGGACGATCGAGGTCGCGGTGGAGGTGACCACGCTGTCCACGCCACCGATGTCGTTGGCGATCCGCGACTGCACCTCGCCCGTGCGGGTGCGGGTGAAGAACGCCAGCGACATCCGTTGCAGATGCGCGTAGACGGCTGCGCGCAGGTCGTGCATCACGCGCTGGCCGACCTGGTTGGAGATCCATGTCTGTGCGACCCCGATCACGCCGCCGATGACCGCGAGCGCGATCATCCCGCCGACCAGCAGCGTGAGGAGTGAGGTGTCCTTGTGAGGAATCGCGTTGTCGAGCACGCCGCGCAGCAGGAACGGGCTGATCACGCCGAGACCGGCACCGAGGAAGATCAACGCGAGCAGGCCGCTGAGGCGGATGCGATACGGCCCGAACAGCCGGCTCACCCGCCGCAGGGAGACGGGCGTCGCTGGGATGTCCTCCGGCCGCAGCTGCGGGCTGGATCGATGCACCCCGTCGCCGGAGCGTCCCTGCGAGAAGGGCTGGCTGCTCACGCGAGTGACTTTATCGTCGCGATGCCGGCTCTCACCGCCGATCGGGCGCACCCGACCGGGTAAATTGCAAGCATGATCGAGGCGAGCATGGACCTCACAGCCGCTGAGACCCGCGTGCTGGGCTGCCTTCTCGAGAAGCAGCGCACGACGCCCGACATGTATCCGCTCACGCTCAACGCGCTACGCCTCGCCTGCAACCAGTCGACCAACCGCGACCCCGTCGTGGGCTACGACGACGGCGTCATCCGTGAAGCGCTCCACCGCCTGGAGCGCCGCGGCTTCACGCGCCTGGCAAGCGGCAGAGGCAGCCGTGCCCCGAAGTACCGCCACCTGCTCGCGGACGCGTTGCCGATGGGCGACGACGAACAGGCGCTCATGTCCGTTCTGATGCTGCGTGGGCCACAGACCCCGGGCGAGCTGAAGCAGCGTGGCGAGCGGATGCACCCGTTCGGCTCGCTCGAGGACGTCCATGACACACTGCGGCGGCTGATCGCGCGTGGCTTGGTCGTGCGCCTCGATCGCCGTCCAGGGCAGAAGGAGGAGCGCTACATCCACCTCCTCGAGGAGCGACCCGGCGCGGAGGCTCCGGCGGCGGGCGATCACGGGCCGGCGGCCGCGCACACCGACGGCGAGCACGGCTCTGCGTCCTCCGCGCCGAGCGATCCCGGGCCGGGAGCGGCCGAGGGCTCGCTCGCCGCCCTGCTCGAGCGCGTATCGAGGCTGGAGCGCGAAATGGCCGAGCTGAGGGCTGGCCAGGACGGCTCCGGCCAGCCCGTGAGCAGGCGCGAGGCGCTTCCGGCGGTGCACGAATGACCCACGTCCACACCCTGCTCGCCAGCTCGTCTGACGCCGCCACGGGCGTCGGGATCCCGCTGGCGCTCGCCGCCGGGCTCGTGTCCTTCCTCTCGCCCTGCGTGCTGCCGCTCGTGCCCGGCTATCTCTCGACGGTCATCGGGGTGACGCCGGCCGACCTCAAGGGCGGGGTGGGGGCCCGGCGCGTGCTCGTGCCGAGCCTGCTCTTCATCGCCAGCTTCTCCCTGATCTTCATCCTTCTCGGCATGAGCGCGACGGTGATCGGCTCGAGCCTCAACGCCCACAAAACGACCCTCGAGCATGTCGGCGGGGCGCTGATCATCGCGATGGGCCTGATCTTCCTGGCGACGCCCTTCGTGCGGCTGCTCAACGCCGAGTGGCACCCGGACGCGCTGCTGCGCCTCGCCGGGCGGGGCGGACCGCTCGTCGCCGGTGCCGCCTTCGCCATCGCGTGGACCCCCTGCACGAGCATCACGCTCGGCGCGATCCTGACGCAGGCCGCGGTCTCGACCTCGGCAGCACACGGGGCCCTGCTACTGGCCTTCTACTCGGCGGGCCTGGCCATTCCCTTCCTGCTGATCGCCCTCGCCTTCGAGCGCATGACCGATGCCCTCGCCGTCGTCAAGCGCCACTTCCCGGTGATCATCGGCATCGGCGGCGTGGTGATGATCGCGCTCGGCGTGCTGATCCTCACCGGCGAGTTCACCGTTCTCAACAGTTGGGTGTCAAGGACTCTCCCGCTCGGCAAATGGCAGGAAAAGATCTAGAGCATGGCTAGCTGGCCCAACCCTGCGTGACCGTGACGGAGGACGGCAGGCCCGCGGGTGCATCGGCCTCCCGCCCGAGGTCTTGCGCGCGACAGCCGGCAGCGCTACGCTGGATCTCAGGTGGCGATCCGGGCCCGAAAAACGGGCATGGGATGTATCCGCTTTTCAACGGGGCGGGACTCGCGGCGCAGAGGGGCGTCGTAGGGCTTCTCCGGTACTCAACACTTGCGTACCTGGGGAGGGTCCCGATGGTGATTTGGGAGGCTTGGAGAGGGAAGCACTCGATAAGAGGCGGCGCGCCCCGGCTGCTGCGGGCACCTTTCGAGGTTGAAGATCTCGCATCCGGCAACGATCACACGCTGGTCCTCAGCGGTGAGCTGGACATTGCGGCGGCCGAAGACTTGGAAGCGGCGGTCATCCCGTGTGCCGACGCGGCCGCACTGACACTGGACCTGAGCCGGCTCTCTTTTATGGATTCGACCGGGCTAACGGTAGTGTTGCTCGCCGACGCGCTTTGCAAGGCCAGGGGAATCGCCTTCGCGTTAGTCCCCGGCCCCAGGCAAGTGCAACGTGTTTTCGAGATAGCTGGGTTGCTCGAAAAGCTGCCGTTCGAGATGGACCCAGCCAACTAACAAAAAGCTCCGTCTGAATCCCGTGAACCTTTGACTAGGTAGGCAAAGCCGTGGCTCTCAGACCTGCATGGGTGAGGAGCGGCCTCTGGCCTTGTCCTCATACATCGCGGCGTCGGCGTAGGAGACGAGTTCGTTCACCGTCTGCCCATCCTCGGGCCAGACCCCACCGCCGACGCTCGCGCCCACCGAGAGCACGATCTCTCCCAGCATGAACGGCTCGCGAAACGCGGCGCGCACTCGCGCCTCAGCGGCACGGAGCTGTTCGTGGTCACCCACGTCCGCGAGGATGACCGCGAACTCGTCTCCGCCGAGCCGCGCGACGCCATCACCGGCGCGAGCGATCGACTCGAGGCGATGCGCAGCTTTTCGGATCACCTCGTCGCCGGCGTCGTGGCCGTGGGCGTCATTGACGTGCTTGAAGTCGTCGAGGTCGACGAACAGGAGGCCCACCTGACCATGGGCCGGGCGCGCCGTATCGAGGATGCGGTCGATGTGGTGCCTGAAGCCGACTCGATTCAGCAGCCCGGTCAGCGGGTCGTGGCTGGCTTTGTGGCGTAGTTTGTCGACGAGCTGCCCGTTCTGGATCGCGGTCGCCGCCAGCGCCGCCACGCCGGTAAGCCGCTCCACGAGCTCGCCGTCGGAGCGAAGCCGTCGCGGATCCTTTGTCACGGACACGGTCAGCACACCGAGGAAGATGTCGCGGGCGACGATCGGCACGGTCGTAAGGGCGACCACGCCGAGGCGCGCCATCAGTCCGCGCATGAAGGGGTCCTCGGTCTGATCGTCAAAGAACTGGGGCTGCGGCACCGCGATCATCTCACGCAGGCGCGGGGTGTCCTCGACGGAGATGATCAGCTGCTGCAGGTACTCCTCCTCCTGATGCGCAGGACCCGACATCGCGATCGATCTGAGGTTCTGTTCGAGGTAGTCCCACAGCCAGACACCCGTCCGGTCGCAGTCGACGACCTCCGGGACAACGGCCACGAGGCGCTCTGCGACCTCCTCGCTGGTTCCGGCCTGCGCCACGGCGCTCGAGAGCGACAGGAGCGCGCTGACCTGTTCGTGGCGGCGCGTGGACTGCTCGAGAGCGACGGACATGTCGAGCACCGCCGCGGCGTGCTTGGCGTACAGGCTCAGCAGCTCATGGTCCTGCGGGAAGAACTCGACCGTACCGGGATAGCGCGCGATCAGCTGTCCGTACTGGCGCCGCGCGGAGGCGACGTCGACGACGAGAACCGAGTCGCCGTCCGGTGGCTCTTTCGCAAGCGTCGCGGTCGCGACCTGCTCCGCCCTGCGCTCGTCGATCCCGTGGCTGTAGACCTGCAACTCGGACGCCGGGTCGGTGCGCACCGCGAGGATGTGGCTCGGCGCCCGCACGGCGTCGGCCGCACGCTCGACGATCCGGCGCAGCACCGTGTCGAGGTCGTCGGTTGAGACGAGGTCCCCGGCGGTCGCATAGGCGCCGTGGAGGCGCTCGGACATCGCGACGAGCTGGGCCTCCAGCGATGTGACGCGCTGTTGCGGATCCGCTGCGGCCTCGGCAAGCTCTGCATCCCAGGAAACCGTGTACAGGCACTGCGCATCGCCGCGCGTCTGGCATTCGCTCTCCTCCACCCGCGCGAGCGGTAGCCCGAAGAGGATCGGCAGCCCGGCGAGCAGTCCCGCGGTCCAGTCGCAGTGCAGCCGGCGGCGTCTGAAGCCCTCGCGTGCACAGGCCATCACCACGCCTCGGCCAGGCGCAGCTTCGATCGCCTCCATCTTCGTGACCGCGCTGACCCTCGCCGTGCTCTGCGCTACGGCCTGAAGCACCGCCTCGGTCGACCCCAGGGAGCGCAGCACCGTCGCGACCTGGGTGCCGGCATGCTGGCGGAGCGTGTTCTCGCCGACGCGCCGGGCGAACAGCGGATCACCGGTCAGGTCCACTCCCGCCTGGAACATCGCAGTCGCCTCGTCCAGCGAGATCCAGTTCTCGACATTTTCGAGGTAGGAGGCCTCGTGCTCGATTCCGGCGCGCTCGAGCAGGTCCGCAACCGCCCCGTCGCCGCCCGTGCTGCGCACGAGTCGCAGCATGACGCTCGTCATCGAGCAGGCGATCTCCCGGCGCGCATCCCGCGAGGGTTGCGCCTGAGTAGCCTCGCTCCTGCCAGCTTCCGCCTGCATGCTGATCGCTCGGCGTCAGGCGCCCCGAGCTTGAGCATCTCCGGGCGGTTTCCACATCTGCCCGATGGCCGATTTCGCGCCCGCACAGCAGCGCGGCCCGGGGCAAGCCGTCAGGGGCGAATCACGCGATGCAGCTCGTAGATGGTTGTCGGCGGGGGACCGGGTGGCGCGGCACCCATGACCGATTCGATCGCCGGCCCGAGGCGCTCGGTGCCGAAGCGGTCTGCGGCCTCCTCGGACTCCCACACGTCCACGATCTGCCACTGGCCGTCGACCTCGCCGGCCGTGTGCATCATCAGCCCCTCCGGGGGGCTCTCGTCGACGCCCGCCTTCTCGTTGACGGCGTCGTAGAGCTCTGCGGTGAGCATTGGCGGCCGCACGATCCTGATGATTGCCATGCCGGCTCCTCTCCTCGTCGTGTCAGGTGACCATACGCGAGACTGCGCGCGGCCGATCAGCTCGTTGGAGTGGGCTCGGCTGTCCGCGTGCCGCGCCGCTCCAGGAAGCGCTTTTCCCATGCCTCCTGGTTGCGCTTGGCGTCGAGCACGAACGGGGAGTAGCCGATCACCTTGATGATCGCCTTGTTGATCGCCGACTCGGGGAAGGGGAGAGGCCGCAACACGTCGACGAACAGCACGACCCTGGTCTCGTCGGTGTCGTTCCAGACCTCGTGGTTGAACGTGTCGTCGAAGATCAGGCTCTTGCCCTCTTCCCAGTGGCGGAAGTCCTCGCCGACCCGGATTCGGCATGCCTCGGCGTCCTGCGGCACGATCAGCCCGAGGTGGTAGCGCAGCACGCCCTTGTAGGGGCCGCGGTGGTCGAGGATGTGCTTGCGCGGCGAGAGGATCGAGATCATCGCCGTCGTCATCCCGGGGATTTCGCGCATCAGCGCCGCGGTGCGCGGGCACATCTGCACGCCCAGCTTGGCCTCGAACCCGTAGCCATAGATGAAGAACGTCTTCCAGCGGTCGTCGTCGGTGATCTCGATCTGGTCCTTGGAGATGTCCTGGAAGTTGGCCAG
>JAOPZM010000112.1 GCA_025964115.1 Solirubrobacterales bacterium
CCGGCCCGCTCGCCGATGCCGTTGATCGCGCACTCCACCTGCCTGGCTCCGGCCAGGACGCCGGCGAACGAGTTCGCCACCGCGAGGCCGAGGTCGTCGTGGCAGTGGACCGACAGGACGATGTCCCGCAGGGCGGGCACGAGCTCATACAGCCCCTCCAGATACGCCGTGAACTCGTGCGGCATCGTGTAGCCCACGGTGTCGGCGATGTTGATCGTGGTGGCGCCCTCGTCGATCGCGATCTGGATCACCTCGGCGGTGAACTCGAGTTCCGCGCGGGTCGCGTCCATCGGTGAGAACTCGACCATGTCGGTGTAGTCCTTGGCCTGGGCGACGGCCGCGCGCGCCTGTCCCTTGACGTCCTCACGAGTGCTCCGCAGCTGGTGTTCGATGTGAATGTCGGACGTGGAGATGAACGTGTGGATGCGGGGCCGCTCGGAGTCCCGCACCGCGTTCCAGGCCGCCTCGATGTCCTGCTTGCTGGTGCGCGCCAGCCCGCAGATAACGGGCCCTTCCACCTCCCGCGCGATCGCCTGCACCGACTCGAAGTCACCCGGCGAGGCGATCGGAAAGCCCGCCTCGATCACGTCGACGCCCAGCCGCGAGAGCTGGTGTGCGATCTCGAGCTTTTCCTGCTTGTTCAGCGAGATCCCGGGCGACTGCTCACCGTCGCGCAGGGTCGTGTCGAAGATCAGGACGCGGTCCGCGTCGTTGCGTTCACTGCCGGGATTGCTCATGTCGTTCGTGCTCCTTCTCTAGCTCGCTTTCTCTTCCTCTCTGCTGGGTATGCGGCTACGCGGCCGCCACGCGCTATTCCCCCCGAGGGGGGAGCAGAAGGAGAGAGAGCGGCGAGAAGTGAAACGACATCTGCGCGGAGATTAGCACCGCCGCGTCCGGAGATGTGCTCGTAGGGCGGCGCGACCCGCCAGCTACTGCGGATCGCGCCCTGCCTGCGGTTCCGATCACCCTGCGCTCAGACCTCCATCGCGCTTAGATAGCAGTGCGGTGCCACTTCGATGTTGTTGCCCCCGACCGCGCCCACCCAGACCTCGAGCCAGGTGAGGGTTCCGCCCGCGTCGAGGAGGTAGGCGACGCTTTCGGCTCTCGCGCTTTTGTTTTCCACGAGCAGTTCGGCCGAGGTGGGTCCCGTCGCGGGCACCGACAGATCCTGCACGCGGGTGGAGGTCAGTTTCCCATCGAACGCCGTTGCGGACAACGTCGCGGTCAGCGGCGCCGGGATCACGGCCGTGAGGATGAGCTTGACATCGCCACTTTTTTCCCCGGGCTGGCACGCGATTCCGAGCTGAAAGGGTCCGACGGGGATCACCGGATGGTTGGGGTCGCCGGCGCTGGGTGCCTCCGAGAAGAAGTACTTGCTCGCCCCCGGACCCGCCGGCCCCTGCGGACCCTGCGGACCCTGAGGACCCTGAGGGCCGGCGGATCCCGCGAGGCCCGTCACTCCCGGGGCCCCGGGAGCTCCCTGAGGTCCCCGCGGCCCGGCCGGCCCCCTGGTGGAGGTCTTCTTCTTCTTCTTCTTCTTGCCGTGTTGACTGCTCGTGGTGCTGGCATGCTTGCGGGCGGGCTTCGGGGCGGTACCGAGGACAGGTAGAAGCATGCTCGCATCGGCCGCTGCGGCGCCGGTGAGCAGAGTCAGGCCGGCGGTGCACGCGAGCGCGCTCCATTTGAGTCGCGATGACATCGAGATCTCCGTTGCTTGGGGTCTTGGGGCGGCGCGCTGCCTCCCGCCAGCCTTCGGCTGGCGCGCCGAGCCTAGCTAGCCAAGTCGCTGATGGCGGTGTGACTCGACGGGTGTCGCAACGACTCAACCCGGGTACACCCGACGCGCCGTGCACGGCGCGCCACGCGTGACGGTTCAGCCGGGCGCTCTGTTCTCGTCGCCTTTGCGCGCCGTGCGGAGCCACTCGCTGAGCTGCTTGCCCGCGTCCTCGATCGAATCGCCGAGCTCCTTGAAGGTGTCGCGGAAGCGCTCGGTGTAGTGGGCGACGGCGTCGCCGGCCTCGGCGCGGGGGCTCTGCGGGTCCTCGCGAGAGATGTACTCGCCGTCGACGATGCGGTCATACGCGCCAGACCTCACCCACTCCATGAGCTCATGAACGCGCTGGACCGACATCGGGTGTGAGAGGTTGAGATCGCTCAGCAGCCGTGAGAAGCGATCGAACGGTGACGCCTTCTCGCGATAGTCCTGGCCCTGGTTCATGAAGACGTCGAGATCGAGGTTCTGAGCCTCGGCGCCGGCGGCGATCACCATCAGCGTCCGGCATACGGCGAGCGGGTCGCGGATCACGAGCGCCGCCGCGCGGTCGCAGCTCAGCTCGGCCGCGCGAAACCACTCCATCAGCGCCGCCCGCAACGGGAACAGCGGCACGGGGATGCCGGGCAGCGCCGACAGCCGCATCAGGATCACCAGCGCCGTGCGGTAGAGCACGTGCTCGGAGAGCACATGCCCGGCCTCGTGGCCGAGCACGCCGCGGAGCTGCTGGGCGTCGAGCAGCTGCAGCAGCTCGGAGTTGATCACGACCACCGGCTGGCCCGCACCGAACGTCAGGGCGTTCGCCATCGGGAACTGCGTGAGATAGAGGTCCGGGACCGGCTCGAGGTCGAGCGTCGCGTATGCGCTCTCGTGGGCGCGCCACACGTCGCTCAGCTGGTCCTCGCCCAAGCGCACCGCCGAGCCGAGGATGCCGCGGCGCAGTGCACGCTCATAACCGAACTCGATGATCTTTCGCACGACGGTGTCGAGGTGCGGGATCGCCTTCAGGGCCGCGGTTGCGGCGCGGTCGGCGGGATGCTCATACGCCCTCGAGGAGATCCCCTTGAGCTGATAGCCCTCGGCGGGAAGCGACACGGTGAGGCTAACCGTAGCCGCTGCGGGTGGACGGCGCATACGCGCTCGGCCGACGTCCTAGGGGACGAGAACCACCTTGCCGACGTTGCGCCGCTCGGTGATCATCGTCTGAGCCGCGCCGGCGTCCTCGAAGCTGAAGTCCCCCGCGACGACGGGGTCGACGGTGCCGTCCTCGAGCAGCTCTCCGAGCGGGCCGATCCACGGCTCCAGCGAGCCGCGGTCCTTCCACAGCGTCAGCATGTTCAGGCCGATCACGGCCTTCGATTCGGACATCTGCTTGATCATGTTGAAGCGCGGCATGCGCGCTACGGCCCCGAGAGCCGTGAGCAGGTTGCGGCGCTGCCCCGAGACGACAGCCGAGGCGCCGAAGGCGACCAGGCGACCGCCGGGACGCAGCAGCGAGTAGCTGAGGCGGAAGCTCTTGCCGCCCACGGCATCGAGGATCACGTCGAACTTTCCGGCGTCGCGCTCCCAGCCGGTCGTGGTGTAGTCGAGCATGCGGTCGGCGCCGAGCTCCATGCAGCGCGCATGCTTGCCCGGCGACGCCGTCCCGTAGACCTCCGCGCCGGCGCGCTTGGCGATCTGCGTGGCGGCGATCCCCACTCCCCCGCCGGCCGAGTGCACGAGGACGCGCTCGCCGCGCTGCAGGTTGCCGTACCCGATCAGCCCCGCCCACGCGGTCGCATAGTTGACCGGGATCGCGGCGCCCTGCTCGAAGCTGAGCCGGTCCGGAAGCGCGACGACGTCGTCGGCAGCCACGACCACCTGGGAGGCGTAGCCGCCGAACTGCGTGCCCGCGAGCACCCTCTGCCCGTGGCTCAGGTCGGGGTGGGAGTCGGAGACGCCCTCGCCAAGCTCCAGCACCGTGCCGGCCACCTCGTAGCCGACGACGCATGGCGTCTTCGGCGCATCCTGGTAGAGGCCCATGCGGGCCATCACGTCGGCGAAGTTGATGCCCGCCGCGGCCACGTCTATGCGGACCTGTCCGGCGCCGATCTCCGGATCGGGACGCTCCTGCACCTGCAGCACGCCGGGACCGCCGTGCTTAGTGATGACCACAGCGCGCATCGCTGGGCCACCCTATCCCATGGCCTGCGCCTAGGTGGTCTCGCCGAGGTCGATCGACCAGCCGTTGAAGAAGCCGTCCGAGGCGACGATCTCCTGCACCACCGAGTCGGGCACCGGCGCATCGGTCGTGACGACCATCGCCGCCAGGCGCTGGCCGGCCTCCGAGCCCTCCTCCCCACCCTGCGCGGATCCTTCGGGGCTCGAGGTCGATGTGCCTTCCCCGTCGTGCGTGTGGCCGACCGCGGCCGAGGCGATGTTGATGCCGTGGGCTCCGAAGACCGTGCCCACGCGCCCCACCATGCCGGGCAGGTCCTCGTAGCGGAACACGACAACATGGGGCTCGAGCTCGATCGTCAGGCGCCGGTTCTGGACCTCGACCAGGTGCGGGACGCGGTTGGGGCCGATGCCGGTCCCGGCCACCGCGACGCGCTGGTCGCCGGCGACGACCGTGACGCGTATCAGCTCGTGGAAGTCCTGCGCCTCCGACACGGCCCGCTCCTCGAAGACGATGCCACGCTGCTGGGCCATCGTCGGCGCGTTCACCAGGTTGACCGGCTCCTCGGTGCGCCCCTGCAGCGCGCCGACGATCACCGCCAGGCCGAGCAGGCGCGTGTCGAAGTCAGCGATCCGCCCGAGGAACGCCGCCTCGATCCGCTCCACCGAGCTTCCCTCGGCGAGCTCCATGGCGAGGCGCCCGAGCTGGGTCGCAAGCGGCAGGAAGGGCCCCAGCATCTCCATGTCCTCCGCCGCGATCGCCGGGATGTTCACCGCTGTCGAGACCACGCCGCCGGTCAGCGCGGCGACGACCTGCTCGGCGCTCTGATAGCCGGCACGGTCGGTCGCCTCGGCCGTGGAGGCCCCGAGGTGCGGGGTCATGACGACGTTGGGGTAGCCGAACAGGGGATGCTCGGTCATCGGCTCGCTCGGGAACACGTCGAGCGCGGCGCCCGCGACCTTGCCCGAGTCCAGAGCGTCCTTCAGCGCGGCTTCGTCGATCAGCCCGCCGCGCGCGACGTTCAGCACCCGCACGCCGTCGCGCATCTTCGCGAAGGCGTCCGCGTCCAGGAAGCCTTCGGTCTCGGGCGTCTTGGGCAGGTGCACGGTGACGAAATCCGCCTGCGCGTAGAGGGCGTCGGCACTGGCGGCCTTCTCCACGCCGAGCTCCCGGTAGCGCTCGGTGCTGACGAGCGGGTCGAAGGCGATCACCCGCATGCCAAAGCCGCGCGCGCGGTGCGCGACCAGCTGGCCGATCCGCCCGAAGCCGACGATCCCGAGCGTCTTCTCATAGAGCTCGACGCCCGAGAAGCTCGACCGCTCCCACTTGCCGCTCGTGAGCGACGTGTGCGCCTGGGGGATGTTGCGCGCGAGCGCCAGCAACAGCGCCATCGTGTGCTCGGCCGCCGTCACGACGTTCGACTCGGGAGCGTTCGCGACCACGATCCCGCGACGCGTGGCGGCATCCACGTCGACGTTGTCCACCCCGACGCCGGCGCGTCCGATCACCTGCAGCCGGTCGGCGCGCGCGATCAGCTCGTCTGTCATCTTCGTGGCCGAGCGGATCACGATTCCGTCGTACTCGCCGATCCGCTCGCGGAGCTCCTCCTCGGGCCAGTCGATACCGACATCGACCTCGAAGTGCTCGCGCAGCAGGCTCACGCCCGACTCGCCGATCTTCTCCTTGACGAGCACCTTCGGCCGCTCGCGTGCGGGTTGTGTCCCGGCGCTCTGAGCGCTCACGAGCCGAGCCTCTCGAGCACCCAGTCGATACTGCTCGTGAGGGCTTCGACATCTGCCGTCTCCACGGCGGGGAACATCCCGACGCGCAGCTGGTTTCGCCCGAGCTTTCGGTACGGCTCCACGTCCACGATCCCGTTGGCGCGCAACGTCGACGCGAGCGCGGCGGCGTCGATCGACTCGTCGAAGTCGATCGTGCCCACGACCAGCGAGCGCTTGGCCGGGTCGGCGACGAACGGGCTCGCGTGGCGGCTCTCCTGCGCCCAGGTGTACAGATGCTCCGAGGAGGCGCGGGTTCGCGCGACGCACCAGTCCAGGCCGCCTCCCGCGAGCATCCAGCGAATCTGGTCAGCCAGCATGAACAGCGTGGCGAGCGCCGGCGTGTTGTAGGTCTGGTCCTTCAGCGAGTTCTCGAGCGCCGTGTGCAGCGAGAGGAACTCCGGTATCCAGCGGTCGGCCGCGTGCAGCGCGCCGATCCGCTCCTGCGCGGAGGGGCTCAGAAGGGCCAGCCACAAGCCGCCGTCGGAGCCGAAGCCCTTCTGCGGGGCGAGGTAGTACGCGTCCGCCTGGGCGAGGTCGACCGGTAGGCCCCCCGCACCCGATGTGGCGTCGATCAGGACGAGCGCCCCCGCGCCCGACTCGGGCCTCACCACCGGCACCATCACGCCGGTCGAGGTCTCGTTGTGCGCCCACGCCAGCACGTCCGGAGGGGCTCCGCCGTCGTCGGCCTGGATGGCCGACGGGTCGGGCGCGTCACCGGGCTCGGCTGAGTCGACGATCGGATCCTCGAGGAACGGCGCGCCGGTCGTGACTGCGGCGAACTTCTGAGAGAACTCGCCGTAGGTGAGGTGCAGCGCGCGGCGCTCGATGAGTCCGAATGCGGCCGCGTCCCAGAAGGCCGTCGTGCCGCCGTTGCCGAGCACCACCTCGTAGCCGTCGGGAGCGTGAAAGAGCTCCAGCAGGCCGGCTCGTATCTCGGCGACGATGGCCTTCACCGGCTTCTGGCGGTGGGAGGTGCCCATCACCGCGGCGCCATCCCCGGCGAGGCGCGCGAGCGCGTCGGGGCGCACCTTCGACGGGCCCGAGCCGAAGCGGCCGTCCTGCGGCCGCAGCTCCTGCGGGATCACCAGCTGCTGCTCGTCTGTCAGGGGGGTCGGCGTCATTTTGGGCTCCTCGCTCGGTCGGACCTCGAGAGAATGTCGATGATCTGAGGGTGCCCAGGCGCGCGGCGGAGCTTCCTCGTCGCTTCCCGGTGGTGCACTCCACCCGAACGCCAGTCGCGACGACGAGGCGAGTGTAGCG
>JAOPZM010000071.1 GCA_025964115.1 Solirubrobacterales bacterium
GTCGGGATCCAGCTCGGTGCGCTTGCCCCGCGTGACGAGCGCCCTACCGTCACCGAGAGCGGACGAGCCCGGAGGAGATGCATATCGAGATCCACACCAACACCGCGACGCGTCGCCGCCCCGGGGCGCGATGAACCGGGCCGTGGCCGATGAGCATTCGGTGATGGTTCCCGTCGGCGAGGTGAGGCTCGCGGGTGACCTGAGCGTGCCGCCAGCGGCGCGAGGCCTCGTCGTGTTCGCCCACGGCAGCGGCAGCGGGCGCTTCAGCCCCCGCAACCGCGCAGTAGCCGAGGTGCTCGTCGAGGCAGGACTCGCGACGCTGCTGATGGATCTGCTCACAGCCGAGGAGGAGGCCGAGGACCTCAGGACCGCGCGCCTGCGGTTCGACGTGCCGCTCCTTGGTGGCAGGGTCATCAGCACGATCGACTGGCTGGCCTCCGAGCCGAACGTGGGCGAGCTGCCGGTCGGGTGCTTCGGCGCGAGTACCGGTGCCGCGGGCGCACTGATCGCCGCCGCCGAGCGTCCGCAACGGGTGTCGGCCGTCGTCTCCCGCGGGGGGCGGCCCGATCTGGCCGCCGACGCCCTGCGCCGAGTGAGAGCGCCGACGCTGCTGATCGTGGGCGGGCGGGACACCGAGGTCATACGCCTCAACCGCCTCGCCCAGGCGAAGCTGGCAGGCGAGTCGCAGCTGGTGATCGTGCCCGGCGCCGGACACCTGTTCGAGGAGCCCGGATCACTCGAGCAGGTGGCGGCGCTGGCTCGCGACTGGGTCCTGCAGCACCTGTGACGGGACGCCTCGACCGATCTCGCCGAGGCGTCCTTCACCGGGCCCGCCCGCTCAGTCGCTGCTCTCGTACTTGAACGAGATCGCAAGCCGCACGCGGTAGCTCTTGATCTGCCCGTTCTCGATCGCCACATCCTGCCTGAGCACCTCGGCGATCCGCAGGTCGCGCACTGTCTTCGCAGCCGTCTCGACCGCAGTGCGCGCGGCTGCCTCCCAGGACTCGCCGCTCACGCCGATCACCTCGGTGACTCGGTACACGCCGTCAGCCATCGCAACCATCCTCTCCTCGATGTTTGGACTCATCGACTCTCGCATATCTCGAGCGAAAGAGGACCGCGAGCCCGCCGGCGGCTCACCGGTACTCGTCGTGCCGGCGCCACCACTGATACCGGGCGCTACGCGGCGATCCCTCGGGTGAGTCCTCCCAGTCCTCCTGGCGGCCCAGCGGAGTGAGGTCCAGAAACGTCCACACGCTGCCCAGCGCCTCGACGCCGCGCCCGGAGGTGAAGTAGCTGCGATACACGCACGCGCCATCGCGGATGAAGACGCTCAGGCCGAAGGTCTCCCCGAGGTCGGTGCTGACGCCGAAGTCGCGGTTGAAGTCGCTGCCAGAGGAGGAGAACCATGGGATCGACCATTGCATTCGCCTCCTGTAGGGATCGATCTGCTCCAGCGGCGCCAGCGACACCAGCACGAAGCCGGTGTCGCGAGTATGGAAGTGCGCGAGGTTGCCCACCTGATCGACGAACATGGAGCACCCGGGGCAACCCGCGGACGGCCAGCCCTCGACGCCCGGCGCGAACATGAAGTGATAGAGGATCAGCTGGCTGCGCCCTTCGAAGAGGTCGCTCAGCGAAGCGGCTCCGCCGAGGCCCTCCAGCGCGTAGTCCTTTGTTACCTCGAGCACCGGCTGCCGCCTGCGCTCGGCTGCCAAGGCGTCGCGTGCCCGGGTGGCCTGCTTCTCGTTGAGCTGCAGCGCCTCGTGGGCGGCTTTCCACTCGTCTGCTGAGACGACCTGCTGACGGATCACGGCGACCTCCTCGATCGGTTGGACTCCTCAGTTAGGACCGCCGTGCCGAGTCTGATTCATCGATCAGGCCTCGACGCCCGTCCTGCTTAGATCGCCCGCGTTGCGGGTAGCTGTTCGCCGCGCATGGGGGATCAGGAGAGATGACGGGCATCGCGCCACGGCGAGCGCTTGCTCTAGCGGTGCTCGCCGGCGTCCTCCTGGCGCTTGCGCTCGCCGCGTCCGACGCCCGCGCCGAAGGGCGCTGCGGAAGCTACTCATGGTGCGACACAACGCTCTCGCCCGAAGCACGAGCCGGCCTGATGCTCGCCGCGATGTCTCACTCCGACGAGGTCGGGATCCTCACGGGCCAGGCGGCGACGGACGTGGGCCTGCCGCCGATCAAGTGGACCGACGGGGCCGTTGGCGCCGGAGGGGTCGGCTCGGGTGGCAGCCCCGCGACCGCGATGCCAGCCGGCATGGCGCTCGCCGCCAACTTCGACCCCGCGATGGCCTCAGGCTATGGGGCGGCCGTCGGCGCCGAGGTCAAGCACCGCGGGTTCGACGGCGACTACGGTCCAACGGTCAACATCATGCGCACGCCGCTCGGCGGCCGGACATTCGAGGCCTACGGCGAGGATCCGTTCCTGGCTGGGCAGACCGCGGTGGGATGGATCGAAGGCCTCCAGGCGCAGGGGGTCATGGCCGACGTCAAGCACTACGCGGCCAACAACCAGGAGGGGCAGGTGGGAGCCTCTCCCCTCTTCGGGGTGTACGGCGGCCGGCCCTTCACGAATGTCCACGCGGATACGCGCACGCTGCAGGAAATCGAGTTCAGCGCCTTCGAGGCGGCGATAAGGAAGGCGCACAGCGCGACCGCCATGTGCTCCTACAACCTCCTCAACGGGGTCTACGCCTGCGCGAACTCGTTTCTGCTCGGCGAAACATTGCGCGGCCTGTGGGGGTTCGATGGCTTCGTCGTCTCAGACGCGCTCGCCTGCCACGAGACCGCTCAAGACCTAAACGCCGGCCTCAACTTCGACATCGTCGGCAGCTGCTACACGGCTCCTCAGGTCGAAGCCGCGCTCGCAGACGGATCGGTCACCCAGGCGACGCTCGACCGTCGCGTGTTCGAAATCCTCCGCAAGCTCTTCGCGGTCGGGTTCTTCGACCACCCGACCTGGCCCAACGATCCGGCCCAGGACAACCGCTCGGCTGACACAGCGGTCGCCGACCACACCGCGGAAGGCGGATCGGTGCTGCTGCGCAATCGCGGGGCGCTGCCGATCAACGTCAAGAAGGTCCACTCGATCGCCGTCATCGGAGCAGCCGCGAAGCACGCCATATTCGGAGGCGGCTCATCACAGGTCAGCCCCTACTCGACGACCACGGCACTTCAGGGGATCACGGCGCGGGCCACCCAGGCGGGGATTCGCGTGAGCTACGACGAAGGCACGAACCTGCAGAGCGCACAGGCGCTCGCCAAGAGCTCGGACCTCGCGATCGTCGTCGCCGCCGACACCGAGGCGGAGGGCGTCGACAAGCCGTGCATGTCGCTAACACCGCAGTGCAGCGGTGGGCAGGCCACGCCGGCCAACCCCGAAGCCACGCAGCTGGCGTTCGGCGACCAGGACAAGCTCATCAGCAGCATCGCCTCGGCGAACACGAACACGGTGGTGGTGCTCGAGACCGGAGCGCCCGTGCTCACGCCCTGGCGGGAATCGATCAACGCGCTGTTGGAGACGTGGTATCCGGGCCAGGACGGCGGGACAGCGACAGCGAGGGTCCTGTTCGGCGACGCCGACCCCGGCGGGCGCCTGCCGGCGACGTTCCCGCAGCGCGAAAGCGACATTCCGACCGCGAGCGGTGGCATGGCACGCTATCCGGGGACGATCAACCCCACCAGCAACTGCACCCTCGAAACCACACTCCCCACCGTTCCGTGCCCCTATTACGAGGAGACGTACAGCGAGGGCGTCATGGTCGGCTACCGCTGGTATGACCGGCAGCGGATCATCCCGGCGTACCCGTTCGGGTTCGGCCTCTCCTACGCCCGCTTCAAGTTCAGCGGCCTGACCATCGAACCACGGACGAGCAGCGGGGAACCGTCGGCCAGCGTGAGCATGAACGTCACGAACACCGGCGCTCGCAGCGGCTGGGCGGTCCCCGAGCTCTACGTCTCGCTTCCGTCGCTGGCGGGCGTCCCGCAGCCCCCACGACAGCTCAAGGGCTTCGCCAAGGTGTCGCTGGCACCGGGGCAGAGCCAGCGCGTGACGATGCAGCTCGATGCGCGTGCGTTCTCGTACTGGTCGGACACGGCGAACGCGTGGCGTGTCGTCCCGGGCTGCGACACGATCGCGGTCGGCAGCTCCTCACGCCAGCTGCCACTCAGCGGAGTGATCGCACAGGGTGGAGCCTCCTGCCCCGGCGGGTAGCGACCGGGACCGCTTGGCGCTAGGGTCGGCACATGGCTTACCGGCCAAGGCTCATCGTCCAGGCACCCCTCGGCGGCGCGGTCGAGCGGCAGCTGAGCGCCCAGTCGCTCCCGAGCGTCACCAGCGGTGACGTCGTGGTCGAGGCGGGCCCGACCGACTCAGAGGGCCACCTCGGGGCGCTGCCCGGTCAGGTGGTCCTGTCCCTGCCCTCCCCGGAGGCGCTACAGCGCGAGGCTGACGAGGTCCGCCATGTGATCGGGGCCGCGGGCACCGGGACCGAACCGCTCGTCGTCGTGGTGGAGGCAGCCGACGAGCTGCGCGAGGAGGAGCTGGCTGCGCTCATCGCCGCGGCGAGCCACAGCTCCCGTGCGGTGATCCTGCGCATCATGGGCGATGGGTGAAGGCGGCGCTCAGGCCGGCGGATCCGCCGAACTGTAGGGGTCGTCCTCGCCCCGCAGGTCGCGGTATCGACGGTCGAAGAGCTCGAGCGCCGCGGTCACGTCAGACGGCCCGCTGACGCTGTGGGTGACCACGTCGGAGTCGGGCGCAGCCGCGGACGGCTCGGCATCGCCATGCTCGACGAGCTCGTCGTGCTCCGCACGCGAGAAACGCAACTCCACCACGCCACGCTCACGATCGAGGATGCCGAGCTCGAGATGCTCGTAGCGGGCGACCGCGACGTCCTCTGACCGACGCTCGATGCGCACGCCGGGCCAGCTGTCAAGCTCGTTGGCGATCTCATCGACGAGCGCAGCACTGGACACGTGCCGATCGTAGCCGCTCGCAGGCCAGCTCAGGGAGTGAGGGGGACGGCGGCCTCTCGGGTGAGGACCCGGAACGCGAAGCTCTCGAGGAGATACAGCTCGACGGCGTCGGCATCGTGGCGTTCGTAGCCGATCGAGAGGTCATCGCCGACCTCCAGCACGAAGTCGCCGCCCCGCTGGCTGACGACAACCGCGCCCTGGACCCCGGGCGCCCAGACGAGCGGACCGCCGATGATCTTGCGCAGGTGCTCGAACAGCGGGTACCCGCCGTGCTCGGTGGTCTCGAGAACGCGGGTGTAGGCCTCGGGCCCAAGCGCGAGGCCGTATGGGCCGCCGATGCCGGCGCGCAGCAGCACCTCGACCGCTCGAGCGACGTGGCGTGGGTAGCGCTCGCAGTCCTCGCCGAGCGAGATCGGATCGTGCGAGGAGATCTCCGCGACCCCTGCGATGCCCGCCGCGTGCCAGCCGTGGAATACCGCGCGGTTCTCCGCGGTGGCGATGCGATGGGCCGCCTCGTCGAGAGCGCTCAGGTCGATGTCGCGCGCGCCCCGATCGGCGTCGGCGAGCTCGCCGCGCGCGAGCGAGAACGGCGCTCGCAGCTCGACCAGCGCGAGCACCCGCCGCTGCACGGCCGTGAGGCCCTCAACGGGAGCCTCGGTGAGAGGGCGCGTGCGCCCTACGTTCGTTGCCGAGTACTCCCAGCCATGTGGCCCGTCGAAGTCGACGAGCTTGCGCGCTGCGAGAGCCGGCGTGAGGCGCTCACGAGCCTCATCGCCGAGGAGCGCCCAACCAGCCTCGGTTATCGGCGCATGCTCCTGCAGGAGATGGCTCATGACGCGGCCCCCCTGAGGCCGCCGATCCCCAGCGATGTGCTGCCGGCCACGGGCGCGCCGCGGGCCGCGGCCCCCTCGACCGCCTCCTCCTCGGCCTCCTCGCCGTGCTCGACGATGCTGCCCTCCTGGAACAGGATCCCCTCGGCGATCTCGCGCCAGAGCGGAGTGCGTCGCAGCAGAAACTCGAGATCCATGCAGAAGTGCTTGAACTCCTCGCCCTGCGCATCACGCATGACCGAGCGGGCTTCGCGGTCGGACTCGACCGCCAGCCGCTGCTCGTACCAGCCGATCGCTTCGGCCTCCTCCGTCAGGGAGGCACAGAGGCGCGCGAACGTCCTGGTCCCTTCGGGTAGCTCGTCGGCGGGCTCGTGATACTGATCGAAGCCCATCTGCGCATGGTGGCACAGGTCGTTCCGAGGAGACCGTGCGCTCGAGCGCTTCCCTGCCGGCATGGGCGACCGGCGATCTACAACAGGCCGGCCGCGCGGCGTGCCCGCTCGACCGCGGGGCGCGCCGGGCAGCCCACGAGGTGATCGTCCACCAGGCCACAGGCCTGCATGAGCGCGTAGAGCGTCGTCGGCCCGACGAAGCGAAAGTCACGGCGCTTGAGCTCCCGCGCGAGCGCGACGCTCTCTGGAGTGGAGCTCGGCACGTCGTCCCAGCTAACCGGCGGCGGCTGCTGCGTGGCGGGCGCGTGGCCGCGGACCAGCGCCTCGAGCGACTCGTCCGTGGCCCGCAGCGCGACGGTGGCGCGAGCGTTGGCGAGCGTGGCCTCGATCTTGGCCCGATTGCGGATGATGCTCGCATCTGCGAGCAGGTGCTCCACCTCGGCGTCGCCGAAGCGTGAGACGACGTCCGGGTCGAACGCGGCGAAGGCGGCTCGGAACGCGTCGCGCCTGACGAGGATCGTCCGCCACGACAGCCCGGACTGGAACGCCTCCAAGGTCAGGCGCTCGAAAAGCCCCCGCTCGTCGAGGACCGGGAAGCCCCACTCCTCGTCGTGGTAGCGCTCGACGAGGGGGTCGCCGTCCCCGAAGCAGCGCCGACCCGCCGGCGCTGCGACCTTCCGGTCATCGAGGGGTTGGGCCGAATCGCTCACGATGCCTTGGTCACGCTAGCCGAAGCGGATCGTCACGATGAGAGGGTGCGCCTCATGCGACCGCCGCTGTCGACGCTGGCTGCGCTGGCTGCGCTACACCCCCATGCCCGGGGCTCGGGCGTCGACTACGCCGGCCTGTTCCTCGCATCTCTGGCGAGCTGGGCGGTGCTTCCAGGTCCCGGCGAGGCAGCCCTCATCGCAGCCGGCATCTCGGCCGCGCATCACCACCTGAGCCTGGCGTCTGTGCTGCTGGTCGCATGGGCCGGCGCCAGCACGGGGTCGACGATCGGATGGATCATCGGCATGCAGGGTGGTCGCGGACTGCTCACGGCACCTGGTCCGCTGCACCACCTGCGCCTCGCGCTGATCGCCAGAGGTGACCGCTTCTATGAGCGCTACGGCCCGCTAGCGCTGTTGTTCACGCCCTCATGGATAGCCGGGATCCATGACATGCGCTGGTCGCGCTTCGTGCCGTCCAACGCCATCTCGACGCTCGTCTGGGCCCTCTCCATCGGTCTGGGCGCCTACCTCGTCGGCCCGTCGATCACCGACATAGCGGCCGACGCCGGCCTGGCTGGGGGCCTCCTGGCGGCACTGCTGTTCGTGGTCGGCGTCGTGTTGGTCCTGCGGCGCAGGTCCCACAGGTCGAGGTAGACAACGCTCGAACCCCGGCTCGCCGGCCGTGGTTACGCCAGCGGGCGGGTGGCTCGCTCGAGGTCCGCGCCCCGCGGCGTGAGACGCCATGCGTTGGCGCCCCCGTTCTGCCGTCCCTCGGCGAGGTTCTCGGTCAGCCCCAGCCCGGCCAGCTTGCTCAGAAGCTTCGATGTCTGCCCCGGATCGATGATCCCCGAGCCTTCCGCGATCTCGCGGTTGCTCGCGCCCGGATGGCTCGCGATGTACATCAGCACCACGACCGTCCGGTGCGTCAGTCGCATCGCCAGCCCTTCGAGGGGGTCTCTACTGCTCGCGAGCCGCGAGGACGCTGTGTCAAGGCGGACCTCGGGCGCTCGCATGCGCAGCTCGCGGCGGGCGTCCTCCGCCCCGAGGTACGGCAGCACGATGATGCTCATCAACGGTCCGAGCAGCTCCGCGAGCGGCTCACGCTCGACCGCGAGCAGGCGCCGATGCAGCACGGTGAACACGGCGCCGACGATGCCTTCAGCGACGAGCTGCGTCGGTTCGACGCCAAGGTCGGTGGTGCAGCGCCCCCGATCGATGAACGCGGCGAGCTCATCGAGCACCTCGCGGCGACGAGCCTGCACCCTGCCACCGGCGGCAGGCGCCTGGACCACGAGCAGGCGCGCGAGTCCGGGCTCCTGGTCAATGAACTGCAGGAGCTGAGCCAGCGCCGAGCGGACCCCGGTCTGCCAACAGGACCCGCTCTCGAACGCGGCTCTCGAGATCAGGGACGCCTGCGCGACGGCATGGTCGAACGCCGCCAGGAAGCAGTCTTCACGGTCGGTGAAGATCTCGTAGAAGGTCTTTCGCGAGACTCTGGCCCGGCCGATGATCTGGGCGACGGTCATGCGTGCATAGCCCAGGTCTTCGACCGTCTCGACCGCCGCCGCGACGATCCGTCCCCTCTGGATCGCCGTCACGTGGCCGCGCGGGAATCCGTCTCGGAGTCGACTTGCCGATGAGTTGAGCGCAGTAGAGATGAGGTTCTCCCGTTGGTGGATCGGCTCCGAAGCCCTCCTAGCCTGAGATGGAGGGCTTCGGCACCGACCCCTGTCGCCCGCTCTCAGGTGAGAGGGCCAAACGACACCGGCCTGTCTACCAGATCCGCCGCGCTCCTGTCAAGCCTGAAGTAGTAAGACGTTTCTGGAAACGGGCTCACCGCGATCGCCCCATCCATCGACTGACGACACACACACGAGACTGTCTGTCGCCGCGGAGGCGGCCGGCACGGGCCCAGAGCCTTCGGGCGGCCGTGGTCTGGTCCACGCTGTGCCGATGAGTAAGACACAGTTTCTTACAGCGACCCTGTGTTATAGATTGCCTATGCACGCACGGTTCTCCGCCCAGGCGAAGCGGGTTGGCTATGGCTAGGCCGAGGGGGACGGCCGATGACGCGGCCACGACGTCACGGCTGCCGAGAGGCCCGCACTCGCTCACGCGGCAGGAGGTAGCCGCCAACCAGCGCCAGCGGATCATGTACGCGATGATCGACCTGGTGGGCGAGCAGGGCTACGGCGCGACCACGGTAGCCCACGTGACGAAGCGGGCGGGGGTCTCACGCAAGGCCTTCTACGAGCAATTTGCCGACCGGCAGGAGTGCTTCCTCGCGACCTACGACATGGCTGTCGCGGACGGGTTCGAGCGGGTTGCGGACGCGGCCCGCGACGCCGGGGACCTGCAGGACGAACTCGGCTTCGGGCTCGACGCGCTGTTCAAGCGAGCAAACGAGAGTCCCAGCATTCAGCGCCTCGTGCTTCTGGAGATAGCTGCTGTAGGGCCAGCCGGGATCGCCCGGCGGGAGCAGCTGATCAGCAGCTATGAAGGGATGCTGCGCGAGAACCTGGGGGCCGCCCCCAGGCCGGGAATCATTCCCAACCCGCTGCTGAGGGCCGTAGTGGGCGGCTTCCTCAAGGTGCTGTACGCGCGCGTGCAGAGCGGCGCGCAGAAGCAGTTGCCAGGGCTGATACCCGATCTCGTGCGCTGGTCCTTCACCTACTATCCATTGCCCGACTCGCTCGACGCGATCGGCGAGCTGCGGCCGATCAGTTCCCCGACGGGGGTCGTGGGCGGCCGCGCACCTGGGAGCCTCTCGCCCTGGTCCACCTCGACCAGGCGGCGCGCCGCGAATCGTCGCACGCCCGGCCTCTCGCGCAGCTTCATCGTGCACAACCAACGCGAGCGGATCCTCGACGCCGTCGCCCAGCTGAGCGCCGAGAAGGGATACGCGAACACGACCCTCGAGGACATCGCCGAGCGTGCATCGATCTCATTGCAGGCGTTCTATGAGCACTTCGCCAACAAGGAGGACGCGTTCCTCGTCGCTTACGAGGTGGGTCACGGAAAAGGGCTTGCGCTCGTCGAGCGGGTACACGACGCCGCGCCCGACTGGCCTCATGCGGTGCGCGACGGGATCCTCGCGCTACTCGAGTTCCTCGGCTCAGAGCCCGCATTCGCCCACCTCGCGCTTGTCGACGCGCTGATCGCCACCTCCCGCACGGCCGACCGCGCCAACAAGGCGATCGTTCAATACGGGCAACTGCTCGCACCCGGCTTCGTCGAGGCGCCGACTGAGAACGGACCCCCGGAGGTCACGATCGAGGCGATCGCCGGCGGGATCTTCGAGCTGTGCCTCACCTACACCGCACAGGGTCGCGCCAGCGAGCTCACAGAGCTTGCCCCGTGGGTCATCTACTTCGCGCTGGCGCCGTTCATCGGCACCGAGGAGGCCGGGAGGCTCGCGTACGATTAGCACAATCCGACGCTGCGTAGTTGACAACCTACGACGCTGTGTAGTACGGTCCCAAATGGATGGCTCACGAAGCTCTGACTCGCAAGCAACGCCGCCTGCAGGCGCGGACGCAGCGCCGCGAGCTCGAGACGGCTGAGGCGGCAACCGCGCTTCGACGGAAGAGGATGACACGACTGGGGATCGTCGGCGGCGGCGTCATCGTGATCATCAGCGTGATCCTGATCGCGACCGGCAGCAGCGGTGGGACCAGGCCGCTCGTGGCGCACAGCAAAGCGGCGACCGAAACCGTCAACGCGGTGACGTCGCTGGTCGGCGGCATCCCCCAGAGCGGGAACATCCTGGGGGATCCGAAGGCTCCGGCGACGCTCCAGTACTACGCGGACCTCGAGTGCCCGGTGTGCCAGCAGTTCTCGACGACCGGAGCGCTCCCGGCAATCATCCAGAAGTGGGTTCGCCCGGGCAAGCTGAAGATCGAATACGTCGCGCTCGAGACGGCCACGCGCGAACCAGAAGTCTTCAATACCCAGCAGGTCGCCGCGCTGGCGGCTGGACGGCAGAACAGAATGTGGCAGTTCGTCGAGCTCTTCTACAACGAGCAGGGTGAAGAGAACTCGGGCTACGTGACGGAGAGCTACATCCAGAATCTCGCTCGGCAAGTCCCAGGCTTGAACTTCCAGCAATGGGCAGCGGCACGAAGCGACCCGTCGCTCGCAAACCAGCTCGTCACCGACGCGCAGGCCGCACGCAACGCTGGCTTCAACGGCACTCCGGCCTTTCTGCTCGGCAGGACCGGCCATGCCCTGCAGACGTTCGAATACTCCTCCCTGACAGACCCCTCCCCGTTCGAAGCCGCGATCGAAAAGTCACTCGGCAAGTAGACGGATGGTGCGTGATCCGCACGGTGCTGATGTGCCTAGCGATCTGGCGGTTTCTGCTGGGGGCGGATCACCCTGTCGGCGACCCGGATGGGACGGGACTCGCCTCCGATAGCCATGCCGCCCATCTGGGCAGGGCGTGATCGGCACGCCTGCCGAGACATCGCACGCGATGCCAGAGCGATGCCAGCCAGTGGACTAACCCAGTGCGATCAGGACTTGCGGGCCAGCCGCTGAAGCGCGCGACGGCGCGCGGGATCGAGGCTCGCGACCTGCTGGGCGAAGTGGCTGAGTGCCACGTCGCCGTACTGGGCGACGAGCCCCTCGACGTCGGCCTGCGCGCGTGCCGCCATGAACTCGTCTCGGTCGAGCTTCGGCGCGTAGAAGTCGGTCTTGCCCTCGCGGCGTCGATCGAGCACGCCCTTCTTGTGCAGGCGAGCCATGATCGTCATGTAGGTCGTGTAGGCCCGCTCTTTGCTCGTGCGCTTGTTGAGCGCGTCCATCACAGCGCGGACCGGCGCCTCCCCCCGGGACCAGAGCTCCTCCATCACCTCCGCCTCGAGCTCGTGAAGCGCTGGCAGCGCCGGCTCGCGGCTCGATCTATTGCGCTTCGCCATCTACGACGGAGTGTAGCAATGAGTGGGTGGCAACGAACTCCGCCTCCTCGGGCATCGGCGCCAGTAGCACGCACGCTCGCAACCTACGATAGCTTGTAGTAGTGATGTTGAGGATTTGGGTCGCGGATCCCGTTCCCCCACCCTCTCTACCAGCGCTCCGCGCCAGCATGGGAGCGATGCCGAGAGACGGCTGGCTCCGCCTGCTGATGTGCTTGTGGCGGCCTCGCGTCGGACGAGGGAGCCAAGGCGTGAGTGGGTGCTTCGGCCGGCTCCTCGAGAAGGATGAAATCGTTCTCAAGGGTCTTTCGGCCAGCCTGACGGACTCGACCGGACTTGAGCACGACCCGTGGTGAGTACACGCCCTCGACTACACGCTCGGTCCGTAGGTGTCAGCGACGGCGGCGCTCGACGCGGCGCGCGCCACCGCTCTACCCTCTGGGGTAGGAGATGATGACCCCGGCGTCACCACGGCGGTCCGCGGCGCTGCCGGCGGCCACGGTCAGACCGAGCAGGTCCGCAGTCCACGCGCCGCAACAGCCGGCAGCGATCGCGGCGCGGCGCGCGTTTGGCGCGGGCTTCCTACTCGGCGTACTGGGCCTGGCGTCGGCGGGCATCGTGTTCGCGCGGCTCTTCGAGTCCTGGCGGGTCGCGCCGGGGCCCGCCTCCCATGTGATCTCGGTCTTCGGCCAGCGGCTCAGCTATCCGACCGCCAACACCGGCGCCATCGTCATCACCGCGCTTGCCATCCTCGGCCTGCTGATGGCGGCGGCGGCCGCCTGGCGCGCCGCGCGTGAGCTGCTCGCCAGCCGAGCCTTCGGGCGTGCCATCGCAGCTCGCTCGCCGCGCCCCCTCGACGGAGCGTGGGTCATCGAGGACGATCGCGCGCAAGCGTTCTGCGCCGGCCTGCTACGCCCACGTGTCTACCTCTCGACCGGTGCACTCGAGTTACTGGACTCGGCGGCGCTCGCCGCCGTGATCGCACACGAGCGCCAGCATGCAAGACGACACGATCCACTGCGCCTGGCGTGCTCCCGAGTCCTCCTGGCGGGACTCTTCTTCGTCCCTGCTCTGCGCCGCCTCACACAGCGCCAGCATGCGCTCGCCGAGCTCAGCGCGGACGAGGCCGCCGTGCTGAGCACCGGCGGAGATCGCTCTGCACTGGCAAGCGCGATGCTCAGCTTCTCGCGGGCAGGCGACGCGGATGCTGTGGGCGTCGATCCTGAGCGGATCGATCACCTGCTCGGCGAGCGGGTCCACTGGGGGTTGCCCGTCGCTCTCTGCCTCGGCACCGCGGCGGCCCTGTCCACGTTGATCGCACTTGCAGTGCTGGCTGGCCATGCGGCCGCCGGCTCGGCAACGCTCGCGCCGCCGTTCCTCTCAGGCCAGCCCTGTGTCGCTGTCCTGGCAATGATTCCCGCGGCCGGAGCTCTGGCGGGATGGGCTTACGCTCGTACGCGACGGATCGTGGCCTACACGCCTGCGACCGAGGCGCAGTAGCTCTGCCCCCGACGCGGCCCTGCCAACCGGAGTGCTGGTTGGTGGGCCTTGATATCTCCGACGCCGCGTAGTAGATTGGCCCAATGGCACTTGCAGCGGACCGACGGGTCCTCCTCACGGGCGCATCGGGCTACGTCGGCGGTCGGCTCCTGAGCCGACTCGAGAGCTCGGGCATACCGCTACGGTGTCTGACGCGCCGGCCGGAGCTGCTTCGCGGTCGAGTCCAGAGGCGAACGGAAGTCGTCGAGGGCGATGTCCTGGCTCGCGACTCGCTGGATGTGGCCTTCGAGGATGTGCACACGGCCTTCTACCTGGTCCATTCGATGGGCGGCGCCGGCGACTTCGAGGAGCTCGACCGTCGTGCGGCAAGGAACTTCGCGGAGGCGGCAGGAGCCGCCGGGGTAGGGCAGATCGTCTATCTCGGGGGGCTGGGCCGTGACGACGACCTCTCGCCGCACCTTGCCAGCCGGCAGGAGGTCGGACGTCTGCTTCGCGCTTCTGGCGTTCCAACCGCCGAGCTGCGCGCGTCGATCGTGATCGGCTCGGGTAGCGCATCGTTCGAGACCGTGCGTGCGCTGGTCGAGCATCTGCCGATCATCGTCGCGCCGCGGTGGGTTGAGACGCTTGCCCAGCCAATCGCGATCGAGGATGTCGTGGACTATCTGCTGGCTGTGCTCGAACTCGAGCGCCCGGTCGACGCCGTCTACGAGATCGGCGGCGCCGACCAGGTCACCTACGCCGATGTAATGCGGGCGTACGCCACGCAGCGCGGGTTGCGCCGCCGCGTCATCCGTATTCCCATGATCACCCCACGTGCGTCGCGCGTTCTGCTTGGCCTGCTGACGCCTGTGTACGGACGGGTGGCGGCGGCGATGGTGGAGAGCCTGCGCAACGAGACGATCGTGACGAGGCCGGCGGCGCAGGCGGATCTCGGAGTGGTCGGGCGGGGCCTCGCGGCAGCGATCGAGCGTGCGCTCATCAACGAGGACAAGGAGTTCGCCGAGACGCGATGGTCGGACGCGCTGCCGCAGCCGCCGTTGGGCTGGGGTGGCGTGGCGTTCGGTCGTCGTCTCGTCGCTTCACGCGTTGTGCGTGTGGACCGCACTCGGCAGGAGGCCTTTGAGCCGATCCAACGCATCGGCGGGACCACGGGCTGGTATGCCGCGAACTGGTTTTGGCGGCTGCGAGGCATCCTCGACACGCTGCGTGGAGGGGTGGGACTGCGTCGCGGGCGCCGCGATCCTCATGACCTTCGCGCCGGCGACACGGTGGACTTCTGGCGCGTCGAACGGGTCGAGCCGGGGCGTCTGCTGCGCCTGGCGGCGGAGATGAAGATCCCGGGCCGGCTGTGGTTGCAGTTCGAGGTCGATTCGCTTGAGCACGAGTCGCTCATTCGTCAAACGACGGTCTTCGATCCCGCGGGATACGTAGGGCTGGCCTACTGGTATCTGCTCTATCCGATCCACCATCGGGTCTTCGGCGGCATGCTGCGCGGCATTCAGCGGGCGATGCGACTCCAGGAGGTGCCGCGGGCACAGCGACACCGCGGCCGCCGCTTCCAAGCCAACGGCTGCAGCTGATGCGAATCTGCAGGATCACGGTCCCAGGACTGTCGATCCGCCGCGACTTCGAGGCTGCCCGCCTGCGCCTGCTCGAGGACTTCCCCAACGTTCAAGAGGTGGTCGCCACGACGGCTCCCGCGACGTTGTTGGTGCTCTATTCAGGCGCCGACGAGGTCGACGGGTGGCTCGATTCGCTGCTCGACTCGGTCGCGACCGGTCACGATGGGGTGAGGATCCTTCCCAGCTTGCGCGATCGGCGCCGAGGCGGAGCCGACTCGGCGGCGTAGGCCTGCGGCGGACCCGGCCCGACCGTCCGCGACGCGCCGCGCCGGCGAAAAAACTCGCCGATTTGCAGGGATTTTAGAGGGGTGAGCGAGGGGACTCGAACCCCCGACCGCCTGGACCACAACCAGGAGCTCTACCAACTGAGCTACGCCCACCGCGGATGCGAGACAGCCGCAGTTTAGCGGTCGGGAGTCAGCCAGCGCCCGGGCCGGAGGACCCGAACGTCTCTTCCGCGAGCGCCAGCGTCTCGCTGGGAGCGAGCCCGGGTTGCTCCGCTGCGGCCTGCCGCCAAGCGGCGAGCAGCCGCGCAGGATCGCCTCCTAGGAGCGACGCGAGCTGGACGCCGAGGGCGAGGGGGTCGCCGATCGCCGCGGCGTCGATGGGGGGCGGGGCCGACGAGCCTTGCGACGACGGTGCCGCTTGCGGTTGAGCGCCGGCTGCGGTGCGGACGGCGTCGCTGGCCGCTGCGATCACCCGTGCGGTGACGTCCTCGCCTTCTCGCTGGGCGGTACGCCAGCCGCGTCCCATCGACAGCTGCTGAAGCTCAAGGCGGGGACCTTCGAGGACGGTGAGGGACGCCTGGAGGGGACTCCATCTGCGTTCGCCCAACTCGACCGGCCTGTCGAGCACCCATGGGGCGAGCAGGGCACGCAGATCCTGCTCGGTGAGGTTGAAGCGGCACAGATTGTGCGGGAATTGCCGAAGCTCGAGGTGGTACATGCAGGCCTAAGGCTCGCATGTCACCGCCGGCGACGCGGGCGCGTGGCATATTCCCGGTGTGGGCGCGGTCGATGAGATGCGGGCCAGAGGGGCGGAGCTGCCGCTGCAGGGAGGAGGCGGCCAGGGGACGCTCACGCTTCGCCCGCTGCTCTGCGGAGAGATGAGCGCGCCGGCCGGTTGGTTCCGGCGCGCAAAGGGACCGACGGCGACGCTCAAGGCGCTCGGCATCGGTGTGCCGGCAGATCAGCGGATCAGGGTGCCCATCGTCGCGTTCCTGCTGGAGCACCCGGTCGCTGGGCTCGTGCTCGTCGACACGGGATTTCACCGTTCGATCGCCGAGGGTCCTGCGCGCGAGCGTGCCCGCAACCTCGGGCCCATCGGGCGAGTGATGAGCCGCGACGTCCGCATGCGCCCCGAGCAGACGGTGGTGGAACAGCTGCGTGCGAATGGCATGGATCCCGCGGAGGTCGGGCTGGTGGTCATGACGCACCTGCACTTCGACCATGCCAGCGCTCTGTGTGACTTTCCCGGCGCGAGGGTGCTGGTGTCCCGTGAAGAGTGGAGCGCGGCGACAGCGCGCGGTTCGGTCCTGCGCGGCTACTCCAGGGCGCAGTTCGATCCGCGCCCTGGCTACATGACGGTCGACTTCGTGAGCGCCGGCGCAGCATTCGGCCCGTTCGCGCGTGCGGTGGACGTGTTCGGCGACGGCTCGCTGATGCTCGTCTCAACCCCCGGCCACAGCGTTGGGCATCTCTCGCTGATCGTGCGCCTCGACGGGCGCGAGGCGCTTCTTACGGGTGACGCCGCCTACACATTGGACACGCTGCGCGAAGGTCAGAGGCCGTGGCGCTCGGATGACCCGCAGGCCTTCGAGACGAGCCTCGCCGCCCTGCGCGCCTGGGACCTCGAGCATCCCGACGCAGTGGTCGTGCCCGGACACGACATGGCCGCGTGGGAGCAGCTCCAGGAGCTCTACTCCTGAGCTGCTCGCGCCGGGCGCCCGGCGTCGGCCTGGGTGGCGTCGAGTCGAGCCCGCATGACCTCCACCGCCTCGGGATTGGAGTCGATCAACACGTAGTGGCGACCGAGCTTCGCGGCGACCGAGCCGAGGGTGCCGCTGCCGGCGAAGAAGTCGAGGCACCAGTCGCCCGGCCGCGTAGAGGCCTGGACCATGCGGCGGACGATGCCCTCCGGCTTCTGCGTGGGATAGCCGGTCTTCTCGTGCCCGCCGGTCGCCACGATCGTGTGCCACCACACATCGGTCGGCAGCTTGCCTCTCGCGGCCTTCTCGGGCGTGACGAGGCCGGGTGCCATGTATGGCTCGCGGTCGACCTGCTCGCCGTCGAACAGGTACGCCGCGGGATCCTTGACGTACACGAGGATCGTGTCGTGCTTGGCCGGCCAGCGGCGCTTGGTGCGGGCGCCATAGTCATAGGCCCAGATGATCTCGTTGAGGAAGCACTCGCGCCCAAAGATCTCATCGAGCAGCAGCTTGCAGTGGTGTGACTCGCGGTAGTCGATGTGGAAGTAGAACGTGCCCTCTGTCGTGAGCAGCCGGTGGGCCTGCTCAAGGCGCGGTGAGAGGAACGCGAGGTAGTCGTCGAAGCTGTCTCGGTAGGAGGACTCCGCGAGCAGCTCTGTGCGGTAACGGCGTCCCTGAAAGCCGACGCGTGGACCATCCTCCTCGTGCACGGCCTGCAGCGTCCTGCGCACCTGGGTCCTGCCCGTGTTGAAGGGCGGGTCGATGTAGATCAGCTGGAACGACCCGGAGGCGAAGCCGGGGAGCAACTCGAGGCTGTCCCCCAACAGGATCTGATCGACCGCCGGGCCTTCGCGCTTGGCATGCACGAGGCAGAGGGTATGTACAAGCCCCGATGGAGCGTGCGGTCAAGCCGGATGGTTTCGGACGACGGGCAGACGCAGCGAGCCTCAGACCCCTGTTTACTGCACGGGCGATGATCTCCGGCTCGGCATTCGAGGTCGGCGGCCGACGCGGCTCGGATCGGGTCGCGCGCCGCGCACGTCTTGCGGGACTCGCCGTCGCCATCGCGGCGCTGGCTGCGTTGCTGCTCGCGCTGCTGGCCGGCCGCCGGGACGACGGTGACTCGGAGGCCCGGGCCACGGGAGCGATCCCTGTATCTGTGCTGATCGATACGCACCGTCCCGGCAGGCAGGTGCGGGGCAGGTTCCTCGGCCTTTCCTTCGAGGCGGCGGCCCTTGCTCAGGTCGCCCGCTACTCCGACCGCGGGAACCTCGTCGCGCTCCTGCGCTCGCTTGGGCCGGGAGTCCTGCGCTTCGGTGGTGTCTCGGCTGACACACAGGTCGCGTGGACGGATCGCGCCACGCCGCGCCCTGCGTGGGCGAGGCGGGTGATCGAGGCCCGCGATCTGCGCAGGCTTGGGCGGCTGGCTGCGCGCAGCGGCTGGAAGGTCCTGCTGACCGTCGGCCTCGCGCACTTCGAACCCGCGGTCGCCGCGCGGGAGGTGGCGGCGGCGAAGGCTGCGCTCGGGGCTCACCTCGCGGCGATCGAGGTGGGCAACGAGCCCGACGCGTACGGACAGCATGGGCTCAGGCCGCTGCCATGGACCTACGCGCGCTACAGCGCCGAGGTCTCGGTCTACCGGCGTGCGATCGGGCGGGCCGTGCACGGCGTCCGGATCGCTGGCCCCGGCGTGTCCGGCTCGAGGATCTTCGCCACCTGGGGACCGGGCGAGGCGAGGTTCCAGAGACCGGCGCTGCTCACCGGACACCACTATCCGCTCGGCTGTCACCAGACGCCGGCGCCGTCGATCGACCGCCTGCTGAGCCCCGAAACCCGAAGCCTCGAGGGCCGGTCGCTCGCACGCTTCATATCGGTATCGCGGTCGAGCTCGATCCGCTTCCGCATGGACGAGCTCGGCAGCGTCTCCTGCGGCGGGACCCATGGGATCAGCGACGCCTTCGCCTCGACGCTGTGGGCGACCGGCTACATCGTGCAGGCGATGGCGAAGGGGGTGGCCGGCGTCAACTTCCAGGGCAACCCGGCCAACTGCGCGGGCTACTCACCCATCTGCGCAGGCTCACCCGGTCGCCTCACGGCAGGAGTCCTGGGTGCACAGCCGGGGTGGTACGCGCTGCTGCTCGCCAGCAGGCTGATCGGCGCCCGACCGCTCCCCACCACGATGGTCTCCCGGGCGCAGCCGAACCTCGTGGTGCGGGCCTTCGTGTCCGGTAGCGGGAGGCTCCGCGTGGTGATCGTCGACGACGAACCCCCTGGCTCACCACCGGTGGCGCTGCGGCTGCGCGTCGGACGGCGCTACACGCGGGCGGCCCTGCTCATGCTGACCGCGCCTTCCCCCGCGGCGACCACGGGCGTACGGCTCGGGAGCCATGCGGTCTCGAGAGACGGCTCCTTTAGCGAACCCACGAAAATCCCGCAGATCACCCGGCGCCACGGTGCGATCTCGCTGTCCGTCCCACCGAGCAGCGCGGCGCTTCTGACGACCGTCCGCT
>JAOPZM010000147.1 GCA_025964115.1 Solirubrobacterales bacterium
CGGGCCCAACGGCACCGGCAAGACCACGCTGATCGAGACGCTCGCCGGGCGCCGCCAGCCTGCTGCCGGGAAGCTCAGCACCGGCCACAACGTGAAGGTCGGCTATCTCTCCCAGCACGCGGACGACCTCGGCGCGGGCGGAGGAGCGGATCAGAGCGTGCTCGCGGCCGCGCAGCGTGCGACAGGCCTCACTCCGGGCCGGGCGCGCGCGCTGCTCGGCCGCTTCCTGTTCTCGGGCGAGGACGCGGAGAAGCCGCTCGCAGGCCTCTCCGGGGGTGAGCGCCGGCGCCTCTCGCTCGCCGTGCTCGTGCAGTCAGGCGCCAACGTGCTCATCCTCGACGAGCCCACGAACCACCTCGACATCGAGAGCCGTGAGGCCCTCGAGGACGCGCTGCGCGGATTCGAAGGGGCGATCCTGCTCGTCTCCCACGACCGCGCGCTGCTCGACGCGGTCGGCACGCGCACGATCGCCGTGGAGGAAGGCTCGCTCCACAGCTACGTCGGCGGCTGGCCCGAGTATGTGCGCGTTCGCGACGAGAGAGCTTCAATCGATCGGAAGGCCGGCCCACATGTGGGCCGGCCCGGAGGGGCGCATGCGCCCCTCCGCCAGCCGGCGCATGCGCCGGCTGGAACAGCCGAGGGCCCGCGTCATGCGCCGGCTGGAGCAGCGAACGGGACAGCTCCGACAAACGGAGCCGGTCCGGAGAAGGCCAGGCGCAAGCCGAAGCCGAAGGGGCCCTCCAAGAACCGCGTCACCGCCCAGCAGAAGGCCGAGCGCGCGGTCGAAGAGGCCGAGGCCGCGCTGCGTGCCGTGGAGGAGCAGCTGGCCGATCCGGCCGCCTGGTCGACGCAGTACGAGTCCGCCAAGTCCCAGGCTCGTCACACGGCCGCCACGCGGGCCGTCGAGCAGGCCTACGCTGGTCTCGAGGCAGTGACAGACTGACCTACACTGGCGGCATGGAGCGCATGAAGACGCTGCGGAACGTGGCGATCGTCGTGGCGATCGCCGGCGTCGCGTACCTCGCCTTCGGCACCCGCGGCGGTCACGCGGCGGAAACCTTGAAAGCCGCGCTGTGGGTCGCGTTCGGCGTGGGCATCGGCTACGTGGGCATCCGCCTCTACCGCGAACACCGCATCTCGCTTCACAGCCTCGGGGACCGTCATCGCGGGATGCTCTACGGGGCGGTCGCGCTGGGGGTCTTCGCATATGCGGCCCGAAGGCGAATGTGGGAAACGGGGCTGGGCGAGCTCCTGTGGTTCGTGCTCGTCGGCATCGTCGTGTATGCCGCGCTGGAGGTCTACCGCTACTCGCGCACCTACTGACAGGTCGGCCAGCAGGGGTTCAGCCGCCGCCTATCCTCGATGGGGTGGCGGCAACCGAGACGGCGACGAGCGGCGAGGACGCGAGGAGGACCCTCGCGGAGCAGCGGCGTGCGCTCCCGGACCTGCCCGGCGTCTACCTCTTCCGGGACCGGAACGGTCGGGTGCTCTACGTCGGCAAGGCGAAGTCGCTGCGCAAGCGCGTGGCGTCGCACTTCTCCAAAGCTCAGGTGCCAAGCAGCCCCGGTCACGCCGAGATGATCGCCTCCGTGGAGCACGTCGAGTGCGTGGTCGTGGCCTCAGAGGCCGAGGCGCTGCTCGCCGAGCAGAGCTTCATCAAGCAGTATCGGCCTCGCTTCAACATCCGCCTACGCGACGACAAGTCCTACCCGTTCATCGCGATCTCCTTCGACGAGGACTATCCGCGCGTGTACTTCACCCGCGAGCGCCACCGGCCGGGCCGCGCCTACTTCGGGCCCTACTCCAACGCGAAGCGGGTGCGCGCGACGCTCGAGGTGCTCGCCAAGGTGTTCATGTTCCGCTCCTGCACCGGGCCCGAGCCCGGCCGGCGCAGCGGCAGCCCCTGCCTGGACTACTACATCAAGCGTTGCGGGGCGCCCTGCGTGGACTTCGTCACCCGCGAGGAATACCGCAGGAGCATCGACGGGGTCGTCGACTTCCTCTCCGGGCGCTTCTCGGCGATCGAGCGCGACCTCGAGGCGCGGATGCGTGCGGCGGCGGCGGCGGAGGAGTTCGAGCAGGCCACGCTCGAGCGCAACCGCCTGCGCGCGGTGCGCTCGTTGCTCGAGCGCCGGCGCGTGGCCAACGAGTCGGTGGGGACCTTCGACGCGATCGCCGTCGCGCTCGACGGCCGTGACGCCAACGCGCAGGTGTTCCAGGTGCGCGACGGCGTGCTCTCCGATCGGCACTCGTTCTACCTGTCCAACGAGACCGAGCGCGAGCTCGCCGAGGTCGCCGAGGAGTTCATGCTCCAGTACTACGGCGGCCACACCTCGATCCCGTCGCTGCTGGTCGTCCAGCAGGAGCTGGAGACGCGCCGGGCTCTGTCCGAGGCGCTCACCAGCCGTCGCGGCGGCCCGGTCGAGATGCGTGCTGCCGAGCGCGGCGAGAAGCGCCGGATCCTCGAGCTGGCCCAGCGCAACGCGATGCTCGCGCTTGACCAGGAGAAGCTCCGCTCGGAGCGGCGCCGCCAGGGACGCGTCGAGGCGCTCGAGGGGCTGCAGTCGGCACTGGGCCTCGACGCTCCCCCGATCCGGATCGAGTGCTTCGACATCTCGAACCTGGGCGCCACCCACACCGTCGCCTCGATGGTCGTGTTCGAGGGGGGAGCACCGAAGAAGGCCGACTACCGGCGATTCAAGATACGCACCGTCGACGGCTCGGCGGACGACTACGCGGCGATCGGCGAGGTGCTGGCCCGTCGCTTCGCGCAGTGGGAGCGCCAGTCGGACGTCTCTCCCCACGATCCCGCATATGACGCCAGCTTCGCATCGCTGCCGAACCTCGTCGTGATCGACGGCGGCAGGGGTCAACTCGCGGCAGGGCTCCAGCAGCTGCAGGGGTTCCGCGACCGCGGTGTCGCAGTCGTGTCGCTGGCCAAGCGGATCGAGGAGGTCTTCCAGCCGGGGCGCCGCGACCCGCTGCTGCTGGACCACTCCACGCCGGAGCTGCAGCTGCTGCAGCGCGTGCGCGACGAGGCCCACCGCTTCGCGCTCGCCCACCACCGCGCTCGCCGCGACAAGGCGATGACGAGCTCGCTGCTGGACGAGCTGCCGGGGGTCGGGCCGGCGCGCAAGCGGGCGCTGCTGGCGCACTTTGGCTCGCCCGAGGGCGTTGTGGCGGCGTCGCGCGAGGAACTGCAGGCGGTGCCGGGACTGCCCGCAAAGGTCGCCCGCGAGCTGCACGGCCGCCTGCACCGCGCCGGCTGAGGGCTGCGCGCCCTGAAAGTTCACCCCGTGTCCGGTCGGAGCGACAGAATCAAGGGCATGGCCGTGATCAAGCCAATCCGTCCGCTGAGAGGCGCCGGCCGGCGGTCCGGCAAGCCGGTCGTCGAGTCGCGCCTGCAGGACTTCGTGGTGATCACCGGCTTCTCAGGCGCCGGCAAGTCGACGGCGATGAACGTCTTCGAGGACGCCGGCTACTTCTGCGTCGACAACCTGCCGCCCGAGATGATCCGCTCGCTCGTGGAGCTGTTCGTGCACAAGGGCTCGAAGGTCGAGCGGGCGGCGGTCGTATCGGACGTTCGCGGGGGCCAGTACTTCGAGGCGCTCCGCGCGGTCGTCGACGACCTGGATGTGCTCGGGCTCAACCACCACCTGTTGTTCCTCGAGGCCTCAGAGCAGACGCTCGTGACCCGCTACAAGGAGACCCGCCGCCGCCATCCGCTGGCGCCCGAGGGCAGCGTCGCCGCGGGCGTGGCCTCCGAGCGCGCGCTGCTCGAACCGCTGCGCAGCCGGGCGGACCTCGTGATCGACACGACCGGCATGTCCGCCGCGATGCTCCGCGGCAAGATCGCGGACGAGTTCCTCCCCCGCCAGAAGACTGGACGCATGGCCGTGACGTTCATGAGCTTCGGCTTCAAGCACGGGCCGCCGCGCGAGGAGGACCTGGCGTTCGACGTGCGCTTCCTCGCAAACCCGCACTACGAGCCGCAGCTGCGCGAGCTCACCGGCCTCGATCAGCGTGTGGTCGAGTACATCGGCCTGGATGGGCGGCTGGAGGAGCTGTACGTGAGGCTCAATGGCCTGCTCGACTTCCTGCTCCCGCAGTACGTGGCCGAGGGCAAGGCGCACCTGGTGATCGCGATCGGGTGCACGGGCGGCCGGCACCGCTCGGTCGCCATCGCCGAGCACCTCGCCGAGCGCTACAGGGACGCGGATGACCTCGACGTCGCCGTCGCCCACCGCGACATCGACAGGCCGCCTCGGGGCGGCGCATAGCCGCGCGTATGGATTGCGCCCGGGGCCGCGGGCCGTCGTGCGCCCACCCGGTGATCAGTGCGACGCGGTCTCCGGATCGGAGCGGACGAGGACCGTGTCCAGCACCGGGATGATCTCGTCGACCGGCAGGTCGGCCCGCGAGGCATGCTCCCTGATCGCCTCGGGACTGCTCGCCTGGTAGACGCAGACGGTGCCCACCGAGCCGCCGCCCTCCTCCAGCACGTAGCTGCGAATCCAGCGGATGTCGTCGGACATCTCCCCGTCGCCGACTTCGGTCGAGCGCTCGGCGGCCGCCTGCAGGTCCTCGGGCGAGCGCCAGCCGCCGCGGCGAAGGATCACGTATGTGTTCATGAGCCATCCTCCTGACTAGATGAGTGCGAGGCCGACTCTACGGCCGTTCGAGCGCCACGTCCAGCCAGACGGCACCATGATCGCCGGCCGCCCCGGGCGGCCGCCTCGGGCCGGTCCGCTGATAGCCTCCGGTCAGCCGGGCGACGGAGCCGTTATCCGCGACCCGGCATCGTTCATTTTCGTTCAGGAGGACACTGAATGCCCATACGCGTGGGGATCAACGGATTCGGCCGGATCGGCCGGAACGCCTTCCGCGCGGCCAAGACTCGGCCGGATCTGCCGGCAGGAGAGATCGAATGGGTCGCGGTCAACGACCTCACCGACTCGCAGACGCTCGCGCACCTGCTCAAGTACGACTCGATCCTGGGTCCCTACCCCGGTACCGTCGCCGCTCGCGGAGAGGGAGCGCTGGAGGTCGACGGAGAGGAGCTCAAGGTGCTGGCCGAGCGTGATCCGGGCGCGCTGCCGTGGGGGGAGCTGGGGGTCGACGTCGTGATCGAGTCGACGGGCCTGTTCACCGATCGCGACAGCGCCGCCAAGCACCTCGCAAACGGCGCCCGCAAGGTGATCATCTCGGCGCCCGCCACCAACCCCGACGTGACCGTCGTGCTCGGCGTCAACTTCGACGAGGTCTATGACCGTGACGCGCACGACGTGATCTCAAACGCCTCCTGCACGACCAACTGCCTCGCCCCGGTGGCCAAGGTCGTCAACGACACCGTCGGAATCCGCCACGGCCTGATGACGACCATCCACGCCTACACCGCCGACCAGCGGCTGCAGGACCTGCCACACAGCGACCTGCGCCGCGCGCGGGCCGCCGCGATCAACCTGATTCCCGCCTCGACCGGCGCCGCCAAGGCGATCGGCCTGGTGATCCCAGCCCTGCAGGGCAAGCTGGGCGGCTTCGCCGTGCGGGCGCCGGTGCCGACCGGATCGGTTGTCGACCTGCCCGTCGAGTGCGAGCGCGAGACGACCGTGGAGGAGGTCAACGCGGCGCTGAGCGCGGCCGCGCAGAGCGGCCCGATG
>JAOPZM010000164.1 GCA_025964115.1 Solirubrobacterales bacterium
GGGGCATGTTCGCCTGCGCATCAGCCCGCCCGCGCTGAGGCGCCTGCGCAGGGCGCTCGGCACCCGGCGCGCGCTCACGGCACGCGTGAGCGTCGTCGCGGCCGGGCCGACCGGTCGTCGAACCTCGGTCAGCCGGACTTTCCTCGTGAGTCGCTAGGCCCGATAATGAGCGCATGAGCGACGATGATCTTGCGCAGCAGGACGGCGAGCCGGTCATGGAACACCGCAAGGAGCGGATCAGGATCGAGACCGAGCGACACAGGATCGAGGGGATCCTCACGCTCGCACGCGACGGCTACCGCAGTCGCGTCTCTGACGTCCTGAACGCGTCCGAGCGCGAGTTCCTGACGCTCACCGATGTCACGGTCGCGCCCCTCGAAGGAGGGCCGATCGAGCTGCACTCATACCTCACGCTCGCGCGGCGGCACATAGTCTTCGCGGTCGCAGCCTCGGACAGCGGCAGCTAGACGCCGGGACGAGGGCAGCCCGATGCACGCCGCGCAGCCCCTCACGATCGCCGACCGCATCGAGATAGCCGCCGCCCGCGCGATCGGTGCGCTGCCATCGGCCGCCAAGCGCCGCATCGCCGGAGGACCGATCCGGCTCGACGGGCTCGAGCTCGATCTCGACACCCAGGTGCTGCTCAAGCTCGAGGAACGCAACCCGCGGGCGCCGCTCACGACCCGTACGCCGGCCGAAGCGCGCGAGGACCTCAGACACGCGGTGCGCGTCGTCGCGGGCGCTCCGATCCCGCTCGCGAGCGTTCGTGAGACCACTGTCGCCGGAGCCGACGGCCCGCTCGCGGCGCGCCTGTACGTCCCGGACGCCGGCGAGGCCACGAAACCCGGCCCGCTCGTCGTCTACTACCACGGGGGCGGATGGGTCGCAGGCGATCTGGACACCCACGATCAGCCGTGTCGCCTGCTCGCGAGAACATCGGGTGCGCGCGTGCTGAGCGTCGACTATCGCCTCTCGCCCGAGCACCCCTTTCCCACGCCGGTCGAAGACGCGCTCGCCGCGTTCCGTGACGCCTCGGCGCGTGCTGCGGACTACGGCGCGGATCCCGCGCGCATCGCGGTCGCGGGCGACAGCGCCGGAGGACACCTAGCCGCGGTCACGTGCCAGCAGGCGATGCGCGACGGCGGTCCCGTCCCGGCCTTTCAGCTCTTGATCTACCCGGCCACCGACAACGTGAACGTCGCGCAATCGCGTCTGACGTTCGCCGAGGGCTTCATCCTCACCAAGCCGAACATGGATTGGTATGAGCTGCAGTTCTTCGGCTCCGATGGCGACCGGCGCGATCCGCGGGCCTCGCCCCTGCTCGCCGAGGAGCTCACCGGGGCGGCGCCCGCGCTGGTCGTCACCGCCGGCTTCGATCCCTTGCGCGACGAGGGCGAGGCATACGCGCAGAGGCTCCGCGAGGCGGGCGTGCGCACGCTGCTACGTCGACACCCCGGCTACGTGCATGGGTTCATGCATATGTTCATCAGCGGTTCGGGTCCGCGCGAGGCGATCGCTGAGATGGGTGGCGTGCTGCGGGCGGCACTTGCCGACTGAGCTCAAACGCCCGCTGGCAGTACTCCGAGCAGAAATAGAAGCTCTGCCCGCCGACATGCGTGCCGAGCGCGGTTGCGCGGTCGACCTTCATCCCGCATGACGGGTCGGTCGCGCCGCGGCGCTGTGTCAGCCAGAACATCGCGGCGAAGACCGCGAGCGCGAGTGCGTTCAGGAAGAGCTTGTAGTCCGGCGAGATCGTGCCGAAGATGTCCGTGCGTGATGGTCGCGGGCCGGTCGGGATGAGCCCCAGAGCACCGAACAGGCCGTCGACGATCAGCGCCGCGAGCACGATGGTCACGAGCATCAGCGCGACGATCCGCACCGCGAAGGCGGTGCCGTAGTACTTGCGGTAGATCGCGATGATCGGCAGCACGACGAGATCGGCGAATAGGAACGCGAGCACGCCGCCGAAGCTGATTCCGCCCGACCACAGGACGGCGGCGAGGGGCACGTTGCCGACCGAGCACACGAAGCTGAGCACGGCGATGACCGGTCCGACGAGGACGTTCTCTATAGCCGGCAGCGGCGCGGGAGCGCTCGTGATGAAGAGGCTCTTGAAGAACCCGTTGCCGAGCTGAGCGATGAAGCCCGCGAGCACGAACCCGATCGCGACCTCCTTGTAGGTCATCTGCCAGTCGCCTCGGAAGTTGTGCGCCACGTCCGACCAGGCTGCGGAGCTCGTCAGTCGCTGACGCCAGCTCATCTGCCGGGACGCTGCGTGGTGCTGGTGGCCGGCGTCGGCCGCTCGGGCGTGCTCCCGCGCCTGGAGCTCGAGCCTGTGGCTGACGAACAGCCTGTGCGTGAGCGTCATCAGCACGATCATCACGATCCCGCCGAGGTACTCGGCGAGGGTGAACTGCCAGCCGACCAGCACCCAGAGCACGAGCCCCAGCTCCCATACGAGGTTCGTAGAGGCAAACTGGAAGGCGAGGGCGCTGGCCGCGCTCGCTCCCTTCTCGAACAGCGACTTGGCGATAGCGACCGCCGCATAGGAGCAGGAGGACGAGGCCGCGCCGAGTGCCGTGGACCACGCGATCGGCCTGGGTCCGGAGCCGGACAGCGCCCTCTCGACGCGGTCCCTGGGCACCCATGCCTGGACGATCGCCGAGATCGCGAAGCCGAGCACGAGCGCCCACCACACCTCCCAGGCCATCAGAAACGCGTCCCGCAACCCGTGCCAGATCACCTCCCACGCGCTCATCCGCCTTGCTCCAGGCACGCCATGAACCCACCCTAACATACCCCCTAGGGGTATGTGCTACCGTTGGCGATCATGCACGCCGCTCAGGCTACGCCGACGCGCGGATACAGCGCCACCAAGGATCAGCTTCAGGGACGTTTGCGACGCATCGAGGGTCAGGTGCGCGGGATCGAGCGGATGGTCGACGAGGAGCGCTACTGCATAGACGTGCTGACGCAGATCGGCGCGGTCCAGGCCGCGCTGGACAAGGTCGCGCTGGGGCTCCTCGACGACCATGCCCATCACTGCGTGATCGGCGCCGAGGACCTCACCGAGCGCGAGGCGAAGACCGATGAGCTGATGGCGTCGGTGGCGCGGCTGATGCGCCGCGGGTAGCTCGCCGGAGCGGGGGACCCGGCGAGTACCTTGTAGGCCGTGGGCCCTCGTCCCGAGTTGACTTGATCACCGCGGCCGCACCTGCGAGGCGGCGACGAGCCCTCTCGCTCGCCGGAGGGCAGCGGGTCGACCTCGGGGTCTGGCTCGCGCTGGCGCTCGGGGTGTGCGCCGCGGGTCCAGTGATCGCTGCGACGATCCACGCCCTGATCGACGGCTGGCTCCCCGCCGGCGATCAGGCGAACATCGCGACACGGGCCTACGACGTCTTCAGCTCGCGGAGCTCGCTCGTGGGTCTGCACTCGGACGCCAGCGCCGCGATCAACCAGCCCGTCTACAGCCTCGGACCGATGCTGTTCTGGCTGCTTGCCCTTCCGGCCCGCCTCGCGAGCCCGGGATGGATGACGCTCACGATGGGGCTCGTCAACGCCGCGGCGATCGTCGGCGTCGTGGTGCTCGCCCGCCGCCGGGGTGGCCGCGCGCTGATGTTCATCGCGGCCGTCGCCCTCGTGCTCATGTCCCGCTCACTCGCCCCGGAGGTGCTCCACGACGTGTGGAACCCCTCCGCAGGCCTGTTCCCGTTCACGCTGTTGATCTTCCTCTGCTGGTCGCTCGCCTGCGGTGAATATCGCCTGCTTCCGCTCACCGTCCTGGTCGT
Organism: Solirubrobacterales bacterium; assembly: GCA_025964115.1. Classification (GTDB taxonomy): domain Bacteria; phylum Actinomycetota; class Thermoleophilia; order Solirubrobacterales; family Solirubrobacteraceae; genus Palsa-744. Next base: position 3,789 of record JAOPZM010000164.1, read on the forward strand.
GAGCTTCGTCGTCCAGTGCCAGCTCGCCTTCGTCCCGCCCTGTCTCGGGCTCCTGGCGGTCGGGCTCGCCGGCCTCGCGCTGTCGCTCAGGCGCTCCGAGCCGGGTATGCATGCGGAGCGGCCACGCAGAGGCCGAGTCATGTGGCGGTGGGCGATTGCGGCGCTCGTCGTGTCGGTGGCCTGCTGGACTGCACCGCTGATCGACCAGATCGAGGGCAAACCGGGAAACCTCACGAACGTCGTGAAGGCCGCGACGGCCAACACGCCCAAGCTCGGCGCGACGGTCGGATGGCACGCGGTCGTCAGGGCCGTCGGCGTGCCGCCATGGTGGCTGAGGAATCCGGCCTCCCCGTGGGACAGGAAGCTCGAAGTGCGCCGCTCCTCGACCACCCTCGCGACCGTCTCCACCGTGTTGATCCTGATGGCGCTTCTGGGGGTCGCCGCGATCGGGGTCGTGCGCCGGCGCGCCGAGCTGTGGGCCGGTGCGCTGATCGCGCTCGCGCTGTGCGCCGGCCTGTTTGCGGTCGCGGAGGCGACACCGACGAAGCGGGTGCTCGCCGAAACGCTGGGGTACACGCTGTGGTGGGGCTCGCCTGTCGGAATGTTCGTGTGGATGCTGCTCGCCTGGGCGGGTGTCTCCGCGCTGTGGCAGCTGACGCTTCCCCGCACGCGCGTGCCGGCCCTTGCCTCGACGGCCGGTGTCGCCGCCGTGGCGGCCGTGGCGGCAGCGGTCGCGCTGGCCGAGCGCCCGGACTACCACCTGCCCGAGTACGGCCCTCTGGCCAAGCTGTACGCCGGCCTTCACGAGGGGGTCCCGACGCGACGAACGGTCATGCTCGTCGGCTACCTCGGCAACAGGACGTTCCGCTTCAAAATGGCAGCTCGCTTCGCGATGGTGCGTCGCGGCATCCGGCCCCTGTCACCCGGTATCGACGTCCGGTTGGGAAGCTGGTACGAGCTCGATCACCATCGCTACGACTGTGCCGTATACGTCCAGGACGCGAGCAGGAGCCCCGCACGCCAGGCCGCGGCCGTCGCCCGCTTCAGCTTCCAGGACGGCACGGGAAGCTACCCGGTCACGGCGTGGGTGTCCCCCGCCGGATGCCCGCGCGGCGGCGCGCTTGCTCGACAGGCATCCTCGGCCGCGGGGTCGGCGAACACGGCGTCGCCGACCCGCTGAACACACGCGACCCTAGGCGGCCGTGGGTTTGCGGCGCACCAGCCAGTAGCCCCCGGCGAGGACGACGAGAGCGGCGGCGATGATCCCCACGATCAGGCCGGCGTCGCTGGAGCCACGCTCGGGCTCTTGGTCGCGGTCGCACTCGGGATCGTGCTCCCGTTCAGGGCCAATTGAGTCACGGCGCGCGCCGAGCGCGTTTCGCTAACCCGGCGTGTATGTGGCGTACAGCGAGGTTTGCTCGGGGTCGATCGAGGGCGTGCCGAAGGGGTTCGTCGGACCCGAGGTGTACGTGTTGGCGTTGTAGTCGCGCGCCCCGCTGACCGCGTCGTAGCGGAACCCGGCGACATAGCTCGAGGCGCCCGTGATGACACCGATCCAGTAGTTCCCCGCCGCGAGTTTCACCGGCGACGAGAAGACCAGGTCATACCAGCCCGCCGCATTCGTGTTCTTGAACGTCAGCGGTTCGGAGACTCCCAGCAGCGCCCCCGGCGCGCCGCTCGAGTCCGCGTAGATCAAGCCCTTCAACAGCTGCTGCCCCACCGTCGCCGTCGGCGCCAGGTAGATGCTCAGCTTCGTCACCGACCCCGGAGCCGCCAACGCGTACCGGTTCACACGCTTGCGATCCGCCAGGAAGGTATCCGTGCCGGCACCCACGGTCGTCTTCCCGAACGTCGCCACCGCCTGCTGCACGACAGCCGTCGGGTTCGAGGTCGCGGGGGCCGAGCTGCCACCCGCGTTCGACGCCGTCACCGAAAGCCGCAACGTAAAGCCCACATCGGCCGAGCCGAGCGTATACGTCTGCGCAATCGCACCCGAGATCGCCACGCAATTCGCGCCAGCGGGATCACATCGCTGCCACTGGTAGGCAAACCCCGTCGGTTCATTCGACCAAGACCCGTTATGCCCCGTCAGCACCTGCCCCTGCTGAGCAGTCCCCGTCACCGTCGGCAACCCAGTATTCACAGGCGCCGGCGGAGCGGCCACCACGGCCGTGGCGTTCGACGTCGCCGGGCTGCTCGAGCCGCCGGCGTTGCTGGCCGTCTCCTGTACCTCGATCGTGTGCCCGACGTCTGCCGGGACCGGAACGTAGGTCTGTGCCGTGGCACCGGCGATGGTCAGGCAGCCGGTGCCGAGCGATTCGCACTGCAGCCACTTGTAGCTGTACCCCGTCGGTTCATTGCTCCACGTACCGTGGTGCTCGGTCAGCGTCTGGCCCTGCTGGGCGGTCCCCGTGATCGTCGGCGGGGCGCTGTTCGTGGGCGCCGGCGGGAGCACCCCAGAGGTCGCGCTCGAGGTCGCTGGGGCGCTCGAGCCGCCCGCGTTGCTCGCCGTCTCCTGAACCGCGAGCGTGTGCCCGACGTCGCCGGCGACTGGGATATACGTCTGGCTCGTGGCGGTGGAGATCGCCGTGCAGTTTTTGCCGGAGGAATCGCATTGCAGCCACTGGTAGGCGTACGCGGTCGGTTCGTTCGTCCATGTCCCATGGTGCTCGGTCAGCGTCTGGCCCTGCTGGGCGCTGCCGGTGATCGTCGGTACAGCGGTGTTCGCCGGCGGAGCCGAGAGCACCTTCGCTGTTGCGGTCGACGTCGCCGCCGCACCGGCGCCTCCGGCGTTGCTCGCCGTCTCCTGCACCGAGATCGTGTGCCCGACGTCGCCGGCGACTGGCACGTAGGTCTGGGCGGTGGCTCCGCCGATCGGCAGGCAGCCACCTCCGACGGCATCGCATTGCAGCCACTGGTAGGCGTAGCCGGTCGGTTCGTTCGTCCACGTACCATGGTGCTCGGTCAGCGTCTGGCCCTGCTGGGGGGTGCCGGTGATCGTCGGCACGGCGGTGCTCGCCGGCGGCGGAAGTGGTTTGACCGCTTCCGTTCGTCCCGAGGCGGCGGGGTTGCCCGGTCCGCCCGCGTTGCTGGCGGTCTCTTCCACCTCGATCGTGTGGCCGTCGTCGCCTTTCGTGAGCACGTACGCCTGACCGGTGGCGCCGGGAATCGGCAGGCAGGACGTGCCTTCACACTGAAGCCACTGGTAGGTGTAGCCCGTCGGTTCGTTCGTCCAGGTCCCGTGGTGCTCGGTGAGCGTCTGCCCCTGCTGCGGAGTGCCCGTGATCGTCGGCGGCGCGGTGTTCACCGGTGCCAGCGGAACCACCTGCGAGGTCGGCTGGGAGCTGGCGGGAGCGCTGGGACCTTTCGCGTTGCTCGCGGTCTCCTGAACCGCGATCGTATGGCTCACGTCTCCTTTGACGATCACGTACGTTTCACCTGTGCCGTTGGTGGTGATCGGCGAGCAGTTCTTGCCGCTGCTGTCGCACTGCATCCACTGGTAGCTGTAGCTGGTCGGTTCGCCCGCCCAGCTGCCATGGTGCTCGGTCAGCGTCTGTCCCTGCTGCGGAGTGCCGGTGATCGTCGGCGGGGCCGTGTTGACCGGGACACCAGATGACGGTTCCGGCAGGTACGTCGCGTACAGGGACGCTTGCTCGGTGTCGACGCTGGGTGTGCCGAACGGGTTGCTGGGACCCGCCGTGTAGGTGTTCGCGTTGTAGTCCCGTGCGCCGCTGACGTTGTCGAAGCGGAACCCGGCGACGTGGCTCGTCGCCCCGGTGATTATCCCGATCCAGTAGTTGCCCGCCGCCAGTTTCACCGGCGAGGAGAACACGAGGTCATACCAGCCCGCCGCGCTCGTGCCGGTGAACGTCAACGGTTGCGAGACCGCCACCAGCGCCCCGGGGGCGCCGCTCGAGTCCGCGTAGATCAGGCCCTTCAACAGCTGCTGACCCGCCGTGCCCGTCGGCGCCAGGTAGATGCTGAGCTTCGTCACCGACCCGGGCGCGGACAACGCGTACCGAGTCACGCGCTTGCGATCCGCCAGGAAGCTGTCCGATGACCCACCCACGGTCGTCTTGCCAAAGGTCTGCGGCGGCGCTACGCCGGTGCCGCTGAACTTCACTTCGTGCAGCCCGGTCGTGTCATTCCCGTTCAGCAGCCACACGCCGCTCGCGGGCCCCGCCACGGTGGGGGCGAATGAGACGCTCTCCGTAAGCGTTTCACCCGGCTTGATCGTCGTTCCCTCGGAGAGCGTGGTAGTCGCCGTGAAGCCCCCGCCCAGGGGCGGCTTCGACTTCGTGATGGAGACGTTCGTACCGCCCGTGTTCGTGACGGTGAACGACTTCGTAGCGCTCTTTCCGACTTCGAGTTCGCCGAATTCGTTGAGTTCGCTGGTGATCTTCAGCACTCCGGGCGGTCCGGCGCTGCCGGAGAGCCCTATCGCGCCGTTGCCGCCGGTCGTTTCCATCGCGATTTCGCTGGTGAACGTCCCTTCCGTGGTCGGTTTGAACGTCACGTTCACGTTGACCGACGCGCCGGGTTCGATCGTGCTGCCGACCGCGGGCACGCCGGTCGCGCCGAATGGCGCGCTCGGCATCTTGATCGCGTTGATCGTCAGCGGAGCCGCGCCGACGTTGCTGAACGTCGCGGTTCCGGACAGTTCGCCGCCGACCGCCGTGCCGCCGAAGGCGACGAGCACCGGGTTGATCGCCAGCTGAGCGCTAGCCGCCTGGCCGGTGCCGGAGAGCGAGAACGAGACGGTGCCGGCCGTCGTTTCGGCGGCGAGCGTGGCGCCGATGGGCCCTGTCTGAGTCGGTTTGAAGGTCACCGGGACCTGGATCGTCTGCCCGGCCGTGAGCGCCGCCGGCAGCGCAGGCGTCGTCGTTCCGATCGTGAACTGGGAGGAGCTCGGGGTGAGCTTGTTGACCGTCAGGTTCGTCGTCGCGGTTAGCGTGAGCGTCTTCTGGCTGCTGTTCCCGATCGTCGTCGTCGGGAAGCTCGTCGCCGATCCCGTGAGAGCGGGCGTCACCGGGGAGCCGAAGGCCATCACCTTGCCTTCGCGGTTTCCGACGTAGATCCGGCCGGCTCCGACTCCGGGCACTGCGAACTTCGACGAGGTCCCCACCGGCGCGCTCCAGCGCAGCACCGGCTTTCCTTCGACAGGTATCGGGTCGTAGGCGCGGAGCTGTGCGCCCACGCCGCCGCCGTTCGGCGCCCACACGATCCAGACAAGGGCCGACCCGCTGGTCGTGCCTTCTGAGGTGACCACGGCAGCACTCGAGCCGAACCCGAACGCGTCGCTGGAGCTGGCCTGTAGCGCCAGCGTTGGCTGTTTGGTGCCTGAGACGCCGTACTTGTACACGCGCAGGAAGCCGTTGCTGCTGTATGCCGTCGGGATGTAGATCCAGCCGCCGTCACCTGGCCAGACGGCCGGTCGCGACCAGACGCCGCCGTAAGGGCCGATGCGACTGACGACGTTGTCCGCGCCGCCGGAGCCCTGGCGGAAGCCGCCGAGGCTTTCGCGGTTCAGCAGGTACACATAGCCCTCCTTTCCGACCACGACCGCGAGATGCGGAATGCCGGCGGTGCCGAAGTACTGGTCGTTGAGAACCGTCAGACCTCCGGAGGCGAAGTCGGCATCGAACGTGTCCATTTCGGGCGCGTTGAAAGGCGCGAAGAAGTCGACCGGCTTGAGCGAGCCATCAGGCTGGACGGTGAGCCGTACCGCCGACTCTCCGAGGCTCGCCGGCGGCGCGTTGCCGGGGGTGGCGGTGGTCGGTGCGCCACCGTTGCCGGTTGTCAGGAGGATCTGTCCGGGGCCGTCCGAGCTCAATCCTGCGCCCGACTGCCAGATGCCGCCGCCGTTGTTGGCGCTCGTCTCGTCGACCCACCTGGCCTTGACTTCACCTTTGGTCGACACGCCGAAGATCCAGCCTTTCCAAGGAGTGATGTCGCAGTGCGAACCGAACCCCGCATACACCACTCCGCCCAGCAGCAGGAGACCCGGTCGCTGCATCTGGGTCGTCGGTTGGAAGGTCTCAGGCTGGTTCTGCGCGACGCCGCTCAGCTGGACGGGGAAGCCGGCCTTCTCGGTGCCGCTCGCCATGTCGACCGCGTCCATGTACCAGCTGGCCGGTCCCGACGTTCCTGACGCGTACGTCTTGTGCGTCATGTACGCCGTGTTCGTCGTTGGATCGATCACCGGTGTGGAGCTGACGCCGATGTTCGGAGTGAGATCCGCGCAGCCGATGTCGGCGGGCTTCCACGGCGTGCCCAGGTTGAGCGGGGCCGCCCAGCGCATCGCTCCGCTCGCTGGGTCCAGTCCGTAGACCTTGTTGTTCTCGGTGGCGACGAGGAGCGTCCCGTTGTAGAGCAGCGGCTGGGCATACACCGAGCCTTCCACGTTCACCGACCACAGCTGCCCGAAGGTCCCGCCGCCGACGAGCTGCGGTGTCAACGAGGACTGTTCCGGATACCAGCCGTCGCGCAGATCGTTCCCGGCGTTCGTGATGCCTTCGGCGAGCACCGGCCCGGCCGACGCCAGCGCGGCCAGGACGAGCAGGACGAACAGAGGCCCGAGCCGTCGCAGCACCCGTAAGGCCAATCGCCGCCCGCGGTCCTCCCCATCGCCAAGCATCCTTGCCCGGTCCCCCATTCACTCGATTTGCCGGTCCGACGACTCGCATCCCTGCGGGTCGGACGTCCGGATGATAAGGCAAAGCGCCACGGGCCGCCACGCGAGTCGGGTGGGCCCGTCGGGCTCGGGGCACGCCGCCGACGCTACGCCTCGCAGTCGACGCCGGCCTGGCCCGACGCGTGCATGGCCGCCTCTTCCTGCAGGATACGCCAGCCTTCCATGAAATGCCCGCGTGCCTGGGGTGAGAGCCGTTCGAGGGTATCCCGAATGGGCGCGAGCGCCACCTCGATCCATCCGTCCATGGCGTCGCGGTAGTCCTCGTGGACGCGCACGATCGTGCGCCTACGGTCGCGGTCGTCCTCGGCGCGCTCGACCAGCCCCGCGCGGCTGAGCTCCCCGACGATCGTGCTGGTGCTCGACAGCAGCAGGCCGAGGCGCTTGGCCAGTTCGCTGACACCGATCGGTTCGGCGGCCGCGATCGACAGAAGCGCGCTCGCATGGCGGTTTCCGAGCGAGGCACGTTCCATCGCGTCGCGCATCGGCATGGGGGCCGGGACGGCGTTCTTGAGGTCGTGGAGCGTCATGGGGAAGACGGAGGTGAGCTCTGTGAGGTCCTCCTCGACGCTCGGCGTGGACTGGATGTGGGGTTTGCTCTTGACGGCCATTGTGTGTCTGCTAGGCTCCTTCGATCTGCGAACTATTCTTAAAATGAAACGTTCGCTCATCAAGAGTATATCCGGAGGTGCGACATGAGCGCAAGGGCAACGCAGCAGAGCAGGCTTGGAGCCGTGGCACGGGTCGGCGATTGGGCCGCCGGGCACCGGCGGATCGTCGTGCTCGGCTGGATCGTCGCGCTGGTCGCCGCGTTCGGCGCCTCGAGCGCCGTCGGCACCAACTACGGCAACAGCTTCTCGCTGAAGGGCACCGAGTCCCAGCGCGCGGTCGATCTCCTCAAGCGCAACTTCCCCGCCCAGTCGGGAGACTCCGACCAGATCGTCTTCCATGCCCGCAGCGGCAGCATCACCGCGGCGGCGACCCAGGCGCGCATCGCGCCGGTCCTCGAACAGATCGCGCGGCTTCCGCATGTCACCGGCGTCGTCAGCCCGTACTCGTCGGCCGGCTCGCGCGAGGTCTCGCGGGACGGCCAGATCGCGTTCGCGACCGTGAACTTCGACCAGCGCGCAAACGTCCTCCCGAAGGCCGCCGTGGAACGCGTGATCTCGGTCGCTCACGCAGCGCGCTCGCCGCAGCTCGAGGTTCAGCTCGGGGGGCAGGCGATCGAGCAGACCGAAAAAGTCTCGATCGGTACGGCGACCGCCGTCGGCCTGATCGCCGCGATGGTCGTGCTGCTGATCACCTTCGGCTCGGCGGTCGCCATGGGGCTGCCGATCCTCACGGCCCTGCTCGGCCTGGGTACCGCGATCGGGCTCGCCGGCCTCGGTTCGCAGATCATCACGACGCCCGACTTCGCGACGCAGCTCGCGGCCATGATCGGTCTCGGGGTCGGCATCGACTACGCCCTCTTCCTGATCACCCGCTTCAGGCAGAACTACCGCTCGGGGATGGACCTTCAGACGTCGATCACCGAAGCGATGGACACGGCCGGCCGGGCCGTCCTGTTCGCCGGCATCACGGTGATCATCGCCCTGCTCGGACAGTTCGCGCTGGGCGTCAGCTTCCTCTACGGGCTCGCGGTGGCCTCCGCCCTCGCCGTGCTGATGACGATGCTCGCCGCGCTCACGATCCTGCCCGCGATCCTCTCCCGCTTCGGCGAGCGCATCGCACGGCCGGGCCGCCGCGCACGCAACAGCGGCGAATCCGCCGAGGCGCGCGACGCGCGTGGCCTCTGGGCGCGGTGGGCGGCGTTCATTCAGCGCCACCCGTGGCCGGGCGCGGTAGCGGGTCTCGCGATCATGCTCACGCTCGCCGCTCCTGCGCTCGCGCTGCGCCTCGGCAACAGCGACGCGGGCAACAACCCCCCAAACTCGACGACCCGGCACTCCTACGACCTCCTCGCCCAGGGCTTCGGCCGTGGCTTCAACGGGCCGCTTCAGGTGGTCGCCTCGCTGCCGCACGCGGGCGACTCTGCCGCCGTCGCAAGCATCGCCGCGTCTCTGCGGGCCACCGGGGATGTCACGTCCGTCTCGCCCGCGCGCCTGAGCCCCAACGGCCAGACCGCCGTCTTCCTCGTCTACCCGTCCTCGGCCCCACAATCCCTTGCGACGAGCAACCTCGTGGAAAGCCTGCGCAAGCACACTCTGCCGCCCGTCGCTCAGAGCACGGGGACGCGGATCCTCGTCGGCGGCCAGCAGGCGACCACGATCGACTTCACGAGCGTGCTCTCGAGCAAGCTGCCGCTGTTCATCGGAATCGTCGTCGCGCTCTCGGCGCTGCTGCTGCTGATCGTCTTCCGCTCCCTGGTGATCCCCGTGCAGGCGGCCTTCATGAACCTGCTCTCGATCGGCGCGGCGCTCGGCGTGGTCGTCGCGATCTTCCAGTGGGGATGGCTCGGCAGCTTCTTCAACGTCAAGGGCGGCCCGATCGAGGCATTCATCCCCGTGATGCTCTTCGCGATCGTCTTCGGCCTGTCGATGGACTACGAGGTCTTCCTCGTCTCGCGCATCCACGAGGAGTGGACGCGGCGACGCGACCCAACCCAGGCGGTGACCCGCGGGCTCGCGTCGACCGGGCGCGTGATCACCGCGGCCGCGACGATCATGATCTGCGTGTTCCTGTCGTTCGCCGTCGGCGATCAGCGCGTGCTCAAGCTGTTCGGGCTGAGCCTGGCGAGCGCGGTCTTCCTCGACGCGTTCGTCGTGCGCATCCTGCTGCTCCCATCAGTCCTCGAGCTCCTCGGACGGCGCACCTGGGCGCTCCCCGAATGGCTCGGCCGGCGGCTGCCACACCTGGCGATCGACCGGCCGGAGGTGCGGACCCCCGCGAGTGGCGGCGAGCCGCTCGAGCAGGCCGCATGACCGCCGCGGGCACCAACCGTGCCCGCAGGCTGGGAGCGGCCCTGGGCGGCGCATAGAGTGCAGGCTTGCCCGCATGCCTCAGCTCTCATGGGAAACCGTGATCGTCCTGTACGACGGGGACTGCGGCTTCTGCCGCTGGGCGACCGCGTGGGTCCTGAGGCTCGACCGGCGCCATCTGCTGGTGGCCGTCCCTATCCAGTCCTCGCTCGGCGCGAAGCTGCTGGCCGATCTCTCCCCGGACGATCGTCTCAGGGCGGCTCACGTCGTCGGCGAGGACGGCCGCCGCTGTTCGGGAGGCGCCGCAGCGGCCGAGGTGCTCGGGGCTCTCGACCTCACCCGGGTCCCGGCTCGCATGCTTCGCCGCTGGCCCCAGGCGACGGACCGGCTCTACGCCGCGGTCGCGAGGCGACGAATCGCGCTCGGGCGGTTCGTCGGCACGCGGGCGCGCCAGCGCGCCGATCGCCTGCTCGGAGCCGCGCGCGCCACGAGCGCGGCCGAGCTGGAGGCCCGGTCGCAGCGACCGCCGACTTAGCCCCGCAGTTCGGACAGGGCCGGATTCACCCGAAGCTCAGCGTCGGGCGATCCGCTCGTTCCATGCCTGCCCTATCTGACGCATCAGCGCCGGGTAGACGATGTGATGCCGGAACGGCGCGATCGCTGCCATATAGCCGGCCCCCAGCAGCCCGCGGGGCTTGACGTAGACGGCCAGCTGGCCCTGGTAGCGGCCGTCTCCCCTGTCGATCCACACCAGCTGCACCAAGCCGTGCACCGTCCGGTTGGAGAGCTCGGCGGCCCACTCGTCATCGGTGCGGTAGAGGGGGATGAAGCTCGATGACCCGAGATTCGGGTCGGCGGTTCCACGCAGATCCTCGGGAAGGCGTGCCTGCAGCGTGGTCTCGGCGTCACCGGGGATCGGAAGCCGATCGTCTCTGTCGTCCCACCCGAGCAGGGCGCCAAGGCGATAGCGGATGCCGAAGAGCAGGCGGGTCGCGAGAGAGCTGCCCTTCGCCGGATCGAGCGAGCCCATCAGCTCGAGCAAGATCGCGAAGTCCTCGGAGCCGCCATGCACTGGCAGCGCCCACACATCTTCCAGGCGGAAGTCGGGCGCGATCTCGTCGAGCCGCCAGCGGTGGGATTGGTGCTCGCTTGCGGGCAGTCTCAAGGTTCGTCTCGGTTGCCGTTGCGTTCAATGTGATTCACGTCATCTGTCGCGAGGAGCGCCGACACGGCGGACTGAAGGCTCCTCGTCGTGCGGTCGTTCAGGGTTCCCGCGTGGAGGTGCCGCCGCAGCACCGCGACCGGCAGATCGATGACGGCGTAGAAGACGCGCTCGACGGCCTCCGGCGCCTCGGAGCCGTACAGGCCGGCCGCCAACCGGCCGACGGCGCTCACGATCGGGGCGTTGATCCTCGCGAGCGCCTCGGCGATCGGCTGTTGCGGCTCTCCCTGCAACAGCGCCAGGCGGCTGTGTTCCAAGAGCAGGCGCGTGTCATCCGGGCTCGCCAATGCAAACTCGACAGCCCAAGCCACAGCGCCAAGCGCGGCCTCTCGTGGATCCGGCGCGCCCAGCGCCCGGAGAAACCCGTCCTGGAAGCGCTTCACCGCGCGTAGCCACGCATGCGCGAGCAGTTCCTCGCGCGAGCCGAAGCGATGGTAGAGAGAGCCGCTCGGGGCGCCGCTGCGCTGCGCGATGGCGCGGATGCCGACGGCGCGCGGGCCGGCCTCGATGACGAGGTCCCGCACAGCGTCCAGCACGTCGTCGGGCTGGTGGATGACCGGGCGCGGCACAGGAACTCCATATTAGCGCGGTTGCGCTAATACGTTCTCGGGATGCCGCGCCTGCCGCACGCCATGCGCCGGCTGATCAACCAAGCCCTCTTCGACCGCGTGAGGGTCGAGGACCCGACCCCTTCCCGGCGCCGGCGTTCGTACATCGAGCAAATGGCGGAGAGGGCGGGATTCGAACCCGCGATGGAGTTTTCACCCCATACTCGCTTAGCAGGCGAGTGCCTTCAGCCGCTCGGCCACCTCTCCCAGGGGGAACGGAAGGCCAGTTTAGAGCCTGTCTGGAGCGCCCGCGGGAGTGCGTAGGATCTCAGTGGCGTGGAAGGGTGGCAGAGCGGTTGAATGCGGCGGTCTTGAAAACCGTTAGACGGGCAACCCCCGTCTCGGGGGTTCGAATCCCCCCCCTTCCGCTCTCTGTGGTGCTCCGCTTGGCCGGCCGGCGTTGGCATAGTGCTCCGTTGTGAGCGGCCGGCTCAAGTCACACGTCGCAGCGGCAGCCCTCGCCAGCGGGATCTCGCTGATTGCCGCATGCGGCAGCACGACAACGGCCGTGACACTCCCGACGCGCTCGGTGCACTCCGGCCCTGTGGCATCGGCAACGGTTGGGCCGGCCGCGGTGGCCTCCGCGAACGCGCCGACGCCATCCCCGCCGCCGTCTGTCGTTCCTCAGCCCGCGATCCATCGCTGGCCGATTCCCTTCGGCGCTGCCCGCAGGAGCGAGATGGCGGCGTACTCCTTGCGCCACTACGGCGAACACACCGCGGCGCTCACCGGCCCGAAGGTCATCGTGGAGCACTACACCGAGACGACCACGGCCGAAGAGGCGTACAACACCTTCGCGCCCGACGTCCCCGACAGCGAGTTTCACGAGCTTCCGAACACCTGCGCTCACTTTCTGGTCGAGCCCCACGGCAGGATCGACCAGCTCGTCCCGCTGTCGCTTCGTTGCCGGCACACCGTTGGCCTGAACTGGACCGCCATCGGGATCGAGAACGTGGGCCTCTCCGACGAGCAGATCCTCCAGCGCCCGGCGCAGCTCGCGGCGTCGCTCGCGCTGACGCGCTGGCTGCGCTGCCGTTACGGCATTGCGCTGAAGAACGTGATCGGCCACAACGAGAGCCTCTCCTCGCCCTATCACCACGAGCTGGTGCCCGCGTTTCAGCATCAGACCCACTCGGACTGGAACCACGCTGACATGCAGCGCTATCGGGCTCTGCTCTCGCGCCATCCCTGTCGATGACTCGCGGCCCACACCTCGGGATCGGCGAGCGCTCGTCGCACGTCTGGATGCGTCCGATCGGGCGTTTCCATCCACCTGCCGCGGGTAAGGCACTGTCTTGGCATACCAGTCGGCGCCGGCTGGATGTGTGCGGCTCGGACTCCAGGTGAGACATGGACGGGCCGCCGAGCAAATGCCGATCGGTGGAGCGGCTCAGGAGCCCGGGTAACACGGCCTGGGCCGCGGCCATCGGCATGGCGGATCATGAGCCGCCCAGCACCCAGACCTGCACCCTGCCGCATCGGCTGCTCGGGATGGAATTACAAGGCTTGGCGCGGGGAGATATAGCGCGAGCGTCTCAGCCGCCTGAGGCGAGGCCGGGCTCGGATACCGCAGGCGAGGCTCCCAGCACCCGCCCGGTCGTGTCGATCGCCTGCACGGAGACATACGGGCCGATCGTTCCCGCGGGCAGCGTGATCGCCGTCTCGAAGCCACTGCGCGCGACCTGCGCGGCTGCGCTCAGCGCGCTCGGGCCCGCTCCCGTGAGGACCCGCCAGGAGTCGACCAGCGTGGCGCCGTTCCAGCTGGCGTATGCGACGCCTCCACCGCCCGCTGTGGCCTGGAAGGCGAGGGACGGGGCATGAGCTGGCATGCCGGCCCACGGGAAGCGATAGCTCCGGTAGGACTGCGTCCCCCGCGGGAAGCGGGCGTCGAACAGGAGTTCACCTCCGGCGCCGAACTCCGAGAACTGCGGCACCTGCCCCCAGCCGACGAACCAGTCCCCGTTCGGCAGCGCCTGCATGTTGCCCTGGCTTTCGGCCAGGAGAGGGGGCGTGTGCACGATCTGGCTGACACGCCTGACGGCCTTTCGCTGGAGATCGACACTGAGGACGACCCCCCGCGACTGGCTGTGGACGGCGGGCGAAGCGCCGTTGTCGAACACACTGATGGTGCCGTCGGGAAGCTCCCGCGGATCGTGCTGGTAGGCGAGCCCCGTTCCCGGCCCCATCGCGAAGCTGCTCCGCTTACCGCCAATGCGCCACGCGATCTGGCCGCTTCGGCCGTCGATGTCATAGATCGTCCGCGTGTTGCGCGCGGACGCCAGCAGACTGCCATCCCGCTCGAAATCGATCGAGTTGACGTGAAAGAAGTCGAAGGGCCAGGTCGTCGTCGAGTGCCGCGGCGATTCGTAGGAGTCGCTCAGCGGCACGTGGTCGAGGCTGGTCCACTCGCGCTCGACGAGACCGGTGCCGATGTCGATCTCCTGGATCATCCCGTCGGTGACGGCGGTGTATGCCGCGCCGCCGATCGAGGAGAGGTTGCAGAGGATCGGGACGAAGACGGTGATCAGCGCCGTGCCGCGCGGGGTCAGCTCGAACTCATGCAGATCCGCCTGATATCCGTTGCCTGCCCTCACGCGCGCGATCTCCGTGTAGCTGCTGTCGTCGATCACGTCCTCGCCCCGCCCGAACCCGTGAACGGAGGCGACCCCCTGCCACCAGGTGAGCACCGGCCGCTGCTGGTACTCCTGGACCCGCAGGTTTGCCGCTGAGGTGTGCGTGTGCACCGGCTTGAACCAGAGCAGCCCGCCCGCCTGGTCGAGGATCATCGGTCCAGCCTGGCCCGGTCCCGTGTAGGGCGCGACGAACTCGTCGCCCGGCGCGGCCGCTGCAGACCGCGCGCTGACCGTCACGACCGGGGGCTGCAGATCACGCCGAGAGAGGAAGCTCTGCGCTTCAGACGGCGAGCCGGGGTGAATCAGCTCCGGCGCGAAGCTGATCGGATCCTCATTGGCGACCGCGAACCGATCGAACAGGGCCTTGGCCGAGCGGCCGGCCTGCAGGCGGCCGCGAACCGTCACCTGCTCCCCCTCGGCAAATGGCCGTGCCGGCACGAAGCTGGCGCCGTTCCCCTGCGAGTAGGGCAGCAGCCGACCGGCGTGGAAGCCGGTCCGGGAGCCGCGCACATCGATCCCACTGAGCTTCGCCGCGGAGACGCCGAGGAAGCTGATCTGGGTCTGCGGGGAGGCGTCGCGGCTGCCGGGAAGCGGTGAGACCGTCACCGATCCCGCGAGCACGGCGGAGTTGTTGATCGTGACCGGCGTGCACGTCGGGGCCGTCTGCGACGCTGCCGAGCCCGCGCTTGCCGTCGCGAGCAGTAGTAGCGTCGCCGCCGGCCCTAGGATGAGGGCGCGCATGGCAGGCATCGATCCAGGGAAGGATAGGTGCGTCGATCGACGCACCTTCCTAAGACGCGGACTTCTCGCCGGCGGCATGCTGGCCGCGGGCACGGCCATCGGCGAGCTCGCCGACGCCGCCACCGACTCGGGATCGCAGCCGAGCGTCACGCCTCGCGCGGGCGCGGCTCCCCCTCCCCGTGCGGCCCGCGCTCCGAACATCCTCGTGATCCTCGTCGATCAGATGCGCTTTCCGCAGTGGGTCGCGCCAAGGGCCGGAGGCTCAGGCCTGCCGCCCAACATCGCCGCCCTCAGCCGCCGATCGGTGTCCTTCGCCCGGCATTACACGGCGTCCAATGACTGCTCGCCCGCCCGCGCTGCGCTCCTGACCGGCCTCTACACCCACCAGACGGGCTGCATGATCACAGGGGGCAGCACCTTGGACCCGGGGTTCCCGACCTGGGGGACGATGCTCCGCGAGCACGGCTACCACACCCGCTGGTTCGGCAAGTGGCATCTGACCCGGCACGACAACTGGTGGACGCGGGGCGAGGGCGAAAGGGCGCTGGAGCGGTACGGCTTCGCGGGCGGGATCTACCCGTCACCGGATGGCGCTCCGGGCCAGGGTTGGCACAAGGACCCGCATATCGCCGGGAAGTTCGCCGAGTGGTTCGGCCAGGAGGCAGGCGCCGAGCCATGGTGCGCGACGGTGTCCTTCGTCAATCCCCACGACATCGCCTGGTGGTACGTGTGGAGCGAGCGCGTGCGAGCCGAGGCCACGGCCGCGAACGTGGCGAGGCGGCTGCCACCCAACTTCGAGACCCCCGAACTGCTGGTCGAAGGCAACAAGCCGCGGCTGCAGCGTTCGCTGCAGGACACCGCGGCGAGCTCCTTCGGAGCGGTCCCGTTCTCAGGGCCCGATGCCACGCGTATCTGGCTGAGCTTCCTCGACCTGTACATGAAGTTGCAGCGCGAGGTCGACCGCCACGTGGGAAACGTGCTTCGCACGCTCCAGAGCCGTCCGGACGTCGCGGCCAACACGGTGATCATCTTCACCTCCGATCACGGCGAGTACGGAGGCTCGCACGGCCTGCGCGGCAAGGGCGCCGGCGTCTACGAGGAGGCGATCCGCGTGCCCCTGATGGTCAGCGACCCCCGCGGCGCGCTCACGCGCGCCCCGGAGCGCACCCGCACCCAGCTCACCTCGAGCGTCGACGTCGCCCCGCTGCTGCTCACGATCGCCACCGGCTCGGACGCGTGGAGGAGCGACCCGCACTACGGCCACATCGCCGGCCGCCACGATCTCGCTGGAATCCTCGCCGACCCCGCCTCGCCCGGGCGCCCCTACGTGCTGCACGCGACGGACGAGATCGTGACCGAGTTCGCGATCGAACCCTACGCCGCGAGCGCCCCGGTGCACGTCGTGGGCCTGCGCACGCCGGCGGCGAAGTACGCGACCTATTCGAACTGGGCGCCCGGAGCCATCGACCCGCTGTACGCGGGGGCGGAAAGCGAGCTCTACGACTACCGCACGCAGGCCGGCCGGCTTGAGCTCGCCAACGAGGCGGGCCGGAGCCCTCTTGAGGACTCGCTGCGGGCGCAGCTCGGGCGCGCCATCGCCGAAGAGCTTCGGGCCCCGCTGCCATGGCACCTCGGCGCTCAGCAAGGACGCGGAATGGCCGACTATCAGTCGACCGCCGCACGAGCGGCCAGGGGTGCGGCCGCGATGCGCAGGCGCAGATCCGAGCGCGGACTTGGACGATTCGACTGGCCGGAGGCCGGAGTGCGCGAGCCCCGGCGCGACGGACTCAGCGGTGCACGACCGCCGAGGCGCCGATGATCGCCCCCGAGCGATCGAGCGCCTGGACCGCGACGTAACTTCCCGGCGTGCGCGCCGTGATCGAGGTCTCGAAGCCGGCCCTCGGGGCGCTCGCAACGGCGGCCAGTCTCGTCGGCGAGGAGCCGGCGAGCAGCCGCCAGCGGGCGACATCGGTGGCGCCGTTCCAGCTCACGGTGACCACCCGGCGCGTACCGCTCGCTCGCGCCAGCACCGAAGGTCGCGTCCGTGGATGACCTGTCCATTGCGAGAGGTCGACGCTGAAGTCCTGCACATTGCGCCCCAGCGCCGCGTCGAAGAGCACGCGGCCGCTGCGGTCGAACTCGGTGAAGTCCGGCAACCTGCCGTAGCCGAGCAGCCAGTTCTCGTCCGCGAGCCGCGTCATCGAGCCCTGGCTCGCGGCGAGCAGCGTGCGCGCCGGGTTTGCGAACTGTCCTGCCAGCGACACCGTCCGGGAGCCCGGGGCGAGCCGCAGGAGCAGGCCGCGCGACTGCTTCTCCTTCGGCGGTTCCGAGCCGTTGTCGAACAGCGAGATCGCTCCGCCGGGCTGAAACCTCGCATCGTGCTGCCAGTAGAACTCCGTGCCCGGTGGGAGCTTGAAGGTGCTGTTCTTGCCGCCCAGGCGCCAGCGCACACCGCCGCTGTGGATGTCGACGTCGTAGATCGCCCACATGCTGCGTGCGGACAGCAGCACGTCTCCGCTCCGACCGGGGTCGATCGAGTTGACGTGCGCGTAATCCCACGGATAGCCATGCCGCGCGAGTTCGGCCTGTGATTCCTGCAGCGGGAGATGGCCGAGTGCGTGCCACTCCCACATCACCAGGCCCGTCGGAATGTCGACCTCCTGCACCACCGAGTCCGTGACGATGGCGCTGCTGGCGCCCCCCACCGCGCCGAGATCCTCCTCAACGGGGGAGAACGCATCGATCCATGCGGTTCCCTGCGCAGTCAGCCGGATCTCGTGCAGGTCGGCCGCATAGCCGTTGCCGGCGCGCACGGATGCGAGTCGCCGATATGAGCTGTCGTAGATGACGTCTTCGCCCTGCCCGAAGCCCGCTTCGAGGATCCGTCCCTGCCACCAGACGAGGGCCGGCCTGCCGCGGTAGCGCTGGACGCCGAAGTTCGCGGCCTCGAGGCCTGGTGGGAGAGGCTGAAACCACACGAGTGCCCCCGTCTGCTCGACGATCATCGGCCCCGGCGTGCCCTCGCCCTGATATGGCGCGAGGAAGAAATCGCCCGGCGTGGCGCCCGGCCTGGCGGCCGTCACGACCGTCACCGTCGTGGGGGTCAGGCCCGGCGCGGTGGCGTAGCGCTGGACCGCCTGCGGGTCGCCCGCTTCGTGAGGGAACTCGGCATCGCTGAGCGCCACCGGCCGGGCGACGGTGAAGGTGGTAGCGGCCGGCCTGGTCGGGGCGCCTCCGCCGACGCGGGCTGTGACCGAGACGCGCTCGCCCGCAAGGAATGGCCGGTCCGGGAGGAAGCTCGCTCCTGTGCCGGTGGAGTAGGCCCGCAGGAGGCCGGTGTGCGCTCCGCTGCTCGAGCCAACCACGCGCACGTCCCCTACTCGCATGCCGCGCCGTCCGAGAAAGCTGATCTGCGTCTGGGGGGAGGCGTCGGAGGTGCCGGGCAGGGGCGAGACGGTCGCGACGTCGGCCGCCGCGGTGCCGACGTCCGCTTCGGGGTTGGCCCTGCGGGAGTGGTACGGGCCCTTGCCGCTGCACCCCGACATGGAAGCCGCGACGAGGGTTGCCGCGAGCGCTCCGGCGGCCCAGCGAGACGTCCGCATCGTCGCTAGGGGGTCTGTCCGCTCTCGGACGCGCCCGTCGAGACGGTCATCGAGCCCGGTGCGAGGGCCCAGCCGTGGCCGTCGGCGACCGAGAGCACGACGCGCGCGAGCGGCTTCGGGGCAGGTCGGCGTCCAACCCCGCCCCGCGCTCGAGGCTCCCTCCGTGTGGCCGGCGCATCTGCCTGTACCTCGCCGGCGTCGACCGCCGCTCCCTGACGTCGCCCCACTGTGATGCGCTCGGGCATGGCGAGCAGGTGGACGGCGGGTGGATCCCCGGCGGGTGCGCGCCCGCCCGTGTTCACGCCATGCAGCGGCTTCAGCGCAGGGTGCGCCGGCGGGCCGGTCGGGTCCGCGGCGCGTGCCGCCTGCGGCCCGCCGGCGGGACGGACCGTGCTCGGTATGAACCAGAAGGCCACGATCGCGCCCACCGCGGCGAGACCACCTCCGAGCAGGAAGGCCAGGTGGAAGCCGTCGTTCAGCGCGAGGATCGGGGCGAGGTAGTCGACGCGTGTGAGGTGGTCGGTGTAGAGGACGGCAAGCGATGCGAGGACCGCCAGGCCGAGCGCGCCGCCCATCTGCCGTGAGGTGTTGACGAGCCCGGAGGCGAGGCCCGCCTCACCCGGTGCGGCGGTCGCCGTGGCAGCGATCGTGGAGGGCACGATCGAGAGGCCGATGCCGGTCGCTACGAGCAGGCTGGGAAGCATGAAGTCCGAGACGTAGTCGCCACCGACGGAGACCCGGGCGAAGAGGGCTAGTCCGGCCGCCATCAGGCTCAGGCCGCAGCCGAGCACGCGACCCGCTCCGAAGCGTGCCACGAGCCGCCCGGCCTGCATCGCGCAGGCGAAGATCGTGAGCGACATCGGAAGGAACGCCAGGCCGGCGTCGAGCGGGCGCATGTGCAGAACCTCCTGGAGATACAGCGAGGCGAAGTACCACATCGGAAACAGGGCGGCACTGAGCAGCACGACGGCGATGTTCGAGACACGCAGAAGCGGGTTGGAGAACACGCTCAACGGCACGAGCGGCGCCGCGGCGAACC
The DNA here is from genome assembly GCA_025964115.1 of Solirubrobacterales bacterium. Lineage (GTDB taxonomy): Bacteria > Actinomycetota > Thermoleophilia > Solirubrobacterales > Solirubrobacteraceae > Palsa-744. Next base: position 23,243 of record JAOPZM010000164.1, read on the forward strand.
TAGACTCGACGATCACGAAAGCGACGAGCAGCGCGACGCCGAGGGCGATCGGGCCGAGCGCTTCCAGCGACCCCCAGCCGTGTGAGCCGGCGGTCACGATCCCGTAGACGAGCGCGAGCAGACCGGTTGTAACCGACAGCGCGCCGGCAAGATCGAAGCCCCCGGCCGCGCGCGGGCTGCGGCGGTCGGAGACGACGACGCGTGCGATCAGCGCCACGGCGATTCCGATCGGCAGGTTGATCAGCAGGATCCAGCGCCAGCTGAACTCCTGCGTGATGATCCCGCCGAGCAGCGTTCCGGTGGCGCCGCCCGCGCCGTTCATCGCCCCCCAAAGCGCGATCGCGCGGTTGCGCTCATGACCCGCGGCAAATGACGAGGTGATGATCGTCAGCGAGGCTGCCGCCATGATCGCCCCGCCAAGGCCCTGCAGAGCGCGGCCGCCAACGAGCACCTGACTGCTCGCCGCCGTCCCCCCGATGAGCGATGCCAGGGAGAACAGCAGCAGACCGCAAACGAACGTCCTGCGATGGCCGAACAGGTCGGCCGCACGCCCGCTCAGCATCAGGAAGCCCGCGAAGGTGATCGTGTAGGCGTTTACCACCCACTGGAGATCCGGCGCGGAGAACCCGAGGCTCGCCTGAATCGACGGCAGCGCGACGTTGACGATCGCGATGTCGAGGATGACCATGAACTGCGCCAGGCAGCATGCGGTCAGCAGCAGCCCATGGCGCGCTACAGGGGAGGACTCCGACGGGCCGACCGCCGCCAACGGCCTGCTCGCGGCACTGCTGGCAGCCGTCGCGCTCACTTGACTTCGACCTTCACGGTCGCAGAGGTGCCGAGCAGCTGGCCTGCGGCGCCGAGCGCCTGGACGGCCACGTATGGATAGGGATCGGGCAGCGTGAGCGAGCTCTCAAAGCCGCCCAAGGGCATCGTGGCGCGCGGAGTGAGGGCGCTCGCGGACGTGCCTGCGAGCACGCGCCAGGAGTCGACGTCCGTCGCCCCGTTCCAGCTCGCGAACACGGCGGTCGAGTCGCGGGCTGCGAGCAGGCGGGCGCTCACCTTGGGCGGGGCTATGGGATGCCCCACCCATGGGAAGCGAAAAGCGCGGTAGGAGGAGTACCCCGGCGCCATGTGGGCGTCGAGCAGCAGCTCGCCGGCGCTCCCGAGCTCCGTCAGGCTGGGCACCGAGCCCCAACCGATAACGACGTTCCGGCTGGGAAGCGTCTGCATGTTTCCCTGGCTGTCTGAGACCAGCGGGTTCCGGGGATGTGCGTAGACGCGGGCCAGCCGGGCCGTGTGCCGCCCCGTGTCGATCTGCACGCGCACCCCGCGCGACTGGTAGTGCACGCGCGGATTCGAGCCGTCGTCGAACAGGGTGATCGTGCCGTCGGGCTGCAGCCGAGCGTCGTGCTGCCAGGCGACTTCGGTTCCCGGAGCCATCGCGAAGCTGCTCTTGGTGCCGCCGAGCCGCCAGAGGATCGTGCCCGAGCCGCCCTGCAGACGGTACGTCGTCCATGTGCTGCGGGCGGAGATCAGGAGATCTCCGCCCGGCTCGCGCTCGATCGAATTCAGGTGGAAGTAGTCCCACGGCGCGGCGTTCGTCGGCACGGGAGTATGGGACTCGCTCGTGGCCACGTGGTCGACGCTGTGCCACTCCCAGCGGACGAGGCCGGTCTTCATGTCGACCTCCTGGACCGCCGTGTCGACGAGCGCCCCGTTGCGCACCCCGCCCGCCGAGGAGAGGTCGCAGCGGATCAGGTTGTAGACGGTGAGGTAGGCAACGTTGCCGGGCGCGATCTGGAAGTCGTGCAGGTCGGCTTCGTACCCGTTTCCCGCGTTGACCGTGGCGACGGTCTGGTAGTTGGAGTCCATCACGACGTTCTGGCCCTTGCCGAACCCGGAGGCGAAGACACGGCCCTGCCACCAGGTGAGATCGCGCTGACCTTCGTAGAGCTGCACGCTGAGGTTCAGGGCGTTGATCCCACCGGGCAGATTGTCGAACCAGATCAGGCGTCCCTTCGGGCTGTAGATGACCGGGCCGTACTCACCGGGACCGGGGCCGACGGTCATCATCACAGCGCCGGCGCTCGGGTCGCGATCTGCGGCGGTGACGTTGAGGATCGGGGGATGCAGGTTCGGTGCCGACACGAAGCTCTGGTAGGAGGAGGGGGCGGCCGGCGGGTTGGGGAACCCGGGTAGACCCTCGGTCGGGTACGGGGTGGCGACGCGAAAGTCGAAGGAGGCCCGGCGTTCGCGCCCGGCGGGTCCGAGGAGCGCGCGTACGCTGACGCGCTCGCCGGCGATGAACGGCTTGTCCGGCACGAAGCTTCCTCCGTCACCCTGGAAGTAGCCGTATACGTGGCCGTGGTGGTATCCGCTGCGGGACCCTTCGACGGCGACGTCCTCGATGTCGGTCACAGGGATGCCACGGAAGCTGATCTGCGTGTTCGGATTGGCCGTGCCGGTGCCCGGGGCCGGCGAGACGTCGACGCCGGCACCGGTGAGGGCCGCGCTGTGGTCGGTGCTCGCCGGAAGGCAGGCCGGCGAGCGTCCG
>JAOPZM010000078.1 GCA_025964115.1 Solirubrobacterales bacterium
GCAGTGGTCGCCGATCTCCACGAGCTCATGGGCGGCGACCATCACGCCCATGTTCAGGAAGGTCCCGGCGCCGATCCGCACGCGCGCGCTCCCCGGCGCCGTGATCCACACGCCGGGCTCGAGCAGCGCTCCCGGGCCGATCTGAAGACGGCCCTCGCGTAGCGCCTCGAGCACATTGCCCTGCACGGGCCACCGGACGAACGCTTCGCGGCGCAGGAACTCCCAGTGGATGCGCGCCCGCCTCCACGGCAGCGAGTTGCGCTCATACCACCGCCACTTCTGCGCCCACAGCCGAGCCTGGCGCGCCGTGCCGGCCATGCGCTCAGGCGGCGACCTTCGTGCGCGGCCCGCGCGGAGAGCTCCGCCCCGAGCCGCCGCGGCCACGCTTCACCGCGGGCGTGAGGATGCTCGCCAGGAAGCGCCCCGTATGAGAGGCCGGCTCGGCCGCCACCTCCTCGGGCGTGCCGACCGCGATCGCCATCCCCCCCTCCTCGCCTCCCTCCGGCCCCATGTCGATGAGACGGTCGGCGCTCTTGATCACATCGAGGTTGTGCTCGATCACGACCACGCTGTTGCCCGCGTCGACGAGTCGCTCCAGCACGTCGAGCAGCCGCTGCACGTCGGCGAAATGCAGGCCGGTGGTGGGCTCGTCGAGGATGTAGAGCGTCCTGCCCGTCGCAACCTTCGACAGCTCGGTCGCGAGCTTGACCCGCTGGGCCTCCCCACCGGACAGCGTCGTCGCCGGCTGGCCGAGCCTGACATAGCCGAGCCCGACGGCGTTCAGCGTCTCCAGACGGCGGCGGATCTTCGGGATGTGCTCGAAGAACGTGAGCGCCTCCTCCACCGACATGTCGAGCACGTCCGCGATGCTCTTGCCCTTGAAGCGCACCTCGAGCGTCTCGCGGTTGTAGCGCTTGCCGTGGCACTGCTCGCAGGGCACGTAGACGTCGGGCAGGAAGTGCATCTCGATCTTGATCTGGCCGTCGCCGCGACATACCTCGCAGCGGCCGCCCTTGACGTTGAAGCTGAAGCGCCCCGGCTTGTAGCCGCGTGCCCGCGCCTCCTGCGTCTTGGAGAACATGTCACGGATCACGTCGAACAGCCCGGTGTAGGTCGCCGGGTTCGACCTCGGGGTGCGGCCGATCGGCGATTGGTCCACGGCGATGATCTTGTCGAGCTGGTCGAGCCCGTGGATCGCGCGATGCGCGCCCGGGCGCTTGCGCGCGCGATGCAAGCGGTTGGCCACGGCCTTGAAGAGCACGTCGTTGACGAGCGTCGACTTCCCCGAGCCGGAGACGCCCGTCACGCACGTCAGCACGCCCAGCGGAACATGGACATCGATGTCGCGCAGGTTGTGCTGGCTTGCGCCGAGGATCTCGATGTAGCCGGTGGGTGTCCGCCGCCGCCTCGGCGTCTCGATGCTGCGGGCGCCCGACAGGAACTGCCCCGTCAGCGACTCCTTCACCCTCTGCACCTGAGCGGCGGTTCCCTGCGCCACGATCCGCCCGCCGTGCTCGCCGGCGCCCGGGCCGAGGTCGACCAGATGGTCGGCGGCCCGCATCGTCTGCTCGTCGTGCTCGACGACGATCACCGTGTTGCCGAGGTCGCGCAGCCGCTCGAGCGTTGAGATCAGCTTCGAGTTGTCGCGCTGGTGCAGCCCGATCGACGGCTCGTCGAGGATGTAGAGCACTCCGACGAGCGAGGAGCCGATCTGCGTCGCCAGCCGGATGCGCTGCGCCTCCCCGCCAGACAGCGTCGCTGCCGCACGGTCCATCGAGAGGTAGCCGATGCCGACGTTCTCGAGGAACTGCAGCCGCTCGGAGATCTCCCGGAGGATCAGGCGCGCAACATGGCGGTCGGTCTCGGACAGCTCTACCTCCTGGAGCCACTCGAGCGCCCTTCGCGCCGACAGCGCGCAGAAGTCCTCGATCCGCGTCCCGCCCACGAGCACAGCGCGGGACTCGGCGCGCAGCCGCGCCCCTCCGCATACCGGGCAGGGCCTCAGCGACATGTACTCCTCGATCTTCTCGCGCGTCCACTCCGAATCGGTGTCCATGTAGCGGCGCTGGAGGTTTTTCACGATCCCCTCGAAGCGCGTCGCATACGAGCGCTGCCGTCCGTAGCGGTTGCGGTAGGTGACCTGGACCGGCTCGCCGTTGGTTCCGTGGAGGAAGAGATCGCGCTGCTCGTCGGGGAGCTCCTCCCACGGGGCATCGAGGTCGACGCCGTAGCGCTCGGCGATCGCTTCGGTGACCTGCTCGTAGTAGTTGGAGGCGCTGTTCGCCCACGGCGCGAGAGCGCCTTCGCCGATCGACAGGCTCGGGTCGGGCACGATCAGCTCCGGGTCGATCTCCATCATCGAGCCCAGTCCCGTGCACCGGTCGCATGCGCCGTGGGGCGAGTTGAACGAGAAGATCCGCGGCTCGAGCTCCACCAGCGACGGGCCGTGCTCCGGACAGGCGAATCGCTCGGAGAACGTGAACACGGTCCCGGGGTCCGGCGTCATCTCGGGCGTGATCTGAGCGGCCGCCGCCCGCGCGCCCTTGGCCCCGGTGGCATGCTCGTGCCCGGCCTCCGCCGGGGCTCTGCCCGACCCGACGATCTCGATCTCGACGAGCCCGTCGGCGAGGGCGACCGCCGTCTCGATCGAGTCCGCGAGCCGCTTGCGCACGTCGTGTCGCATCGCGAGCCGGTCGACCACCACGGAGATGTCGTGCTTGTAGCGCTTGTCGAGCACGATCGACTCCTCGAGCATGCGAACGCGGTCATCGATCTTCACGCGGGCGAAGCCGTCGGCTCGCAGCTCCTCCAGCAGCTTGCCGTACTCGCCCTTGCGTCCTCGCACGACAGGCGCCAGCACCATGAATCGCGTGCTCTCCGCCAGCTCCATCACCTGGTCGATGATCTGCTCGGCCGACTGCCCGACGATCGGCCTGCCGCAGATCGGACAGTGGGGCTTGCCGACACGGGCCCAGAGCAGCCGCAGGTAGTCGTAGATCTCGGTGACGGTGCCGACCGTAGAGCGGGGGTTTCGCGAGGTCGTCTTCTGGTCGATCGAGATCGCCGGCGAGAGCCCCTCGATCGAATCCACGTCCGGCTTGTCCATCTGCCCGAGGAACTGGCGCGCGTAGGCCGACAGCGACTCGACGTAGCGTCGCTGGCCCTCCGCATAGATCGTGTCGAACGCGAGGCTCGACTTGCCCGAGCCAGAGAGACCCGTGATCACCACGAGGGCGTCACGGGGCAACGACAAGGAGATGTCCTTGAGGTTGTGCTCTCGTGCTCCCGAGACGACGATCTGGTTGCCGGCGGCCATCAGGGACTCATTCTATGACCACGAACAGATGTTCGTGTTCGGGAGCCTCTAGAGCGTCGAGCGGCAAGCGAGGCAAGGACGCAGATGACGTGGCGTGCTTGGCACGCGAGTCATCGAGGACGCTGCGTCGCGCCGCCGATCGTCGCTCTAGCCTTCGATCGCTGCGTAGACCTCGTCGATCAGCTTCAGCCGGTCGATCGACTGGAAGTGTGCGGCGAGATAGCGGTCCGCATCCTCGCGTGACTGGCCATTCAGCGCCATGTTCAGCGCGACCAGGCGGGCCCCGTCGATGTCGCCGCCGGTGACGCGCTCCTGCGCAGGCGCCGCCGCCG
>JAOPZM010000203.1 GCA_025964115.1 Solirubrobacterales bacterium
ACCCTGCCACTCTACGTCCAGGATCGCTTCGAGAACTTCGACTCGACCGGCGCCTACGCAGCCGCCGTCGTGCTGGCGCTTCTCGCACTCGGAACCCTGCTCGCAATGAATCTGATGACACGGCACACCCGCAGACGGGCGGAGGCCTGATGGCGATTGAGGTTCGCAACGTCGACAAGCGCTTCGGTGACTTCGTGGCGCTGGACGACGTCAGCATCACCGTGCAGGACGGCGCGCTCACGGCGCTCCTCGGGCCGAGCGGAAGCGGCAAGTCGACGCTGCTGCGGATCATCGCCGGCCTGGAGACACCCGACGCCGGCGAGGTGCTGATCGGCGACCACGACGTGACGCACTCGCCGGCGCGAACGAGAGACGTCGGCTTCGTGTTTCAGCACTACGCGCCCTTCAAGCACATGACGGTCCACGACAACGTGGCGTTCGGCCTGTCGGTCCGCAAACGTCCTAAGGACGAGATCGGCGCCCGTGTGAACGAGCTGCTGAGCCTCGTGCGGCTCGACGGTCTCGCCAAGCGCTACCCCTCGCAGCTGTCGGGTGGGCAGCTCCAGCGGATGGCGCTGGCGCGCGCTCTGGCAGTCGAGCCACAGGTGCTGCTGCTCGACGAGCCGTTCGGAGCGCTCGACGCGCAGGTGAGAGCCGAGCTTCGCGAATGGCTGCGCAGGCTGCACGACGAGATCCACGTGACCACGATCTTCGTCACACACGACCAGGAGGAGGCGATGGAGGTCGCGCAGGAGATCGTCGTGATGAACGCGGGTCGGATCGAGCAGGCGGGAGCGCCGGGCGAGCTGTACGAGAGTCCGGCGAACGAGTTCGTGATGTCGTTCATCGGTCCCGTGAACCGCATCGGGGACGCGTTCGTGCGGCCGCACGACATACAGATCCTCCCCGAAGACGACAGCAGCGGCACCGAGGCGATCGTCGAGAGGGTTGTTCACCTCGGGTTCGAGGTACGCGTCGAGCTGAAGCTGCATGACGGACGCGAGATATGGGCGCAGGTGACGCGCGAGAACGTGCAGCAGCTCGAGATCACCGAGGGTCAGATCCTTTCGGTGCGCCTGCCTGCGCCCCGCGTCTTCGCCTCCTAGCGCGTGTGCCAAGCCTCCTCTTCGCGAGTGAGCGCGACAATCTCCGCGGGCAGGCTGCCGGCGGCGACATCGGCCACGGTCACATTCTCGAGCACCTTGCGGAGGCTGGCCCGCAGCGCGATCCACACCTGCTGCAGGGACTCGGCGGAACCCACGTATTCGATCTCCTCCGGACGCTGACCGCGTACCCCGACGAGCGGACCCTCGACCGCTCGGATCACGTTCGCGAGATTGAGCTGATCTGCGGGCTGAGCCAGCCAGTAGCCGCCCTCGGGGCCACGCTGGCTGCGGACGATGCCGGATGAGCGCAACTGCGTGAGGATGTTCTCCAGGAAGGAGACGGGGATCCCCTGGGCCTTCGCGACGTCATCGACCTTGCGCGGAGATTCCTGGCTGCTGCCCGCGAGCTCCACGATCGCGCGCACGGCATAGTCGGCCTTCGCGGTCACGTGCATCGCGTGATTCTCCCCGAAAAGCCGGCGGCAGGTGTTCGCGGTTGGAATCCCGACCTGTGTGGTAGAAGTTAGGCATGCCTAATCGCAGGCCTCCGAGGACGGGCGACAGATGAGCTTCGGCGAAACGGTCGGCCTGGGTGCGATCGCCGGGCTGACGATCTTCCTCGGCCTCCCGCTCGGGCGGATCAAGGGCGTCGACGACCGCATGCGGGTCTGTCTGGCGATGTTCTCCGTAGGGATCCTCGCGTTCATCTTCATGGACGTCACCAAGCACGGCGAGGGCATCCTGGAAACGGCCGTCACGCGCTACCGGGCAGACACCGCGAGCTTCGGACACGTGCTGGGACTGTTCGCACTGCTCGCGGTGGGCTTCACCCTTGGCACCGCCGGCATCTCGGCGGCCGAGCGCAGGCTGCGCTCGCGGCGGACGGCCGTCCCTCCGATCGCGGGCGGAGACGTAGCGACCGTCGCGGGCAAGGAGGAGCTCGCCAGACCCCACGATGTCGCCGAGGAGCGGCGCCGGCGGGCGTTGCAGACGGGCATGGTGATCGCGATGGCGATCGGACTGCACAACTTCGCGGAGGGCCTCGCGATCGGGGTCTCGGCGAAGGCCGGGGCCGTCGGCCTCGCGACGGTGCTGATCATCGGCTTCGGACTGCACAACGCGACTGAGGGCTTCGGCATCGTCGGCCCGCTCGGCGGCGAGCGTCCCTCATGGTCGTGGCTGGGCCGCGCGGGGCTGCTGGCCGGTGCGCCGACCTTCCTCGGCACGCTCGTCGGCTACCAGGTCAACTCGAGCCCGCTCGAGCTGCTCTTCTACGCACTCGCGGGCGGGGCCGTGCTGTACGTGATCGGCGAGATCTGGACGGGGATGCGCCGCTACGGGCACCACACGCTCGGCCTTTACCTGATCGCCGCAGGCTTCCTGGTGGGCGTTGCGACGGATCTGATCGTCTCCTACGGCGGGGGCTAGACCCTGCGTCCGGAGGCGGTGCCCGCGTATCGGCGGAATCCCGCATGGCGGCGGGCTAGCATCCGGCAATGACCCGACGTTGGAAGTGGGACTTCGAGGACGAGCAGGCTGTGGCCCGCCCACCCGCTCCGCCCCCCCTGCTTCCGCCCTCCCCTGCAGTGCTCGCAGCGCCGACTCGCCGCGGCCCGGATGCCGCCAGGCACAGGCGTCGCAGGAGTGCAGCAGCGCTGGTTCTGGTCGGCGTGATCGTGCTGCTCATCGTCGCCCTCAGCGGGTCCGGTCACCGTGCCCGCAAGCCAAGCGCGAGCACGGCGGCCGGATCCGTGCGCGCGACCGGCGCCGACGCCCCGCAGCGCAACCCGGAGGCAGAAGCGAACGCCGCCGTGAGCAAGGTCCTCGCGTTCACGCCGTTCGTGCGGGCGGGCGGTGGGGCTTCGAAGGACATCGCGCTCACGTTCGACGATGGTCCCGGCCCCTATACGCCCGAAGTGCTGGCCGTCCTCGAGCGCCTGCACGTCCACGCGACTTTCTTCGCGGTCGGCAAGATGGAGCGCTATTTCAGCGCCTCGACGGTCCGCGAGATCCACGACGGTGACGTGATCGGCGACCACACTCAGTCCCACTCGCACCTGGCGCTGCTCTCCGCGCACGAACAGCGCGAAGAGTTGCTCGAACCGCTGCTGCGCATGGAACTGCTTGGCGCCGACCGGCCGACGCTCTTCCGTCCGCCGTACGGCTCCTACAGCGCTACCACCATGCGCCAGCTGCACGCCCTGCACCTGCTGATGGTCCTTTGGTCAGCCGACACGGAGGACTACCTGCAGCCCGGGGTTCCGGTGATCGTGCAGCGCGCGCTCGAAGGCGCGAAACCGGGCGCGATCCTGCTCATGCACGACGGCGGTGGCAACCGCGCGCAGACGGTTGCCGCGCTGCCCGAGATCATCACCAAGCTACGCAAGCAGGGATACAACCTGGTCACGGTGCCCGAGCTCTTGATGCACGATCCCCCTCCGCCTGGTCTGCCGCTGCCTCCGAACCTCAGCGGCGACTGACGCGCACGGCCGGCCGCGGCCCGTCGGGGCGTTGCGCTCGCGTCCTCGAGACCGCTCAGGCGGCGGCGCACGTCTCGCACGCGCCGTGGATCACGATCTCGTGCTCTGAGACGTGCAGCGGGACGCGATCGCTGAGCCGGCGTATGGCGCGCTCGAGTCCGTCGTCGGTGAACGGCTGAAGCCGCCCGCAGCGATCGCAGACGAGGTGGTGATGGTGGCCCGGCCCGCTGCGCACGGGCTCGTAGCGGACCATGCCCTGACCGATCTCGACGCGCTGGAGCAGCCCGATCTCCTCGAGCTCCTCCATGACCCGATAGACGCTCGAGCGCGACACATCGCGGTTTCGCCTCGATAGCGCCTCCTGAATCTCGACCGCCGAGAGCGCGCACGACTGCTCGTCGAGCAGTTCCAGGATCGCTCGCCGGGCGCCGCCACGGCGGTATCCCGCCTCTGCGAGCGCTTGCGCGGCGTGCTCTGCCCAGACCGGCCGCTGCTCGGTGGAAGTCATGATCTTGATTCTACGAGCGCGCCGTCTTGCGGCTATCTGCCCGTCGCGCTGTGCAAGGCCCGCATCACGCCTTCCAGCTCGGACACCTGCCACTGCTGGAAGCTGTCCGATGCCGGCGCGAGCGTCTCGGTGACCGTCGCGATCGGGATCTGGCGTTCGCCGGCGATCTGATTGACGCGCTTGACGTCCGGGGTCACGTTCTGGCTGTTGAAGACCCATGCCTTGATCTTCCCTTCCCGCGCCTGGGCATCGACCGTCTGCTTGTCCTGCGCGGTTACGTCGGTGCCCTCGGCGATCGCCTTGACGAAGCTGTAAGGGGTGAGCAGCCTGAGCCCGAGGTCCTCGCCGAGTCCCTGGAAGATGCTCTCGCTGTAGCCGACCGGCACGCCCGCGTATCTGGCCCGGATCTCGTGGCGCAGCGCCGCGTATCGCGCGAGCGCCTGGGTCTCGAAGAGCTGCTTCTGCGTCGCGAAGAATGCCGCGTCGGCCGGGTCGAGCCTCTGATAGTCCGCGGTGATCTGGTCGACGACCGAGTAGACGTTCGAGGGGTAGTACCAGCGATGCTGGTTGGAGCCGCTGTGCAAGCCGAGCATGTCTCCGACGTTCAGGACGATCCTCCCCGCCTGCGGACTGGCCTGCAGCAGCTGCGAAGACCAGTTGTCATAGCCGAGACCGTTGACGATCGCCATGTTGGCGCCGACCATCGCGCGGGCATCCTGGGCACTCGGCTCATAGGTGTGGGGGTCTGCGTTGGGGTTGACGATGATGCTCTGCACCGCAGCCTTGCCCCCGGCGAGCTGTGTGGCGATGCTGCCCCAGAAGTTCTCAGCCGCGACGACATGGATCTTCCCGCCCGCCCCCGAGGATGCCGACGGACCCGAACGGCCGCACCCAATCGCGCCGAGCGACACGGTCAGGGCCACGCCGAGCGCGAGAAACGTGAGAGGCCATCTGGACAAGCGCGTCGCGCCTTTCATCGTGAGTGGACAAGCTCCGAGCCGCATGCGCCCTGTCCCGCCCGGGCACAGGGCAGGCTGGGCACACTAGCAAAAGACGAGACACGGTCTTATAAAGGATGTAATCTCATCCTTCGAAGCGGCTATCCTCTGCGCCCATATGCAGGGGATGCGCAAGGGCCGGTTCGGCGGCCATCCAGATGGGCCCCGAGGCGCTTCGCGCACGTCGTGAGGCTCGCCGGCGGGCGACTCGCCGCCGCCGTGCTCAAGCGCTCGGCCTGATTGCGGCCTGCGCGGCGGCCATCGCCGTGGTGGCAGCGGTCTCGGGCGGCACGACAGGCAAAGGACCCTCCCCGGCGGCTCCCGCTCGCGCGCATGCGACCGGGTCCTCCACGGCGGGTACGTCGCGCACGCCCGCCGCAGCTCCCAATGGACACCCGGGTAGGACTGCCGTCCCGATCCTGATGTACCACGTGATCGCCCCGCCCCCTCCCGGGGCGCCCTTCCCCGGCCTCTACGTACCGCCGGCCGAGTTCGCAGAACAGATGCAGGCGCTGAAGGACGCAGGCTGGCACGCCATTACGCTCGACCAACTCGCCGCGTTCTGGAGGACGGGCGCGTCGCTCGGAGCCGGCAAACCAATCGTGCTCACGTTCGACAACGGCTACCGGTCCCAGTACACCCAGGCGCTTCCCGTCCTACAGCGCCTCGGGTGGGTCGCGGATGAGAACATCCAGCTGTCCGGGCTGCCGCCGTCCCAGGGCGGACTCGGGCAGTCGGAGATCCGTGGCCTGCTCGCGGCGGGCTGGGAGCTCGACACCCAGGGCCTCAGTCACGCCGACCTGATCACCCTCGGCCCCGAACAGCTCAACAACGAGGTCGCCGCCACGCGCAGGACCCTTCAACAGCGCTATCACGTACCGGTCAACTGGTTCTGCTACCCCTCCGGCCACTACGACGCGACAGTGGTCTCGGTCGTAAAGGCGGCGGGCTACGCCGGCTCGACGACAGTGGTCCCCGGCTGGGCACATCCGGGAGACGATCCATATCGCCTGCACCGTCTGCGGGTGCTGGGCGGCACGAGTGGCCGGTCGCTGCTGGCACAGGTGTCGGGCACGCGCGAAGATCCTCCCGCCCCGGACTCGTACAAAGGCGGGTGAGCACGCGTCCTGCTTGCGACTAGCGGACGGCGATGCGCAGCACCCTCGATCCCAAGCCAGGGCGGCCGCTGTCGCCGGGCCACTGGGCGACGAACATCGACGGGCGTCCGATCCGCCAGCTCGTGGTGAAGCTGCCTCCGTTGGCGCCGGCGATCACCACCTGATGCTCCCATGAGCCGCCCAAGACGTCGCGGCGGGAGACGACGACCTGCTCGCCACCGACCGCCCCCGTGAGCGTGCCGTTCACTGTGACGGTTCCGTGCGCGGACCTCAGCACACGCCTGGTGAACGAGCGCCTGGGGGCCGACAGCGAGAGGCTTGCGCGTGCTCCGGCGACATCCCCGCCGGTGCTGGTCGTGAACAGCGACCGCTGGTCGATGAGCAGCGAAGCGTTCATCGATCCGCCCGCCAGGATCCCGTCGGGGCGGATCGAGCCCGCTGTGATCACCTGCGGGTGCCACGTCGCCCCACCGTCGCTGGTTCGCAGCACGTACGCGTTCGCCGAGTCGTGTCCGAACGAGTGAACCGTGAGGAATCCGTGTGTCGGGTCCGAGAAAGCCAGCTGGATGCCGTCGCTCGACCCCGTCGAGGTCACCTCTTTCCAGGTGGAGCCGGAGTTGGCGGTCAGCCAGACGCGACCACCGCCGTCGAGTAGCAGCCCGCGCGTGGGACTCGTGAAGGCGACGCTCCGGATGGACTCCTTCGTCTTGCCCCGCTTGTTCGTCAGCGGCAGGTGTATCGCCGTCCAGCTGGCGCCGAACGTCGTCGAGCGGAGCAGCGTGTGCGTCCCGACCCCGAACGCGAAGACGGTCGCTCCGGCAACGTCGTAGTCCGACAGCGAAGCCGACGCGACGAGCTTGCCCGTCACGGGTTCGAAGCGCCCACCGTTGACCGCCCTGTGGATCCCGACCGGCCCGACCAGCAGCACCGCCCGCGTGCCCAGGGCGACAACCGCCCTCGCCGGCGTGGTCGTCCCGGGACTGAGCGTGGCCCAGCTGACGCCGCCGTTGTTCGTCTGCTGTAGCCCGCCGCCGGCGTCGAGTGCATAGCCGATCTGAGCCGTGGAGAAGGCGACGTCGACCAGCTCGGCAGACGTCAGCGTCGCCAGCACCCGCCAGCTCTGCCCGCCGTCGGCGGAAGCCGCGAGGTTGCCTTTGGAGCCCGGCGCGAGCACAAGCCCTCCGGGCCCCGAGCGAAGGCGGCTGTATTCGCCTCCGATATCGACGCTGGACGGCGCGAAGGTCGCACCGCCGTCACTCGAGAGCACAGTCGAGCCGCTGTCTCCAACGGCGACGATTTGCGTCGCGCTCGCGTAAGCCGCGCCGTAGATCAGCGAGCTCGACGTCGTCTTCACAGAAGCGGTCGCCCCTCCGTCGGTCGTCTTCACCAGCTGGTTGCCGGCTGTCACAGTGAGTATGCATTCGACCGGCGTCGCACAGTCGATCGAGTTGAACGATTTGCCGGCCGCGACCGGGCGTGCTGCCCAGGTCGCCCCTCCGTCGATTGAGCGCAGAACCGTTTCGGGCCCGATCGCGTAGGCGTTGCTGGAGTCGACGAAGTGCGCCGATGTCACCCTAGCCCCCGCCGGGAGCGTCACCTGGGCCCACGAGACGCCGCCGTCCGGCGTCATGTATGCGGTGCTGATGCCCGAGTTGGGATCGGCGACGAAGACGATGCCAGCGGTGGGGGTCAGAAAGTGAACGGCCACACCGACCGCTCCGCCGCCCCCGCTCGACGCGGGCGTCCCCGGGACACCGGTCTTGCGCGAGAAGCTCGCGCCGCCATCGGCCGTGGCCTCGAGCGAGCCGTTGCGCAGCAGCAGAAAGCCGACCTGCGGGGAGACGAAGCTGAACGCGGCAACAGGTTCCGGGCAGCCCGATTCGGCGACATTGAAGATCCGGCGGAAGGTCTGTCCGCCGTCAGCGGAGACGCGGGTTATGCAACCGGCTCCACCACCGACCACGACGGCCGTGGAGGAGAGCACCTGCTCGCTTTCCAATTCGCCGGTCGTACCGGTAGTCAAGCCGCTCCAGGAGGCACCCGCGTTGACGGTCGACAGCACCGTGCCGCCGCGGCCCACGGCATAGCCCACGCCGCCCGCGAACGCGATCCCGCGCAGCGTCCTGCCCTGCGGAGTGGGGTTCGACCAGGACCAGCCCGAATTGCTGACATTCACCGCCGCAGCGCTGAAGCCAACGAGCGTCACCAGCACGATTGCGGCACTGATCGCAAGCGTCGACGTGCAACCCCGCACCAGAGTCCGCATGGTCCCTCCCCCTCCGTAATTCGATTAGATGGCACACTAACCAGCGGCCCGGGAGAAAGTTGCGGACGCTGGTCGGCAGAGGGACGTGCCTCGTCACCTTGCCGTCGCGGACGTGGAACAGAGCGGCGAACGGGTCTCGAACCCGCGACCTCAAGCTTGGGAAGCTTGCGCTCTACCAACTGAGCTATCGCCGCGCAGAAGGCCCATATTACGCGCTCGCATGTCGGCGCCGGCCGCTACGGACGCCCATGACGGCCGTCGGCGACCGACAGTGAGACGCTGCGTGGGAGCGCGACTTTATGCCGACGCTTGGGCTCCGCGTGTCCGGTGGCCGCACCGATCCAGCCACGGATCAGCGCGACGTCGAGATCGGCCGATGATGCCATGGCGCGCTCGAGAACTGGGTCTCCATCCGCTCGAGCGCGCCGCAAGCTAATCAGACGGGCAGGACGACTCTTGGCCGCCCGCCTCCCGGTGCGTTTTAGACTCGGATCTCGCGTTTCTGAAGACGCTCGTCGGGTAGCGCTTGAACTATGAGACGCGAGAACCCCTACCCCTGCCCCGCTTGCGGCGCTGAGGTTGCGCCGCTGCCATGGGACTATCCCTCGCCGATGATGGCTGCGAGCGATGTTCGCTCGAACGAAACTCCACTCAGAGAAGCAAGAAAGTGCCCGAAGTGTGGAACGAAGTTGGAACGGGCGGCACAAGAGCCGTGGCGAACGCCCGGTAGGAGCGTCTAGCGTCGGTTGAGCTCGGCGGCCGAAGCGAGGTCCAGTTCCCCGCTCAGGACTAAGGTGTGCGTGCCGTCATACACGACGTCCTGAAGCTCCAGAGGCTGAGCTGCGATGGGTCCAACCCCTCTCATCCGCAATCGCCATCGGCAACCCCTTCAACCCACGGTGACCAGTGACGGAAAGGCCGACTACACTCGGATCTGGCGCGAGTCCTAACCGCTCGATCCGCCTCGCATGCCGTTTCGCGGCACGAAGACCAGCCCGTCGGAGCGTAGCGGCGCCGGGTGCCCCTGGCAAGACCACCAGCAATATCCTCGGCCGCTTCGCGCGCGCGCAACGCCGCCGCACGAGGAGTATGGTGTGACCGTTGTTTGGGGGGGTTGCTGGCTGGGCCGTTCCCACGGCCCAGCCAAGCATTACACGGCGACGACGGGGGTGGTGCGCGCGCATGGTCGTGACAGCGCGGAGACGCTGGGCAGCCTCTGGTTCGGAGTCATCAACTTCGGCCATGGAGGGCTGGGGCGCGGGCGCTCCCAACCCCCCCGCGCCCGCGAGCGGCCCCGGCATCTTGCGATGTGTCGGGGCCGCTGCATCTTGCGGGTCTCCCGCCGCGATCGAGTGGACCTGGTGGGAGTCGAACCCACTCCGTTGGGGCTAAAAACCCGCTTGGCGCCAACCTGGCCAGGTCCCCGGCTGGCATAAACGCTACTTGCTGCCCGGACGACGGAGTCCCTCTAATCTTGGTGTCGTGAGACTCCGTGCCGTTCCGATCCTCGCAGCGGTTGCCGGCGCATGCCTGGTCGGGCTGTTGATCTACGGCGTATCGGCACGGTCTGCGAGTCGCACGCTCGATGAACTCGTCGCGCACCATGGGCGGCCGAAGGCGCCGGGAGCGTCGCACGCGCTGCCCGTCCTCGGCGGGGCGGGTGCCAGCTCGCTGGCCTCACTGAGAGGCAAGGTCGTGGTGCTCAACTTCTGGGCATCCTGGTGCGAACCCTGCCAGGTTGAGGCCCCCCTGCTGCAGCGCGCCCAGGGCTTGCTGGCCCGCCACGCTGGCACGGTGCTCGGGGTCACCTATCTCGATGCCTCGCCGGACTCGCTGCGCTTCGTCCGCCGCTACCACCTCACCTACCCGAACCTGCGCGATGCCGACGGGTCCTTCGCGCACGCCTACGGCACCGACCAGCTTCCCGAGAGCTTCCTCCTCGATCGCCAGGGCAACGTGCGGGCGCTCTCGCGCGGAGAGATAGACCAGGCCTTCCTCGACCGCGCGGTGGCTCTCGCGCAGTCCTCGTGAGGCACGAGCCGATGCGCGTCGGGTCTGCCCACGCAACTGGAGCGCGGCGCGCGCGGCGGCGCCGGCGCATGCCGGCAGTGCTGCTCGTGCTGATCAGCCTCGGCGGCGGGCAGCTCGCCGGCGCGGTCGCGTCCGCGGCCGGGTCGAGGCCCACGCTGCCGACGATCGAGCGCCAGGTGATGTGCGTCAGCTGCAAGATCCCCCTCAACGTCGCCGAGTCCCAGCAGGCCGACCGCGAGCGCGCCTTCATTCAGGGCCTGATCGATGAAGGAAGGAGCGAATCGCAGATCAAGCGCGCGCTCGTGGCCCAGTACGGCCCGGCCGTGCTCGGCCTGCCGTCCACGCACGGCTTCGACCTCGCTGCCTATCTCGTCCCGCTCGCCGTCGTGGTCGCCCTTCTCGGCCTCGTTGCGCTGCTGCTTCCCCGCTGGCGTCGCCGCACGCCGCGCGACGGCGCCTCCACCACGCCGTCGCCGTCGCCGTCGCCGTCGCTCGACCCGAGCGACGCGGCGCGCCTGGACGCCGACCTCGCGCGCTTCAAGTAGCGGCGTCGCTACATCTCCTCCGGGGCGCTGACCCCGAGCAGGCCAAGGGAGCGCGCGATCAGCCGCCTGCTCGCCACGCAGAGCGCGATGCGGAAGGACTCGACGCTCTCGGGCTCGGCCCCGACGACGCGGCAGTCTCTGTAGAAGGCGGTGAATCCCTGGGCGAGCTCCAGCGCGTATGCCGCGATCCGGTGCGGGGCTCGGCGCTCGGCGGCCTCGGCGACCTCGACCGGGAACGCGAGCAGCAGCTCGATCAACGCGCGCTCGGCGGCGTGCAGCGGACCCGGCTCGGAACCGGCAACGGCAGTGAGCGCCGCCGCTACCCGCTCGGGCCCCGCCTTGGCGAGTATCGATGCGATGCGGGCATGCGCGTACTGCACGTAGTAGACGGGGTTCTCGTTGGACTGCTCGCGGGCCAGGTCGAGATCCAGGTCGACGGTCGTGTCGTGCGACCGCGCGAGCAGGTACCAGCGTGCGGCATCCACGCCGATCTCCGCCAGCAGCTCGTCGAGCGTCACGAACTCGCCCGCCCGCTTTGACATCAGCGCTCGCTCGCCCGCACGCACCAGATGGACGAGCTGCATGATCAGCAGCTCGAGATGCTCGCGATCACCGCCGAGGGCCTCGTACGCGGCCTTCATCCGCTGTACGTAGCCGTGGTGGTCGGCGCCCCACACGTCGATCTGCCGGTCGAATCCGCGCTCGCGCTTGTCCTGGTGATAGGCGATATCCGATGCGAAGTACGTGTGCTCTCCGTTGGAGCGAACGAGCACCCGGTCCTTGTCGTCGCCGAACTCCGTCGTGCGCAGCCAGAGCGCGCCGTCCCGGCGGTAGGTTCGGCCCTGTTCCTCGAGCAGCGCGAGCGTGTGCGCAACGGGGCTCGGGTCGCCTTCGTGCAGGGAGCTCTCGTACGCCCAGCGGTCGAAGCCCATCACCCCGAACGCGACGAGCGAGCTCTGCATCTCCCCCAGCATCACGCTCACGGCGGCGCGGCCGAGCTCTGCGGGGTCGGTCGAGTCCCTCCCCAGCTGGTTGGCGAGCTGCTCGACGTAGGCGCCTTGATAGCCGTCCTCCGGCACCGGCTCGCCGCGCGCGAGCGCGCGGATCGACTCACCGAACTTGCGCACCTGCGAGCCCGCGTCGTTCACGTAGAACTCGCGCCCGACCTCATGGCCGTGGAAGGCCAGTACCCGCGAGAGCGCGTCGCCGTAGGCCGCGTTGCGGGCGTGGCCGACGTGCACCGGACCGGTCGGGTTTGCCGAGACGAACTCGACGAGGATGTGCTCGGCAGGCGTCGCGCCGCCGGCGCCGAAGAGCTCGCCGGCGTCCAGCGCGTCGCCGAGGGCCGCGATCAGCCAGGAGTCCGACAGGAACAGGTTGAGAAAGCCGGGGCCGGCCACCTCGAAGCGATCGAGGCTCGCGCCGAGCCGCTCCTGCAGGGCGCCACCCAGGCGCAGGGCGACCTCGCGCGGGGACGCGCCGAGGGCAGGGGCCAGCACGAGGGCTGCGTTCGTCGAGTAGTCGCCGAACTCCGCCCGCCGCGGGCGCTCGAGCGTGATCGAAGCCCGGACTGGCGCCTTGGCCGGCGCCGCCGCACCGGTGTCCTGCGGCGCGGGTCCCTTGTCGTGTGCTCGGTCGACGAGCTCGCCGGCGGCGCCCAGCACCGCCTCCCGGAGCCTGTCGAGCGGCGTTGGCGAACGGTCCCCGGCCGAGCGTCCGCGGAGGGCTTGGTCGTCGCTGGCAAAAGGCTCGGTCATGGTCCGTGGGCGCCGCTTGCGATACTAGCTACGTGAACGACCAAGACTCAGGCGCCGAGCGCCACATAAACATCCATCTCTCCCCCGAGATCATGGGGGGCGTATACGCGAACTTCGCGAATGTCAGCCACTCCGACTACGAGTTCACCATCACCTTCGCGCGAGTCGACCACGAGGTCGAGTCCGAGGAGGTCCCTGGTGTGGTCGTCTCCCGTGTGAACCTCTCACCCCGCTTTATGCGCGAGCTGATCGACGCGATGGAGGACAACTACTCCAAGTGGCTCACGCGCGAGGGCATCAAGAACCTGCCCGAGTACGGCGGGACGGAGGACCGTCCCGAGGATTCCTAGGCTTGGCGCGCTCCGCGCGCGCCATGCCGGCGAGGGGGCGATGGTTGACTGCGGGCCGCAGCCCCGCGTGGAACGGCTGCCGATGAGCGGTGTTCCTACCCTGCAATGATGAAGGTCGCGGTCATCTCGGACATCCATGGCAACCGGCACGCGTTCGAGGCGACGCTCGAGGCGATCGCCGACAGCAGTGCGCAGGAGGTCTGGTGTCTCGGCGACCTCGTGGGCTACGGCGCCGAGCCGGACGCCTGCGTGGAGCTCGCACGCGAGCACGCGGCCGTGTGCCTCGCGGGAAACCACGACCTCGCCGTGACCGGTGAGATACCGCTGGATGAGTTCTCCCGCGGCGCGAGCCTGGCGGCGCAGTGGACACAGGAGGTCATCGCGCCCCGGAACCTCGCTTTCCTCGAGAGCCTGAGCCCGCAGGGGATCGAGGGCGGGATCGGGCTCTACCACGCCAGCCCACGGGATCCCGTCTGGGAGTACGTCGTCTCGGCGCTGCTCGCAGAGCTGTGTCTCGACGCGCAGCCCAACCGCCTCTGCCTGATCGGCCATTCCCACGTCGCGCTCTCGTTCGTACGCCACGAGGGTGCGGTCACGACCGGGGAGCCTCAGCGCGACGGCGCCGAGCTCGACCTCTCCGACGGCGATTGGCTGCTCAACCCTGGTAGCGTCGGACAGCCGCGCGACGGCGACCCGCGCGCCGGTTGGCTGCTACTGGACCTGGAGGACCTGACGGCGTCCTATCATCGTGCCGCGTACGACGTGGCGGGGGCGGCCGCGGCGATACGTGCGGCGCGACTGCCTGACTCCCTCGCCGAGCGCCTCGAGTACGGTCAATGACGATTCACGAGCCCCCTCACAACGACTCTTCATCGCGCGGGAACGCCGCGATGCTCCTGCACGGGGCGCTGGCTGGGCTGCTGGGCGTCCTCGCGGCGGTCCTGGTTTCCTGCGGGAGCTCTGGCGCGGGCCTGATCCCCACCGGCGACGCCGGGCCCCTGCAGAGCGATTTCGAAGCGATCGCGGCGGCGGCGCAGAACGGCAACGGCAGCTGTGCTGCGACGGAAGCCGCGATCGCGAGGACCGAACGGGACTTCCGTGCGCTGCCGGGGGGCATCGACAACGGACTGCGGACTACGCTTCGCCAGGGCATCGCCAACCTGCGCGCCCGGGCGCTCCTTGCCTGCACGCAGCCCCTGCCGCAGGCAACCGTCACGAGCAGCACGCCGAAGAGCACACAGACGACGCCCAGCACGTCGACGACCCCCACGACCACGCAGACGACCCCAACCGATACGACGCCGACGACCACCACGACGACCCCCACGACGACCGGGCCGGGAGGCGGCACGCCGGCGCCCAACGGCGAACCCACGCCGGGCGGGCAGGGCGGCACCGAACCCGGTGCTGGCTCCGGTGGCGCCGGCGGCCAGGAAGGGGGGAAATGAGCGACGCGGACATCGCTGGGCGCTACCGGCTGGAGGGACGCCTGGGCTTCGGCGGGATGTCGACCGTCCACCGGGCTCTCGACCTGCGCCTCGAGCGACAGGTGGCGGTCAAGCTGCTCGCCGAGCATCTCGCGGAGGACCCCACCTTCGTGTCCCGCTTCCAGCGGGAGGCGCAGGCGGCGGCTCGCCTGGTTCATCCCAACATCGTTCAGGTCTTCGACTCCGGCCAGGATGAGCGCACGGGTCAGTACTTCATCGTGATGGAGTACATCGAGGGTTCCTCGTGTGCCGAGATCCTGCGCGACGACGGCTGGGTCGAGGTCGACGAGGCGATCGAGATCGTCGAGCAGGCCTGCGAGGGATTGCACTACGCCCACCGCAACGGCGTCGTCCACCGCGATGTCAAGCCCGGCAACCTGCTGCGAGCCCGCGAAGGCGAGGTCAAGCTCGCCGACTTCGGCATCGCCAAGGCGACCGAGCAGTCGAGCATCACGCAGGTCGGCTCGGTGCTGGGCACCGCGGCCTATCTCGCGCCCGAGCAGGCCCGTGGCGAAGAGGCCGGCCCGAGCGCCGACCTCTATGCGCTGGGCGTCGTCACCTATCAGTTGATCTCCGGGCGACTCCCGTACGAGGCGACCTCGCTCACGGAGCTCGCGCTCAAGCAGCAGAAGGAAGAGCCGGCGACGCTCGACACGCTCGTCGCGGCCGTGGCTCCCGAGCTCGCGGAGGCCGTCGCCGGCGCTCTCGCCCTCGATCCCCGCGACCGCTACCAGACCGCCCGTGAGATGGGCCGTGCGCTGCGTGACGGTGTGAACGGCATCGCTCCCGGCGAGCGTACGAGCGCACGACGCGGCGCCCCCGCGACGCAGGCGACGACCGTGATGGCCAGGGACT
>JAOPZM010000017.1 GCA_025964115.1 Solirubrobacterales bacterium
CAGGAGACCCACCATGACCGACTCGGGGAACCACCTGGGCTGCAACCCCAGCAAGAGCCCGATGTAGCGCCAGTAGAGCATCATAGCCTCCATCACGCGGAGCGAGGTGCGGTAGCCCATCAGGTGCATCGCCAGGCCCGGTGTGAGGCTCGAGGACATCAATGTGATCAGCGCGTCGGACTGGCTGATCGGCACTCCCCATGCCGCGAGGTCCCAGTCGGGATGGGCGAGCAGCCGCCGGCGGAGGAAGACGTGCATGATCCGCACGCGCATCGCCGTCGCGCGCCCGGCACCGCCGGGCTCGAGCCCGCCGGGCTCAGAGACGTCGATCCAGAACCGGGCAGTCTCCATGAAGCGGTTCAGTGCCGTGTCACCGGCATACGTTCCCGTGAATGCGAGCGGCTTGACGATCGAGCTCTCCGTGTAACCGAGCAGCGTCTCGACGCCGGCGAAGCTGAAGACCGCCGGCCCGTAGCGACGGAACAGCGCCGCGCCTCGCTCCACGAGATCCCGGTCGAGCCACTCCGGCGGCCGCTCGAACTCATCGAACAGCCGGAGCATCGACTGCGGCGCGTCGCCCAGCGAGTCGACGCCCTGAGCGATCGCCCGGTCGAGCATTCGGCGCCCCTCGTTTGCCCCGCGCGAGAGATACACATCATCGACGAACGCCTCGGCGACCGGATCGGCGTCGTAGTAGCCGTGCGCGAACGCGCGCACGTGGGCTTCATCGGGGATCGGGTCGAACCGCAGCAGCCTCCGGCAGGCCTCACGCGCGCGCCGTACCCGAGGTCGATCGACGCGCTGCCAGAAGCCGAGGAACTCGCCGGGAATGCGGTCGCCGTCGGCGGCGATCGTCGTCGGGGATTCGGTCGCCCGCATCGTGCTTGGCGTTGGGACGGTCATGCGCTCGCCCGGCGAAGCGTGATCGCTATTTCGAGCCCGACCGAGCGCGGCACCATCCCTCTCGCTCCTCGGAGTCCGAGCGCGACACGGTCCACCTTCGTGTCACAAGCGATCTCGATCACGCCATCGGCTACCGCGTTGATCGCCACGTCCAGAGGCAGCCGTGTGCGCATGCCGGCAACGATCAGCTCGCCCTCGATCCGCGCGCTGTCCGGCTCGTGGCCGGAGATCGAGCGCGCCTCGTAGCGGAGCTGCGGGTGGCGCTTGGCGTCGAAGAAGTCTCGCGAGCGAAGGTGCCGGTCGCGGATCCGGTTGCCGGTGTCGACCGAGGAGGAGTCGATCACCAGGGTCCCTACCGTGCGGGCCTCGTCGACGACGAGGTCTCCGGACAGTGAGCGGAACCGCCCCCGAGTCCCGACGAGGCCAGCGAGCGTGCTGGCGAGGAAACGTGCGTGCGAGGCCTGTGGATCGACCAGCCAGCTCCCCGCTAGGCCCTGCGGTGTGTACGGCGCTGGTTTGAGTTGGGCTGCGATCGGCATCACATGCTCCTTCCGGCTCTGGGGATCAACTGCTGGCGGACGGTACTAAAGATGTTGATAGCTGTCAACGTATTTGTGGTCAGATGTCCGGTCGCGCGTTATGATCGGGCCATGGCCAAGACCAGCGAAGGCAGGCGGACGGGGCGACCCAAGGCGCAGGACGCCCCGGCGACGCTCGACCAGATCCTCGACGCCGCATTCCGCGCATTCGCGACCTACGGCTACGACGGCGTGGCGGTGCGCACGCTCAACCGCGAGCTCGGCGTCAGCCACAACCTCATCCACCAGCGCTTCGGCTCCAAGCTTGGCCTGTGGTACGCGGCGGTCGACCGGGCGTTCAGCCAGCAGGTCACCGAGCTCGCGACAGCCTTCGATCCAACGCTCGCAGACCCGCTCGACCAGCTCAACCACGCGATCCGTCGCTTCGTGCGCTACAACGCCGAGCGTCCCGAGCTGCTCGGCCTGATGAACATCGAGGGACGCGTCGACAGCGAGCGCCTCGACTACATCTACGACAACTACATCGCACCAGCGCTCGCACCCCTCGCCCGGCTGCTCGACCACCTCCGTAAGGAGGGACGCATACGCCCGATCAGCCTACGAGCGCTCTTCTTCCTCATCGCTCACGGCGCCGCCGCCCCGTTCACGCTTGCTCCGCTTGCGCGCCACTTCGACAACGCGGACCCGCGCCGCCCAAGCCAGGTCACCGAGCAAGCCGCGCTCACCGCCGACTTGATCACCAGCGGATTGAGCCTCGACACGCCGGGCCGCTAGAAGGCGACCCGGCGGTCGTCCCGGGATCGTCGGGCCTGTTAGGAGCCGACCTTCGCTCCTTTCACCCCTGCGCGTTCGGCGGTGGCGTCGTCGGCCAGCAACTTGATCGCGAGCAGCGCGATCTCATCGGAGAGGTCGGTCAGTCGCGACGTGCGCCCGGCGCGTACCTCCTCGGCGACCAGCTCCGTTATCGCCACGACGAGCACGCGCGGGATCAGCTCACTGAGCGGCCCGAGGTCGGGCTGCTCGACGCGGGCACGTCGGCCGAGGTCGGCGAACATCGCCCTGAAGGCCGCATAGTGGCGCTCGCGCTGGCGCAGCGCGCGGGCGCCCACCGTCGGCAGCGACACGAGGTAGGCGCTCGAGATCGTTGGACGCTCCTGCCACCACCGCAGATAGCGCCGTGCGCCCTCGCGCATCGCCTGGGTCCAGTCCGGCTCGCCGGCTAGCTCGAGCAACTCGCCGAGCAGTTCTTCACTCGTCTGGTCGCAGACGGCGATGAAGCAATCGGCCTTGTCCTGGAAGAACTCGTAGAAGGCGTTGCGTGACACGCGGGCCGTGGCGACGACGTCCGGCACCGTCGTCGCCTCGTAGCCGTCGCGCCCGACGCACTCGAGCATCGCTCGGATTATGCGAGCGCGCTGGGACTCGCGGACCGCGGATGCCGGCAGCCTGTGGCGGCCACGCGGAAGCGGCTCCCCCCGCCAGGATGTCTTTGAGGACACATGTGTATTTTATTCGAGTTTCGGGTAGTGCGCATGCGGGAGCGATGGACCAGGGGAGAACAGCATTCGGGGTAGGGGCGATCGCAGCAGCGGTGCTGGCCGCCGCGATCGTGTGCGCACCACTGGCCTCCGCCACGACGGTGAGCGGCTGCAACCGTTCGTGGCCCGTCGTCGCACACCGTG
This sequence comes from Solirubrobacterales bacterium, assembly GCA_025964115.1. Lineage (GTDB taxonomy): Bacteria > Actinomycetota > Thermoleophilia > Solirubrobacterales > Solirubrobacteraceae > Palsa-744. The sequence continues at coordinate 3,125 of JAOPZM010000017.1, forward strand.
CCGGCGGCAGCGTCGTGCGCCTGCCCAGCGGAGCTCGGCTGCCCGTGGCCTGTGCGACCGAAACCGGCTACGCGACGTCGGAGTCGAGCATCGCGGTGACCAAAGACGGCGTGCTCGTCTACTCCCCCGCCCAGACCGAGAACTCGATGGCTCGGTCGCTGACCGCCGGGGCGAGCTGGAGCCTCACCTATCCGGCGGCCGAGCAGCCCACGTCATTCTGGAACACGGTCGACCCGTACGTGATCGCCGATCGGCGCACCGGGCGGGTGTTCTGGGCGCACGCCACGGGACCATTCCGCAATGAGGGTGGGCTGCCTGAAGAAGCTGGCTTCTTCCTCGCTGCGGCATATGGCTTTCAGGTCTACACGTCAACCGACGACGGCAGGTCGTTCACCACGGCCGACTACCAAACCGCCCCGACCGGCGACTGGGAGAAGGTCTTCGTAGGCCCTCCACCACCTGCGAGCACAGGGGCCGCCCAGCCGGTCGGCTACCCCGACGTCGTCTACCTCTGCGCCAACTCGCCGCTGGAGGTGAGCGGGCCCGGTCGCCTCTGCTACAAGTCGCTCGACGGCGGGACCACGTTCACGCCCGCCGGATATACCTCGCCGACCGCGAGCAACCCGCCGGATATCTGTCCGCCGCTGAACTTCAACACGGGCGTCGTGGACAGCCAGGGCACGATCTACCAGCCCGTGAATTGCGAACACTCGGCCTATGTCGTCGTCAGCGGAGACGAGGGCTCGAGCGAGAGATGGATCCCGGAGAAGGACGCGCCCACGGGCACCGTCACGAGCGGCACAAACCTCCAGCTCGCCGTCGACCAGGCGGACAACCTCTATGCGATGTGGTCGGCGAACGGCCTCGCCTACCTGGCGATCTCGCGCGACCACGCGCAGACGTGGAGCGCCCCGCTGATGATCGCGGCACCCGGAGTGCAGAGCGTCCAGCGCCCGGCGATCGCGGCTGGGGCGGCGGGGCATGTGGCGATCACCTACTACGCGAGCAGGGAACCATCGGCCCAGCTCCTCAGTGCCTTCATCACCCAGACGGCCGACGCACTCGACGCCCAGCCACTCTTCTACAGCGGCGCGATCAACGACCAGGCAGCTCCGATATTCCACGACTACGGACTGACCGGAGGCTCGCCGCGGACGGACTTCATCGGAGGGGCATACGACTCGCGGGGGACGGCTTTCTGGGCCGGCGTGGTCAAGCAGTTCGGCCCGCCGACGAACCGCCAAGTCCCCACGACCGGCTACGTGGGCACGCTGCACTTCAGCTCCCTTACTCCCGGGAGCCTGCCGTGAGGCACCTCGCTGCTACGGCCGCAGCGCTGATCGTGCTCTCGGGCGCTCAGGCGGCGGTCGCGGCGCCCCCTCCGCTGTCGGGTGAAACCGGCTCGCCGAGCGTGGCGTCCACGTTCGGGAGCGGATCCTTCGGGCAGTGGACGGTCGACGCGCACAAGCTGCCCGCCTACCGCTATGAAATCGATCCGCTGACAAGCCCGATCGCACCGCAACCGGAGCTGTCCGGAAATGTCAACGCCTGGAGCCAGGTCGGCAACGACCACGTCGTCGCCGACGCATCAAACCACGGCTACACGCAGCTCTGGAGCCAGGATCGCCTCTATCAATGGACCAACTACTACGACGCTTCGCATGACCATTTCGCGGGCGGCTTCGGCTATCTGAACGTCGGCGGCAAGGTCCTCTCCACGCTCTACGACGATCGGGCTACGGGCGCTTCGACCGAGCGCCTGTACGGCGTCGGCTACTACGAGAAGCAGACCTCGGTGAGCGGCCTGGCCGAGCAGGACCGCGTCTATGCGCCCTTCGGCGACGACTCGCTGCTGCTGCACGACGTGACGATCAGGAACACGTCCAGGAGAGCGGTCGCGGGCTCGTACTTCGAGTACTGGGATCTCAACCCGATGATCCAGGGAGTGACCCAGTTCGCGCGCGGCTATCAGACACCCGCGTGGGATCCGCAGACGCGCACGCTCACCGCCGCCCAGCTCCCGGACGAGACCGATACGCAGCCGCTGAGCATCTTCGCGAGCGCACTGCAGGCACCGGTGAGCGCATACGACACGGACACGAGCGCGTTCTTCGGCTCCGGTACGCGAGCGGCACCCGCCGCGGTCCTCGCCGGCCAGCTCACCGATTCGCTGGCCCCGCCGAATCCGAACGGCCAGGAGGGCCGCGGGATGTTCGCGCTACAGAGCCCGATCTCGCTCGCCCCGGGCGCGTCCGTCACGCTTCGCTACGCCTACGGCTACGCGCACCCTGAAGCGATCCCGACGATGCTGTCTCGCTACCGCGCCGCGTCGAGCCCCTTCAACCAGAGCGAGGCGCAGTGGTCGAAATGGCTGCCCAAGGTCGAACTGGGCAGTTCGTACTCGTGGCTGGCGCGAGAGCTCCAGTGGGACGCGTACACCGTGCGCTCGGATTCGACCTACGAGGAGTGCGCGGGTCACCACATCCTCTCGCAGGGCGGCTACTACCAGTATTTCTTCGGCGAGAACGAGGCGTTCCGCGATCCGCTCCAGCACGCGCTCCCGATGATCTGGTCCGACCCCGCTCTTGCACGCGACGTGATCGCATACGCGGCACAGGAGCAACCCGCCGGCAGCGGCGCGATCCCCTATGGCATGCTGAGCATGTGCCGTCGGTTTGATCTGGGCACCGCCGACGACCTCGACCAGTGGCTGCTCTGGGGAGCAGCCGAGTACGCCCTCTCGACCCGCGACTTCGCGTTCCTGCAAAAGCAGCTCCCCTACTACGCGGGTGCCGGCTCCGGAACGCTGTGGGAGCACCTCAAGCTCGCGTTCCATCACCAGGAGGAAGTGATCGGCAGGGGCGCCCACGGGGAGTACGTCACCGGAGCCACCGGCGACTGGAACGACTTCTCGACCGAGTTCAACCAGATGACCGAGTCCAATCTGGTGACCGCTCAAGCCGCCTACATCTATCCGCGGCTCGCGCTCGTCGCGGACGCGATCGGCGATCAGGCCTTCGCGGCCGAACTGCGCGCGGCGGGCGCCCGCGACAAGGGGATCGTCGCGGGCCAGTTCGTCTCCGGCGAAAGCGTCACGCCGGCCGACGCGGGCCTCGGCTGGTTCGCGCGTGGCTACTCGGGCGCCAAACAGCTCGGCTCGGGCGCGATCTACGTTGAGCCTCAGCCCTGGGCGCTGCTCGCCGGCGCAGCGACGCAGCAGCAGGCCGCGCAGATCGTCGCCGCCTACCGCCGCTTCCTCGTCGGCGTGGGGGCGCCCTACGGTCCGACGCAGATCGGAGCCGCCATGGCTCCCGGCTCGACCGACCCTGGCGCAAACGAACAGAACCAGCCAGGCCTCAACAACAGCAGGGAGTTTCCTGGCGGGGCGTGGTTCGCGCTCAATGGCCAGCTGACCTGGGCGCTGGCCCGCCTGGATGGGGTCGTACCGGAAGCGGCGACGTACGCGTGGGATGAGTTCACGCGCAACACCTTGGCCGCCCATGCCACGGCCTTCCCCTCCCACTGGGACGGCGTCATCTCGGTCGATGACGAGTGCGCCTCCTACTACCAGTCACCGCCGTCGAGCTGCGGAATCGGGCTGGCGACGGGTGCGAACGTCGTCAACGGCTACGACACGCAGATCATGCATCAGCCTGCCTACAGCCTGTTCGACCTGCTCTCGCTGGCCGGCGTGGAAGCCACACGCGACGGCTACGAAGTCGTGCCGCACCTGCCGATGGCCACATTCGACATCCGCTTGCCGCAGGTCGGCGTCGCGCAGCAGAGCGGTCTGATTCGCGGCTATGTATCGACGAGCGGCGGCAGCGTCACCATGCGCGTCGCGCCTCCCCCGGGCGTCGCGGCGGCTGACGCCGTCGCCTACGCCGGCGGCTTGCGCGTGCCCGACACGGTCGCCGGCGGGCTCGTGCAGTTCACCCTTCCGACCAAGGCGGGGCGGCCGGCTGACTGGGCGCTGAGCGGGCCATGAGCGCGCACGGCATGCGAAGGCGCATCGCGCCCTGGGCGCTGCTGAGCGCGCTGGCGATGCCGCTGCTGCTGCCCGGCGCGCGCGCCGCCGCCGTTTCCCCACCCGCTCTGCCGAGCGCCACCGGCTGTCCCGTCGCGCCCGATCCATCGGCGCTCCCCGACGCGGCCACTCTGCGGGAAATGAACTCGGTCCTCGCCCCGCTGCACGTCCGCCCCACCGGCAGCGGAACGCAGAACACGTACATCAAATGGATCCTCGCTCAGCTCAAAAAGGTGCCAGGGTTGGCAATCAGCGAGCAGCACTTCACGATCAACCGCTGGTCGCACGGGTCGATGGAACTGAAGCTGAAGGTCGGAGAACAAACCACCGGGATTCCCATCGCCGCGCCGGTCCCGTACGCCGAAGCGACGCCCACCGGCGGAGCGTCGGCTCCGCTCGTGCGGATTCCCGACGAAGAAAAGATCACGGCGGCCAACGCGGCGGGTCGCATCGTCGTGCGACCGGCGCCGGCCGGCAACGTGCCCTATTACGACTTCTTTCTGCCAGTCGTCAGCTGGTACGTCTATGACCCGCAGAACACGATCGATCCAACGCAGTCGTTCTTCGGGGACTTCATCAACTACAACGCTCGCGTCGCCGATCTGCGCGAAGCCGCGGCCGCAGGTGCGAAGGGGATTCTGTTCGTCAAGGAACTGCCAAGAGCCCAGCTGACCGACCACTACGAGCCCTATGAGGGCACCCCATGGCATGTGCCAGCGGTGTATCTGGGCGCCGACGAAGGCAAGCAGATCTCCGATGCAATGTCATCAGGCCAACCGGTCTCGGCGCGGCTGGTGCTGCACGCGAGCTACCGGCAGGTCGAAACGCCCACGGTCCGTGCGACGGTTCCGGGCGAGAGCGCCCAGCGGATTGTCGTCGACAGCCACACCGACGGCACCAACGCCGTCGAGGACAACGGCCCGGTGGCGATGGTCGCCATGGCCCGCTACCTCGCTCGCCTGCCGCGTACATGCCGGCCACGCACCGTTGAATTCGTCTTCCCGACCGCGCACTTCTACCAGAGGCTCGTCGATCCGTACCACCGCCACGGCGGCGCCGGCGTTGTCGCGACGCAGCTCGATTCCGAATACGACCAGGGTCTCGTCTCATCCGTGCTGGTGCTCGAGCACCTCGGTGCGATCGACTACGAGCAGATGCCGCGCGCCGACGGCGGGCCCGGGCAGGAACTGGTCCCCAACGGGCTGCGGGCGATCCAGTTCATCGGGATCACTCCGAGCCCGCCACTGGTGGCGACCCTGACGGAAGTCGTGCGCAAGTACGACATGCAGCGAACGATCCTGCTTCAGGGCGCCGACGCGCCGGGCTCGACGGTCCCGTCCCACTGCAACTTCGGCGGCGAGGGGACGCCCTACAACCAGCACCTCCTGCCGACGATGGGCGTGATCTCTGCGCCACAGTCGCTGTATGACCCATCCTTCGGGTTGGAAGGCATCGACTTCACGGCCATGCACGACGAGCTGCTCGGGTACACCGAGCTGGTGAACCGTTTGGGAACGATGAGCCAGGCCGAAGTCGCCGGCGAGATACCGGTCGAGCGCCAACAGCGAGCCGCCGGCGCCAGCCCGTGCCCGCCTGAGAACTGAGGGATTAGCCGGCTGCGACCGGGAGGGCGGGCGTGAGTCCGTGGCGGCGCATCGCCGCACCGATCGCGCGCTGGCAACGCTCCCGCCCGACGCCCTAGACTGGGCGGCGGTCTGCTGGATTCGGCAGGGCAAGGACGTCAGGGGGTGAGATCACGGGAATGTCGACAGTGACGATGATGGCCCCGGTCGGCGGGACCTTCCTCGCGAGCCTGAGCGATGAGGAGTGCGAGTCGCTGCTCGGGATCGGGGTGGTTCGAAGCCACCCACGCGCGGACACGTTGATGTTTCAGGGCGAGGTGGACGACCGGACGATGATCCTGCTCACCGGCCGAGTGAAGATCGCGCGCGTGGAGCAGGATGGACGGGAACTGATGCTCGACATCCGTGATCCCGGCGACCTGCTGGGCGAGTTGGCGTTCATCGACGGCGGCCCGCGCGTCGCGACGGTGACGGCGCTCGAGGCGGTGCGGGCGCTGGTGACACCAGCTCAGGCGCTGCGCCGCCATCTGGAGACGACCCCGCGCGTGGCGGTGGTGTTGCTCGAGATCGTCGCTCACCGGCTCCGTGAGAGCAGCATCAGGCGCTCGCAGTTCGCGGTCGCGGACACAATGGGGCGTCTCGCGGCACGCATCCTCGAACTGGCCGACCGCTACGGCGAGCCATCAGAGGAGGGGATACGGCTCACCTCGCCGCTCTCCCAGGAGGATCTCGCCACGTGGACGGGCGCCTCGCGCGCCGGCGTGGCGGAGTCACTGCGCGTGATGCGCCAGCTCGGCTGGGTCCAGACCGAGCGCAGGAACATCCTCGTGCGCGACGCGGACGCACTCCGCGGACGCGCTGCCTGAGCCACAGCCCCAAGCCTCGGACGGCACGGTCCAACATTGGATGGACGTGGGGATCTCCGCGCGCAATAGTCGCCACACCGATGGGACCTGCGCAACTGATATCCGCAACCCGGGCGTTCGAGCTGGAGACAGATGACTGGCACGGTTACTTCGAGGCGATCGGCGTCGGCGGCGAGGTCCTGCTGGCGTCGGTCACGGTCGGGCGAGAGCGCCCTGACGGCGAGAACGGCGCCATCGGGCGCCCGCTTCACGCGATCCGCTACGACTCGGACGCCGACGAGATCGAGATCCACGTCGGGCAGCCGGCGCCGCGTGACGCTGTTCTGCACTATTTCGTCTCGTCTCCCCGCTCGATTCAGGTACAGGAGCAGGCCGGCGGGAAAGTGATCGCCGTGTACGACGCGAGCGGCGTTCGCACGCTCATCCAGGTCGCTCACGACGCGGAGTTGATGCGCTACCCTGCGCTTTTGGGCCGCTCGGTCACCTCGGGATCCGAGCGAGATCGACGACGGCGATAGGGGGAGAGCATGGCCAAGGCCGTACAGGGCGGGGGCGCTGACCCCAAAGGTCAGGAGGCCGCAAACGCGGCCGGAGTCCCACCGAACACCAAGCCGTTCCTGGTTTACCGGATTGGTCCCAACCCGGAACCCGGTGGCGCATCGGGCCTGCCAGGGCCGGTGCCGGCCAAGTACCGCATGACAGAGATCGGCTGCTTCTTCGCCACGGATGGGGAAGACGCGTGCAGGATGGCGGCTCGCAGCGAGAACCAACTCGGTTACTTCGCGGCCGTGGAGGCGACCTCGGCAAGGCTCGACTTCTGCCCGGATGGACCCCAGGTGCTCCCATCGGTGGTGGAGATGAAAGCGGCCGTCGAGAAGCAAGCAGAGTAGAGGCCCGCCCGATCACAGCCACCGGCGCTCGCCGCGAGGTTCGGCAGGTGAGTTCCCCGCGGCCTCTTCTGCAATCATCAGCGTCCACTGGGACTTCAGCGCCGGGGGTGGCGAGGGAAGTGGGAACGGGCCGCTGCTTTTCTGAGAATCGAACCCGCAACGCGGCGCGATGAGCGCTCCCCATGTGACGATCGCGGGGGGCGGGCTGGCCGGCCTGGCGGCTGCGCTACGCCTCGCCGAACGTGACTATCAGGTGACTCTGTATGAGGAGAAGGAGATGCTTGGGGGCAACCTCGCTTCGCGAACCCTCAGGAACAGCACCGTCATCGACGTCTATCCCCATATGTACCAAGCCTGGTATCGCAACTTCTGGCAGCTGATGGACGACATCGGGGTCGATCGCGAGAAGAGCTTCACCGAATTTCACTCCTTCCACCAGATGCGTCGTCCGCCCGGACCCGGCGAGCCTCCGCCTCTCGCCACCGTCACCGACGTCTACTCCGCGAGGCACGTGGTCGACAATCTCCTCTCGGGCGTCGCGCCTCCGGCCGACGCGCTCGTCGCCGGCTACGCAAGTCTCGATCTTCTCGCCGAGCAGCTGAACCCCACCATGTTCCTCGAGAACATGAGCCTCACGGGGTTTCTCAACACGCGCACGTACATGACCAAGGCCGCGATCGAGGCCTACGAAGCGTTCGTCACGAGGGTCTGGGCCATACCGGCCTACCTCATCTCAGCGGCAGACTGCCACGCGTACCTCACCTACTGTGTCGCGGAACCTGACACGGGCGCCTTCCTCGCGCGTGGACCGGCCGAAGACATCGTGATCAAGCCGCTGACCAAGGCCCTTGAGGACGCGAAGGTCAGAATCGTCAGGCAGACGAGGGTCGACGCGGTCATCCGCAAGGACGACAGGGTGGTCGCGATCAAGCTCGAGGGCACGAGGTTCGACCCACGGCATGAGCAATGGGTCGGCACAGGCGAATACCGGACCGAGGCGGTGGATGATCTGCTGCTTGCCGTGCCGGCGGAAGCCCTGTCGAAACTCGTGCGCTCAGGCAATGCGGGCGAGCGGATCGTGGATGCCAACCCGAAGCTCGCCGAGGTGCTCCGGCTCACCTCCCAGCGGGTTCCGATGCTCCACGTCTGCTTCAACCGGAAGCTGGAGCATGTCCCGACGGAGCCGATGGGACCGGTGGCGCTCTTCCGCTCTGAACTGTCTCTGGCCTTCACGGACATCTCGCAGGTCTGGGAGTCCCCCGAGTTCACCGGCCGTACCGTCCTGGCCGTCTCCTGCTCGGAACCGTACGCCCTCGCCGGCGCCCACCCGCCGGAAGACGGCCACACGATCATGTGTGAACTCGCCGAATATCTAGACTTCGAAGCGGGCGAGAAATGGGAGGACCCAGCATCGAAGGACGTCGACTGGCGCCTCACGCGCTATCACTCGAACTTGGATGCGCGGCTGTCGATCAACGCCATCGGGACCGATGCCTGGCGCCCGGGGCCAAGCTGTGAAGGGCTCGCCAACCTCTTCTTCGCGGGAGACTTCTGTCAACACGACTTCGGGATCACGACTCTGGAGGCGGCGGCCGCCACCGGCCTGAACGCCGCACACGAGATAGTGAAGGCGCGGGGCCGCGGCCCCGAGATCGCGGTCCTCAAACCGAACATGCTGCCCGAAGAGCTCTACCTGTTGAACCGCTATGCGTGGCTTCCGGCTGCGCTCGCGGCCAAGGCGTGGGCGCTGCCCGGTGAACTCGGCGAAAAAAAGCCTGTGGACGCCAAGGACGAAGGGTCGCTGCTGCGCTACCTCCTGACGCCCGGCCTGCCGGCGCGGCATCGACATCCGGGAAGCTGAGCCAACGGTCCGTCTAGGCCTTGTCGCTCTTCCCGGTGGGTTGAGCGGTTCCAGTGCCCGGACTTTGATCCACCTGCGCGCAGGCCTCGAGGTCGTCGATTCCGCGTTTCAACTCTTGCAGGGCGGCGTCTGTCGAGCATTGAGCCGCTTCGATCAGCTCGTCCCAGAAATGGTGCACGGCCTCGTCGGCAGCGGGTCCGGGCTCCCACGCCTTTAACCCGAGCGTCACGAGTCTCGGTGTGCGGTCGGTCCAGACCCCCAGATAGCCGGCTCCCATCCTGAAGCTGGTCGCCGTGCTGTGCAGCGGCCCTGCGGCGAGCTTGCGATACGTATCGAACGTGCTCACACGTCAAGGCTAGCCTAGCTCGGGGCTGTTTGCACGAGTGTCGCGCCGACGGCGAGCCTCGGGAGGCTTCCGTCGGCAGCGTGGGCGCCACTATGCTGCAGACTCGAAGGCGTCAGCTCATTTTTAGGGGGAAAGCGAAGTGAGATGCGGTCGCTGTGGTCTTGAGAGCCCAGCGGGCATGCGCTTCTGCGGGGGATGTGGTGCTCCCCTCGTGGCTGCGCCCGCGCGGCGCGCCGTCGCGACCGATGCACAGAGACGACATATGACGGTGATGTTTTGCGACGTCGTCGACTCCACCTCGCTCGCGGAGGAGCTGGACCCCGAGGACTTCCGCGAGGTGCTGACCGGGTATCAGTTTGCATGCGCGAGCGCCATCGAACGTTTCAAGGGCTACGCGGCGCAATGGATAGGCGACGGGGTTCTTGCCTACTTCGGCTACCCCAGGGCACACGAGGACGACGCACAGAGGGCGGTGCACGCATCGCTCGGCATCCTTGAGGAGGTCGTCGCGCTCAACGAGCGCCTTCAGGGGTCGTTCGGCGTGTCCGTCCAAGTCCGCGTCGGGTTGCACTCAGGGATCGTGATCGCCGGCGAGATGGGCGCCGGGGCCACCCGCGAGCCGCTCGCCATCGCGGGGGAGACTCCCCACATCGCAGCAAGGCTGCAGACGCTGGCCCAGCCGGGCACGGTGGTGCTGACAGACGCCACCCGCGACCTCACGGCCGATCGGTTCGAGACGGAGTCGCTCGGAATGCAGTCCCTCAGAGGCATCTCACGTCCGATCGCCGTCCACCGTCTCGTGGGGCTCACGAGCGAGGCGCCGCGGCTGCAGTCCTCCCGTGGCCGCGCCGAGACGCCATTGATCGACCGCACCGAGGAGCTCATGCGGCTGGTGGAGGCGTGGCGGCAGGCGGCGAGCGGGCACGGGGCGATCGCTCACGTGATCGGCGAGGCCGGGATCGGCAAGAGCCGCCTCGTGCGCACTCTGCGCGCAGAGGTGACAGGAGAGGCGGCCGCCCAGCACATCCTCCAGTGCTCGCCGCACTACGCGAGCACGGCGCTGTACCCGGTGATCCGCTTCCTCGAGCAGCTGACAGGGGTCGACAGGACGCAGACGGCGGCGTCTCAGCTCGAGGCGCTCGAGCGCTCGGTCGCGGACAGCGGCCTAGACAGGCCCGATGCGGTTCCGCTACTGGCCGACCTGCTCTCGATCCCCGGCGGTTCGGAGGCCACGCAGGGCTTGAGGCCCCGCGATGCCCGCAACGCCAGCCTACAGATACTCGAGGCTCTGCTGGTCGGCGAGGCGGCCCGGCAGCCGCTGCTCCTCGTGACCGAGGACCTGCATTGGGCCGACCCGACGACGGTCGAGCTGCTGGAGCGGATCGTCACGAATGTCGCCAGCGTCCCGGTCCTCTGCATACTCACGTTCCGCGACGAGTTCGAGCCGCCGTGGACGCGGTGGCAGCACGTGCTGAAGATCGATCTCGGGCCTCTCGCGTCCGAGGACGTCCGGGAGATGGTCTCAGCGGCGAGCCCGACGGCGCTCGGCGCGGAGGCGCTCGGACGGGTCGAGGCGGCCGCAGACGGCGTCCCGCTCTTCGTCGAGGAGATGGTCAAGGTGCTCGTGGCCGGCGGCGAGACGGACGGCCCGGCGCAGCTGGGGGCCGATGTCGTCGTTCCTGCGACGCTCCACGGCTTGCTCGCGGAGCGCCTCGATCGACTCCCGGAACTCGCCGGCGTCATCGATGTCGCCGCCGTGCTGGGACGGGAGTTCGAGCGGGGTCTGCTGCAGGCGCTCAGCCCGCCCGACGCATCGGGCTTCAGATCCGCCGTGGCGCAACTTGCCGCCGAGGATGTGCTGAGGCCCGTGGAGGGCTCACGGTCCCGCTTGGAATTCAAACACGCGCTGCTGCAGGAGGCGGCTTACGACCGACTCCTGCGCCGCCGTCGCCGTGACCTCCACGGCCGGGTGGCCGAAACGCTGGTCGCCCGCCGCCCCGCTGCCCTGGAATCCGAGCCCGAGCGAATCGCGCACCACTGGTCCTCAGCGGGACAACCGGCCAAGGCGCTCTCTTACTGGGAGCTGGCCGGACAGCGAGCGCTCAAGCGAGCGGCCTTTCTGGAGGCGGCGGAGCACTTTCGTCGCGGCCTGGAAGCGCTCGACGCGGCTCGCCCGGCGCCAGACGCAGATCTCGAGCGCGGCGACATCCTGACCCATCTCGGCGCCGCGCTTCAGGCTGGACGTACGCCCGCTGCCAGCGTGGACGTCATCTACGCGAAGGCGCGGGAAGCAGTCCTTCACGCTGGAAGGCGCGAGCGGCTCATCCCGGTCATACGCGGGCAGTACCTGTTCCACCTCACCCGGGCCGAATACCCGGCCGCGCTCGAGTTCGCCGAGGAGATGCTCGCGATGGGACAGAGCGCCACGCGGGCGCCTTGGCTGGCCGAGGGCCACTTCTATCTCGGGTTTGCGCACATGCTGACGGGGGACCTCGAGCGCGCCCGGGAGGATTTCGAAGACGCCGTTCATCGCTATGACTCCAGCGAGGGACCACGGGATCAGATCTACGAGTCCCAGAGCGACCCGGGCGTCGGCGCGCTCGCCTACCTAGCCGGCGTGCTCTGGAATCAGGGATACGCCCAGGAGGCGCTCGAGAAGAGCGAGCTCAGCCTCGAGTTGGCCGAGAGGGTGGGAGGACCGGTAACGCTCGCCCAGGCGTGGGGGATGCACTGTGCCGTCCTGCTGCTTCGCGGAAGGTGGGCCGAGTTCGACCAGTGGGTCGAGAAGGCGCGCACCCACAGCGTTGAACGAAACATCGGGTACTGGAGCACCGTCTGCTCTCTGTGGTCGGCCTGGAGGCAGGGCCACGGCGGCGAGCTGCAGACGGGTACCGCACTGCTCCGCAAGCACCTCGACGCGTATCTCGACTCCGGGGGGCGGGTCGGCCTGCCTCACTTTCAGGCGCTGCTCGCAGAACTGCATCTCGCCGCCGGCGACAGGCGTCGCGCCCTCGACGCCCTCCGTGTCGGCCAGGAGCACATCGACTCGGTGGGGGAACGGTTCTACGAACCGGAACTGCAGTGGCTGATGGCGCGCGTCCTGATGTCTGGAGACTCGCCGGATCCAGCTGCGGCCACGGCTACCTACGAGCGGGCGCTTCAGGCCGCGACCGCTCAGCAAGCGAAGTTGCTCGAGCTGCGCGCGGCGACCGGCCTCCTCCTGCACCAGCGAAGGATCGGAGACGCCCCGACGGCGACGGCGCGGGTCGAGTCGCTATGTCACTGGTTTGCACCGGACTCGGAGGTCCCGGATGTCCTGCGGGCCAAGACCCTGCTCGTCGAGGAGGCGAAGCGTCGATGACGACGGCCGGCCGGCGCCCTGCGCCGTCAGCGACGCGACAGGCCGCGCACCTCATCCACGAGAGCGAGCAGGGGCGCGGCATCGTCCGCGGAGCGCGTGGCCTCCGCGCGCGCCGCCTCGGCGATCTCGTCGAGCATTTGCTCGGCGGTGTCGAGCTGAGCCCTGCAAGCGCCCGCCAGGGCCGCTAGGCGGAGGTCATCTCCGTCGTCGAGGATGAACAGCTCGCGGATGCTCGGGTCACGAATCGCAATCGCGGCGGGCAAGGTCAGGATGCCGTCCCGAATGTCCTCGTCGCCGCCGCCACCGAGGGCCTCGACGCCGCGCTGGTCGGCGACGTCGTCGCAGCCGTGGTAGAGCACCCCCACGAGGTGGCCGTAACGCCGCAACCGTTGCGAGCGTCCGCCGAGCACCGCGCAGATCTCGAACATCGAACCCGTGTCCTCTCCGGCGATCCGCATCCAGTCCTCCGTTCCCAGTGGCTTGCGCCGCAGTCGCCACTGCAGGCACTCCGCCGAGGCGAGCCGGCGCAGCAGCTCCGACAGATGACGGGACGCGAAGGGATCGTCCGCGACCATGTCGAACGCATCGGCGACGAGGTAGCCGGAGGCCATCAGCGCGTGCAGTCGGCCGAAGCCGCTCTGGATTGTCGCCATCCCCCGCCGCAGCTCGGACTCGTCGAGGATGTCGTCGACGATCAGCGACATGTTGTGGGCCAGCTCGATCGCGAACGCCTGCTCGATCACCGTGGCCGGTGTCGGCCCACGGTGCAACGCGCGATGGGCCGCGAACAGGGTTAGCGGACGGAAGCTCTTGGGCGTTCCCGCGAACGCGGAGGCGAGCGGCGGGCGCAGCTCTTCGTCGACGTCGTTCAGCCACTCCTCCACGCGCCCGCGGAGCAAGCTGATCTCGCGCGCGGCACCGAGCTTGACGACCGGGTCCTCGCTCGTGGCGCTCGCGACGCTCACCGCTTTGCTTTGTACGGTCGGGTCGGCTCGTCGGCGTGGTCTCCGTCGGGCCGCGTGAAGGTGTCGAGGTCCTCCAGACCGCGACGCAGCTCGCGCAGCGCGACCTCCGAGGAGTCGCGAGCCATGGCGAGCAGCTCGTCGCGAAACTGCCCCTGGGCCTTGCCTGCGCCGGTCCTCCCCTCACGCGACTCAGACACAAGCTTCATGAGTGACGGCGCCCGCTCCGCCCACACCTCCGCACAGCCCACCCCGGCCCTGATCACGCTGGCCGCGCCCATCGCGCACCCCGTTGCGAACATCCGGTAGGCATTGGGATCAGCCACGGACGAAAATGTAGCCCAGCCTGGTCCCGTCTGCAGGGAACGCGAGGCGCCCGCATCGCCCGGGTTACGGCCGCGATTAACTCTTGATCAGGCCGTCGGCGCGCGGGTCATGAGGTGCGCGGGCCGCCGTCGCGATCAGCTTCGCCCACCGACGCTGCATGTCCAAGGTCCAACGGAGGTGCCATAGCGGATCGCTGAGCATGGACCGTGACAGCGCGGCCTGCCATTCGATCAGATCCGACGCCGATGTTCCACGCCGTCGGCCCTCGTCGCCCGCTGCCGCCGACAGGAGACTCGGCCACGCCAGCAGGACGTCCTCGATGGACCGCAGCCAGACATTTCCGATGATGTCGAGCGGTCGGATCTCGAGCCCGCCGAAATAGCTCCCGCAGGTGCGTGCGAAGCCCGCGTCGGCCTGGGCCACCTGGCAGCCGCGCGCGAGCGCCTTCAGCCACGGGCGGGCGAGGTGTCGGTTGCGCAGCATCACGGCGCAGAAGTCGAGAAAGACCATCGACGGGTCGAAGTAGCTGCGGAACGCAGCCTCGTATCCAGACAGCCTGCCCGCGTGGAACTCGCCCGCCTCGAGCGCGGCGACCAGCGTCGTGGCGGCCAGAAGCGCTGACTCCATCCCGGGAGTGATGCCCTCGCCGGTCATCGGGTCGACGAAGTTACCGGCGTCGCCCACCAGCACGCCGCCGTCGAAGTGATTCCTGCCCGCCCCGCCGTACATCTTCACGATCCCGCCGATCGGCTTGGAGACGAGCTCGACCTTGGCACAGCCGGGATGGTGGCGCCGCAGTCCCTCGACGAAGCTCGTGAACACAGAGGGCATGCTCACGTCGAAGCGCGCACGTGCCTCGGAGAGCAGGCCGATGCCGAGGTTCACGCGCCCGTCAGGAGCGGGGAACATCCAGCCATAGCCTGGGAAGGTGCTCTCGTCGTAGAAGACGGCGGCTTCTCCGACGTCCCCGACGCCCGGCTCGACGACCGCGTAGGCGCGTCGCGCGACGGTGGTGCGACTCGGATCGTTCACCAGAAGACCCTGGCTGCGCGCGACCACCGAGTTGACCCCGTCCGCGCCGGCGATCAGCTGCGCGCGGTAGCGGACGGTCCTCGACCTGCGCTCCGCTGTCACCTCGACGCCCTCGGATCCGGCGTTGATCTCGGTGACCGCCGTCTCCTCGTGCACGGTGGCGCCGGCGGCCGCCGCGGCGCCCAGCATGACGGCGTCCAGTTCCTCGCGGGGAATCGTGTAGCCGTGCGGCGGGAAGCGATCGTCGAGGCCATAGAAGGGAATCGGGCCTCTGTAGTGTCGCTCCCACTCGACGAACGTGGCTGTGTGCGATATCGGGAGCGGCTTGGCGCGCTCCAGCCGGTCGAGGCAGCCCATCGCCTGCAGTATCTGCAGCCCGCGCGGGTCCACGTAGTCGCCACAGACCTTCTCTCGCGGGAAGCGGGCGCGCTCGAGCAACAACGCCCGGACTCCTCTCCGTGCCAGATCCCACGCGAGCGCGCTCCCGGCCGGGCCACCCCCGACGATGATCACATCCGCTCGATGCTCGTGGGTCACGGTGGCCTGCACAAGCGAAGCTGGCTCTCAGCGGTCGGGGGGACGAGGTCGGACGATGCGGGGGGCCACTCTGCGTCCATCATGGCCGACACGCGGACATACGTCCAGCGCTCCCTGCGTGACTAACGCTGAGGCAGCAGGCCGTCGTTTACATAACTGGTCGAAGAGACTGGGGAGCCATTCCCCTTCTATCGCGGTGCTCGACGCCGCAGTCAGGAGACGCCCATGATCGTTGGCGTCCCGCAGCCTCACGAGTTGCTCGTAAGCGACTCTCTCGCAGTAAGCCGGCGCCCGATGCTTCACAGCGGCCGAAGGATGTTTCGAGTAGGTCTAAGCCTGCTCGGACTGCTGTCCAGCTTGGTCTTCGCGAGCAGCGCCCTCGGCGCGACGGCGACAGTGGGCTTGGGATCTGCCGCGAGCTTCTCGGTGCTGGCTGGCTCGACCGTCACCAACACGGGCCCCACGACGATGTTCGGCGACCTCGGCCTGAGCCCCGGGTCCTCGGTGACTGGTGCTCCGCACGTCCTCGGTCAGACGCACGTCGATGACGCGGTGGCGATCGGGGCCAAGAACGACCTGACCACGGCCTACAACGACGCCGCCTCCCGCCCAAGCAACGGCTCGGCGGGGACCGATCTGGCCGGCCAGACCTTCCTCCCGGGCGTTCGCACCGCGAGCAGCTCATTGCTGCTGTCCTCGGGAAGCGTGACGCTCGACGCCCAGGGAGATCCCGACGCCGTGTTCGTCTTCCAGATCGGCTCCACCCTGATCACCGGCTCGGCCACCACCGTCCTGCTCGTCAACGGCGCGCAGGCCTGCAACGTGTTCTGGAAGGTCGGGTCCTCGGCAACGCTTGGGACGGGCACGCGCTTTGTCGGCACGATCATGGCGTCCGCCAGCATCACAGCGACGACGGCCGCCACCATCCACGGCAGGCTGCTGGCGCAAACCGGCGCGGTGACCCTGGACACGAACACCATCACCACCTCCAACTGCGCATCGAGCGTCACGGGTACCGGTGGTGGCACAGAAACGACCACTCCGGCGGAAGCGACGGCCGTCGCAGAAGCGACCGCCGGCGGCGGAGCCGGTGGTCCCGGCGGGAAAGCCGGCACGATCCCTGCACCGCCGAATGGATCAACGACAACCGGGACGCGGAAGACGCGCCATTCCCGGCGCCACCACGGCTCCTCGCGACGAGCATCAAGGCCACGCTCGCCCGCTCGGCCGGCGCTCCCGCACCGGCGGGGCTCGTTCACGGGCTGAGAGAGGCTCGGGAGGCCGGGCGACCAGAGCTCGCCCGGCCATCCGCCATGAACATCGCCAATTCCTCACCGCACGCTTCCCGGCTTCGCTCGCTGCGGGCAGCTCTTCGTCCCCATCCGGCCGTCAGCCGCGTGGCCGTCGGGCTCGCCGTGGCAGCGCTGGGCGGCGTCACCACCACGAGCTCGGCCGCCGCTGCCGGAGTCCAGTCTCGCGTGCGGGCGACTCAGCAGCTCGCCGTCCTGCTCACCCCGCATCGCGCGCACCATGAGCCGGAAGCCGGATCGCCGTCGACGATGCTCGTGGCTGCACGCAGGTCGATCACCGGCGAGCAGACCACGCTGCCCGTGACCGGAAGCCTGACCGGTCCCGACGGGGTGCGGTGGCTACAGGTGATGCTGCCCGGTCGCCCCAACTCATCGACGGGTTGGATCGCCCAGCAGGGCACGCGGGAGCTCCAGACGCACTGGCACCTGGTGGTCAACCTCGCCGCGCGGCGCGTGGTCGTCTACCGCGACGGACGCATGCAGCGAGCCTTTCGAGCGGTCGTCGGCAAGTCCTCGACGCCGACGCCCACCGGCGAGTTCTTCGTCGAGGAGACGCTGCAGATGCCGACCGGCGAGGCCGGAGGCCCGTTCGCACTGGCCCTCAGCGCCCGCTCGAACGCGCTGCAGGAATTCGAAGGCGGCCCGGGCCAGATCGCGATCCACGGACGAGACAACCTCGGAGGAACGCTCGGCACGGCCGCCTCGCACGGCTGTGTGCGCCTCGGCACCGCGAGCATCGACTGGCTGGCCGCGCGCATCGGCCCGGGGACACCGGTGACGATCGATGCGGGTTGAACTCCGAAGCCACGCCGATCGCGCCAGTCACGCGTGCCCGTCGCGCGGACGTTCGTTTGGCCTGTTCGCGGCGATCGCCTGTGCGTTGGGACTCCTGGGCGCCGCGGCTTTCACCTTCGGCACAGCCGCAGGCCAGTCACCTTCCACTCGGTCCTGCAATAGGGCCGCGTTCACAGGGCGCGTTGGACCTGCACGCCCATCGCTGTGTCACCGACGCGCAGAGGAGAATCGGGGACCGCGAGGACCGCGGGGAGACACGGGCGCCCGAGGCGCGGCCGGTTTCAACGGCCTACCCGGGCCCGGCGGACCCGAAGGCTTGCACGGCCTGCTCGGTGCTACGGGACCTGCGGGGCCCGTCGGCCTCCCGGGCGCTCCTGGTGCGACGGGTTCAGCGGGGCCGGCCGGCCTTACGGGCGCCCCTGGCGCGACGGGGTCGGCGGGACCTGTGGGTCTTACCGGCGGTCCTGGTGCGACGGGTTCGGCGGGGCCGGCGGGAAGCACGGGCCCCACAGGGTCTGTCGGGCCTGCTGGCCCGCAGGGCCCTCCCGCAGCCTCGACATACGCCGAGTTCTACGCCCTCATGCCGCCGGACAATGCGGCCACCGTGGCGGCCGGTGCCCCGGTCCAGTTTCCCCAGAACGGTCCGACGACCGGCGTCATCACCAGACGAGGCTCCGGCACCTCGCCCGAATTCGTGCTGCCCAACATCGGCACCTATCGGGTGGCCTTCTCCGTGTCGGTCACCGAGGCCGGCCAGTTGGTCATCTGTCTCGACTCCGGGAGCGGCATGGCCGAACTCGCCTACACGGTGTATGGGCGAGCGACCGGGACGGACCAAATCGCCGGCGAGGCGCTCATAACCACAACTGTGGCGAAATCGGCACTCGAGCTTCGCAATCCAGCAGGCAACACGCCGGCCCTCACGATCACGCCGCTTGCCGGGGGGACGCACCCGGCCGTGGCTTCCATCGTGATCCAGCAACTGGGCTGATGATGGCCAGATCGTCTTCGAACCATCTCCTTGCAGGCTCTTCGCCGACGAGGCCGCGGGCTGCCCGGTGGATGGGGAGCCGGTTGTCGAGCCGCGGCCGAGCGGCCCTGATCGGCGGGCTCATCGTCCTGCTCGGCGTCGCGGCTTCCACCTTCCTGGCCGCCGAATGGCGGTCGAGCGTCCTCGACTCCAACAAGAGGTCGTTCGCCTCGACCGCCGACGACGTGAGCAGTGCCTTGAGCGCAAAGCTCAACACGAACATCGGTCTCACGCGAACGATGCGTGCGAGGGCCGCGATGGGCACCGAAGACGGCGAGAGCGGCTTCCTGCAGTGGTATCAGGAGCTGCAGCGCGGCGCTCCTACGCCGCCTGATGTCGTCGCGACGCTGATACAGGTGGTTCCGGCCTCCGGCCTGACAGCGTTCCGGCGCCAAGCCGAAGCCGACCCGGCGTTCGGCTCACGGATCAGCTCGAGGCTCAACGTCATCCCGCCCGGCCCGCGCCCACTTTATTGCCTG
>JAOPZM010000050.1 GCA_025964115.1 Solirubrobacterales bacterium
CGCCAGAATCGCCGCGGGCTCTTCTTCTACTTCTTCTGCTACCAGTACATCATGTCGCCGATCTCGCTCGCCGGCTACGTGCTCGAGACGTTCCGCGCGCGCCGCCGCTGGTAGTCGCCGCCGCGCCCGCCACGCAGAGCTGCGCGCGGACCCGATCCGCCTAAGCCTCGAGAAGCAACGTAACCGGCCCCTCGTTCGCGAGCTCGACGGTCATGCGCGCGCCGAAGACGCCGCGCTTGGCGCCGGCGCGCTCGCAGAAGAGCTCATACAGCGGCTCGGCCTGCTCGGGCCGTGCCGCCGCCACGAAGCTCGGCCTGTTGCCGCGGCTCGTGTCGCCGTAGAGGGTGAACTGGCTCACACACAGGATCTCGCGGCCGTCGAGCGCCTCGTTCATCCGCCCGTCGGCGTCCTCGAACACACGCAGCGCACGTACCTTTGCCGCCAGGCGTTCTGCGCTGGCGCTGTCGTCGCCGTCCGCCACGCCGAGGAGCACGAGCCGCCCGGGCCCGATCGCGGCGACCTCGCCCCCGTCGACATTCACGGCGGCGGCGCTGACCCTCTGTACGAGCGCTCGCATCCGCAGGCCAGACTACCGCCAGCCGCCAGCGCACCGCCGGCGCTCGGTGCCCGTCCAGGCATGCTTAGATTAGGGTCTGCCGCAACGATGATGCATCCAGCGCGCCCGTAGCTCAGTGGTCAACGGTTCTCTTCGGGGAGCCAAAGAGCAGCGGTCTTTCAAGCCGCAGGCCGCGGGTTCGATTCCCGCCGGGCGCACTTTTCTCCTCGCATCCCGGCCGTCGTGCGGCGACCCGCCGGGCGCGACGCATCTCTCACACGCGGCCCTCGGCGCGCGCGCCGCGCGTGCCGCAGGCGACGCCCGGGGGCTGGTTGACATTCTGCGTAAAACCTGATTTATATGTCCGCAGAGAGGAAACGCACGACCACTCGGAACTCTCTGGCCGGGTGACGCAATCGGCAAAACCATGGGGAAGGGCCTGGACATGTTGGGGTCAAGCAGGATGCGAGACCGACAGGCGGACAGAGCGGCTTCCGAGGCTCAGCGGATTCTGCGGCGGCCACACTCCGTGAGTGTCCTACCGGGGGAGGCGCCGTTTTGGCAGAACTTCGAGGCCTCGCTTGGCCAAGTTGCAGCATGGACGCCGCCGGGCGTCGTACCGGTGGAAGGCTCTCGGGTCGGGCTGGCACCGAGATGAGGCTGCTCGTCTGTCACGAGCAGCGCATGCTTCGCGCGCTACACGGACGCTGGCCGTACCGTCGCTCTCACTGCCGCCACGACCTGCACTGGCTCGTGCGGGTCAGGGCGGAGGGGTGCCGGTGCCCGGCGGGGCGGGCCCATCCGCTTGCCGGCCTCAGGGGCTGTAGCCGGCGAGGACCCGGCGGCTGAGAGGCAGCCGCCAGGGAAGACGGCGGCAAGGGGAGCCGCCAGGACTCATCCCTACAGGCCCGAGAGAGATCTCGATCGGGGGGCCTGTGGGGATGGGTCGTACTGCCCGGCCCCGTCCGCTCTAGCCGCGTGTGTGGCGATCGCGTCGATCAGCCTCGGCCACACGGCGCGAGGCAGATCGTGACCCATGCCCTCGACGCTCATCATCTTCGCCCCGGGGATCAGCCGAGCTGTCGCCCGGCCGCCGGAGTAGGCGACGAGCGGGTCCGCCTTGCCGTGGACGACGAGCGTGGGCGCGGTGATCCTCCGTAGTTCGCTCGCCCGGTTGCCCGATGCGATGATCGCCGCAAGCTGTCGGCCCGGGCCGTCGGGGTCGTGGTCGCGGTCGTAGCTGGCCGCGGCGAGCGCGCGCACCTCTTCGAGGTCCCGTGGCAGCCCCGGCGAGCCGATCGCCGCGAAGACGCGCTCGATGTGCGCGATGTAGGCGTCGCGTGCCTGTGGCGCGCGGCGTAGCAGCACCGAGTAGGTGCGCAGCGACGGCTGGCCCCACACACGGCTGCCGGTGTTCGACATGATCGAGACGAGCGAGCGCACGTGCTGCGGATGACGCGCCGCGAGCGTCTGGGCGATCATCCCGCCCATCGAGGCGCCGATCACGTGCGCCGGGGAGAGATCGAGCTCATCAAGCAGACCGGCGGCGTCCTCGGCCATGTCAGCGAGCGTGTACGCGGCGGCAGTGCGTGAACGGCGCAGCAGCTGCGAGATGGTCGGCGGTGGAGCGCTGATGTGCGTAGAGCGCCCGATGTCGCGGTTGTCGAAGCGCACGACATGCAGTCCCCGCTCCGCGAGGCGGGCGCAGAAGTCATCGTTCCAGGCCAGCATCTGAGTGCCCAGGCCCATGATGAGCAGCGCGGTCGGGTCGGTCGGCTCGCCGAACGTCTCGTAGCAGAGGGTGATCCCCCGGCCGACATCGCAGAACTGCTCATTCACGATCTAGCGACTCTATCGACCCGGCGCCGCTAGGATCGCTGCAGTGCCCGAGCCAGATATCCAGAAGCTGTCGATCGACACGATTCGCGGCCTGGCGATGGATGCCGTCCAGAAGGCCAACTCGGGACATCCAGGCACCGCGATGGCGCTCGCACCACTCGGCTACACGCTGTTCGAGCGCTTCCTGAACGTCAACCCCTCCGACCCGCACTGGCCCGACCGCGATCGCTTCATCCTCAGCGCGGGCCACGCGTGCATCCTGCAGTACTCGCTGCTGCACCTCACCGGCTTCGACCTCACCATCGAGGACCTCAAGCAGTTCCGTCAGTGGGACTCGCGGACTCCCGGCCACCCGGAGCGGGGCCACACCCCGGGCATCGAGATCACCACCGGACCGCTCGGGCAGGGCTTCGCGAACGCGGTCGGCATGGCGATGGCCGAGCGCTTCCTCGCCGAGCGCTTCAACCGACCCGATCGTGCGGCGATCGGCCACCACGTGTACGTGATCTGCTCCGACGGCGACTTGATGGAGGGCATCAGCCAGGAGGCCGCGTCGATCGCGGGCAACTTCGCGCTCGGGAAGCTGATCGTCTGCTACGACGAAAACCACATCACGATCGACGGCACGACGAGCCTCTCGTTCGACCGCGAGAACCACCTGGAGCGGATGCGGGCCGAGGACTGGCACGTCCAGCGCGTCGAGGACTCCGAGGACCTCGACGCGCTGCAGAGCGCCGTGGCCGCGGCGCGCGATGAAGAGGAGCGCCCGTCTTTCATCGCGATCCGCTCGCACATCGCCTATCCCGCGCCGCACGCCGTCGACACGGCGAAGGCCCACGGAGCGGCGCTCGGCGAGGACGAGGTGCGCGCGACGAAGGAGGTCATGGGCTTCGACCCCGATCGCCATTTCTGGGTCGACGAGCGCGTCTACGAGCACATGTCCCTGCGCGAGCGGGGCGCCGCGGCTCAGCGCGAGTGGGAGGAGCGCTTCGCCTCCTGGCGCGAGGACTTCCCGGATCTCGCCGAGGACTGGGACCGGGCTTGGGAGGGGCGGCTGCGGGAAGGCTGGCGCGCGTCGCTGCCGGAGTTCGCGGCCGGAGAACAGCTCGCGACCCGCGCCGCCGGGCAGAAGGTGATGGCGGCCTTCGGCGACTATGCGCCGACGATGATCGGCGGCGCGGCGGACCTCGTCGAGTCGACCAAGACGCTGTTCGAGGGTGCCGGCGAGTTCGGCAGCGTGCATGCCGGCCGCAACGTGCCCTTCGGGATCCGCGAGCACGCGATGGGCGCGATCGTCAACGGCGCCAGCGCGCACGGGGGGATGGTCAAGCCCTACGGGTCGACCTTCCTGATCTTCTCCGACTACATGCGCCCGGCCGTGCGCCTGTCGGCGCTGATGGGCCTGCCCGTGGTGTGGGTCTGGACCCACGACTCGGTCGCGCTCGGCGAGGACGGGCCGACCCACCAGCCCGTCGAGCACTACGCCGCGCTTCGCGCGATTCCCCGCCTGTGGGTGGTGCGCCCGGCCGACGCGAACGAGACCAGCGTGGCCTGGAGCGTCGCGCTCGAGCGCGAGGACGGCCCCGTCGCGCTGCTCCTCTCCCGGCAGAACATCCCCGTCCTGAATCGCGCCGAGCTCGCGCCGGCCGACGGCCTCGAGCGCGGCGGCTATCGGCTGTGGGACTCCTTCGAGAGCGGAGACCCCGAGATCATCCTGATCGCGACCGGCGCGGAGGTGGGCGCCACGCTCGAGGCCGGGCGCACGCTCGCCGCAGACGGGACGCGGGCTCGAGTGGTCTCGATGCCGTGCATGGAGCTCTTCGAAGCCCAACCGGACGACTACCGCGAGGAGGTCCTGCCGAGCGCGGTCGGCGCGCGCCTCGCGGTCGAGCCGGGCGCGAGCATGAGCTGGTGGAGGTGGGTTGGGAGCGGGGGCGATGTGCTGGGGCTCGACCGCTTCGGCGCCTCGGCTCCGGGTACTACCGTGTTGGAGAAGCTTGGATTCAGCGCCGAGCACATCGCGGAGCGCGCGCGAGCGCTGCTCCGGCAAGGAAACTAGGAAACAAGGAGGCCAAGATGCCCGCCGACGAGAACCCTCCACCCCTGCAGCGCCTCTCGGCTCTGGGGCAGAGCGTGTGGGTCGACTATCTTTCGCGCGAATCGATCCGGGGCGGTCATCTCCAGGAGCTGATCGACGACTATGCCGTCGTCGGCGCCACCTCGAACCCCACGATCTTCCAGAAGGCGATGACCTCGGGGAGCGCCTACGACGAGCAGCTCCACGAGCTCGCCGCGCAGGGCTGCGACGTGAACGAGACGTTCTGGGCGCTCGCCGAGCAGGACATCTCCGAGGCATGCGACCTGTTCCGTCCGGTCTGGGACGGCGGCCAGGGACGCGACGGCTACGTCTCGCTCGAGGTCGATCCGCGCCTGGCCTACGACACGCTCCCCACATACCGCGAGGCGATGCGCCTGCACGACGAGGTCGACCGGCCAAACCTGATGGTCAAGATCCCGGGAACCAAGCCGGGGCTCGCCGCGATCGAGGACGTCATCGCCAAGGGGCGCTCGATCAACGTGACGCTGATCTTCTCGCTGCGCCGCTATGCGGAGGTCGCCGAGTCCTACCTCCGCGGCCTCGAGCGACTCGTCGCCGAGGGCGGCGACCCGCGCAAGGTGGCGTCCGTCGCGAGCTTCTTCGTCTCGCGAATCGACACCGAGGCCGACAGGCGGCTCGATGAGATCGGTGGCCACGATGACCTGAAGGGCAAGCTGGCCGTGGCCAACGCCAAGCTCGCCTACCAGCACTACGGCGAGACGTTCACCGGTCCGCGCTGGGAGTTCCTCGTGTCCAAGGGCGCCACCCCGCAGAGGGTCCTGTGGGCGTCGACCTCGACCAAGAACCCCGCCTACCCGGACACGATGTACATCGAGGAGCTGATCGGCCCCGACACGGTCAACACGATGCCCGAGGAGACGATCATGGCCTACCACGACCACGGGCACCCCGAGCCCCGGCTGGAGCGGGGCCTGGAGGAGGCGCGCCGCGTCCTCGAGGATCTCGCGCGGGCTGGGGTCGACTACGACGACGTCACCAACACGCTGGAGCGCGAGGGGGTCGAGAAATTCGCGGCCTCCTTCGATGAGCTGCTGCAGGCGCTGGACGCAAAGCGCCACACGCTCAGCGCGGTCGCATAGGGGCCGGCCGGGCGCTCACGAGTAGGGGATCGGCACGAGCGCGCGGATCGTCAGCGGCCCGCTCGGGAACGCACGGGCGTTGACGGTGAACACGCGGAACCTGCTGCCGCGATACTCGTAGGAGCCGCTGGCGGGCACCGTTCCGGGCGAGGGCCCGAGGCTGTTCTTCACGAGCCGCGGGTGCGCGGTGTTCGTGTCCATGTACATCAGCACCCGCAGCCCGACGAGGCGCCTCGTCAGCCGCAGGTATCCCTCGTCGTCCTGGATCGAGAGCACGAAGCTGCCGATCGTGCGCCCACCCAGCCGCAGCGGCGCCGTCACGGGCGCGAGCACGAACGGTCCGCCAACGTCGACCGGCGGGCCGGCCCCGGGGCTGACGCGCAGGCGCACGATGTGTTCGGTCAGCAACGCTTCGATGGCGGCCTTCGTGGCCGGCCGGTCGCCCGTCGCCACGGCGCTCACGAGCCGCTGATCGCCCTGCACGCGGCGCACCTGCGACAGGGTCCGCCGGCCGCCCTCGCCCGCATAGATCAGGGCGGCTATGCGGCTGAGCGTGTGCACGACCGTGTCCTCGCTCGTGCTCCCGCAGAGCGTCGCGGTCGCGCCGAGCGGCCTCAGCAGGTAGATCCGCATCTTGCCCGCGGGGTAGGCCTTGGCCGCGAACGACGCGTACTGGTAGCGCTGCCCGCCGTGCGTCAACGTTCCTTCCCTCGGCAGCGATCCCGGCGCCAGCGCCAGCGAGCCGCCGACGCTGCGCCCGTTCACCCTCAGCGCCAGCCGCCCGCCCGTCACGCCGTTCGTCTCGGCGAGCAGGCCTTCGTCAGACCACACGCTCGTGATGTAGCTGCCGATCGGCCGACCGCCGATGCCATGAAGCGTCCCGCGCAGGGGAGTGACGGCCGCGCCGCCGACGTCCGCGAGCGTTCTGCCGGTGGCGTCGATCACGCGCAGGTTCGTCATGTGCCCGCCCGCGACGAGCGCCTGGGAGGCCGCGCGGGTCGCCGTTGCGTCCCCCCGTTCGACGCCTTCGCGAAGCGGCACCGACGCGGCGATCAGGTGAGTGGCAGAGCGGGTGCGTTCGCTTGCGACGCCCTGGTGGTAGATACGCCTTGCGACTCGCACGAGCACGTCGAGCACGGTCTCGGGGCACGTCCTGTGGGCCGACGGCGCTCCCGCCACGGCGGCGGTCGCAGTGGTCCCCTTGCCGGCGCCCCCGCCCTTGCCGCAGCCGCCGAGTGTCGCAAGTACCGCGAGCGCCGTGAGCGCACGCGTGGCGGGCGAGGACATCTGCAAGCGCGCAAGCATGGCGCGGCATCCTAAGCGAGCGCTAACGGAGCGCGGGCGCTACGAGTTCCCGGATCGGGGTTTCCGTTACGCTCGGCCGGTGGCGGTCGCGTTGATCACGGGGGCCTCGACGGGCATCGGTCGCGCCACGGCCCTGCGTCTGGCGCGGGCTGGCTGGACGGTTTTGGCCGGCGTGCGTGACAGCGGCGCGGGCGAGCAGCTGGCCCGGGAGCCGGGCATCGACGGGCGTGTGATCCCGCTGGCACTCGAGGTGACCGATGCGGGCCAGGTGACGGACGCGGCAGCGCGTGTGCAGGAGCTCGCCGCCCGGAGCGGGGGGACTTCGGCAGGGCTCGACGCGCTCGTCAACAACGCGGGGATCGGCGTCGGCGGCCCGCTCGAGCTCGTCACGCCCGAGGACATGCGCATGCAGTTCGAGGTGAACGTGCTCGCGCAGGTCGCGGTCACGCAGGCGATGCTTCCCGCCCTGCGCCGCGCGCACGGCCGGATCGTGTTCGTCTCGTCGATAGGCGGCCGCGTGGCGACTCCGTTCCTGGCGCCGTACGCCGCCTCCAAGCATGCGATCGAGGCGATCGCCGACGGGCTGCGGATCGAGCTCGCCAGCTCGCACGTGCAGGTCGCGCTGATCGAGCCGGGCTCGGTCGCGACGCCGATCTGGGACAAGGGCCGCGCGGAGGCCGAACGCGTTACGGTCCCGCCCGAGCTGCAGGCCGAGTACGGGCACGTGCCGGCGGCGATGGACAAGGTCCTCGAGCAGACGGCACGGCGTGGCATCCCGCCCGAGGCGGTGGCCGGGACGATCGAGCGGGCGCTGAGCGCCCGGCGCATGCGCGCCCGCTACCTCGTGGGGCGCGACGCGAGGGCGATGCTCATGCTCAGGCGGGTGCTGCCGGACCGCACCTTCGATCGCGTGCTGCGACGGGCGCTCGGCGTCTGAGCGCGGCTCACGGCGGCGGCGGGTAGACGGCCAGCCACGCGAACAGGCTGGTGGTCGCGGCCTGCGTCTGCAGCATGTCCGGGGCGGCGTACTGGGCGGGCAGGGTTTCGCCGTTCCAGGACAGGAGGTAGAGGCCTTCGGAGTTCGACGCCCGCGCGCCTGCGTTGCGGGCGTTGTCGGCGGCGAGCCGGTAGAGCACCCGGTCGTGGTCGCGCGCGTAGAGCGCCAGCATCCACTGGAGGTAGATCGCGTCGTACTGCGGCGAGAAGTTCAACAGGTAGCCGAAGCGGTCGAGCGCCGTGGCCTTCAGCTGCTCGGCGCGAGTGCAGTAGGCCGCCGTGCCGGTCGCGTCGCACAGCACCGCCTGCGCGTAGATGAGCGGCCCCTCGATGTAGTCGATCGGCGTCGGGTCGAGGCTGCTGCCCGCATAGAGGCCGTCCGCGGCGCTGAAGCCGCTCGTGTTCGCCCAGGCGATGAACCTGCTCGCCTGCGCCAGCGCGAACGGAGAGCGGGTCTGTTCGTAGAGGAGCGTCGCGAGCAGCGCGCCCGAGGCCAGGGCCTCGCCCGCCTTGTACGGATGGCGCGTGTTCCACCAGATCCCGCCGCCTCGCGGATCCCAGCCGACCGCGGCGATGTAGCGGAGCGCCCGTTCGGCGTCTGTGAGGTAGCGCCGCGTGCCGGTGGCCCGGTAGGCGTTCACGAACGCAAGGCCCCACCAGCCGTTGTCGTCGAACCATGTCTGCGTGTCGCGCGAGCGGTCACCGGGGTAGGGGGAGAATCCCGGCAGCGGGCGCAGGCCGCGATTCAGGTAGCGCTCCGCTCCCGCGGCGAAGCGTGTGACGGCTCGCCTGTTTGCGGGCGTGGGCTGCGCGATGGCGATCGCGTCGAGTGACTCGAACAGCGGCACGATGTCCCAGATCGTGGCCAGCGGATAGCGCTCGCGGTCGCGCAGCCTTGCGTCGTACCAGCCGAGGCGGCGATCGCGCCAGCGGCGCTGGGCGCTGGCGACAGCGGACTGCGCGAGCCGCAGGTAGCTCTGCTGGGCGGCACTCAGATGGGCCGATGCCGGAGCCGCCGGCGCCGCGGGCACGGCGTCCGCCAGTGGGGCTCCCAGCGCGAGCGCGACGACGATGGGGGCGAGTCTGTTCATGGGAGGTGTAACCCGGCAGGTGGCGCATCGGCGCGGCCCGCGCTATGCCCGCGCGGGACTCCTGCCGATAGGCGATTGACCGACTCGATCCCAGATGCTCCCCGATACCGTTAGCGATCCGATGAAAAGCGAAGGCCCGCAGTCGCCGGGCGCCGATGTCACGGCTGCCCCCCTCCCGAGTCCGCCCTCCGAACGCGGGCCCTGGCTGCTGGCCTGCTCGATCGGGTTGATCGGGGTGGCGCTGCTCGTGGCGGTCCTCAGCGGGGCGGTGGGACGCACGACCTCAGCCGCGCC
>JAOPZM010000056.1 GCA_025964115.1 Solirubrobacterales bacterium
CCGGGCGACCCCCTGGCCGGCGCCGGGGAGCTCCCATCGGGTATCTCGGGAAGCGGAGCCGAGCTCAACGGCGCGAGCTCGCCGGAGATCGCCGTGGCCCAGTCCCGCGCGGGCTCCGACTCGCTCAGGTATGCGCGCGCGGCGAGTCGATCGCCGACGCCCGGCTGCTGGCCGAGGAGGTAGTCGCCGATCTCTTCGCGCCGCTCGGCCGCCAGCTCGCGCGCCTGGCGC
This sequence comes from Solirubrobacterales bacterium, assembly GCA_025964115.1. Classification (GTDB taxonomy): domain Bacteria; phylum Actinomycetota; class Thermoleophilia; order Solirubrobacterales; family Solirubrobacteraceae; genus Palsa-744. Next base: position 232 of record JAOPZM010000056.1, read on the forward strand.
GGGGCGAGCAGCGCGAGCGCGGCGTGTGCGCGGTCGTGAACAGAGCGCTCCTCGATCGCCAGCAGCGTCGCGACCTCGGCGTAGCTCTTGCGTTGTCCCAGCAGCAGCGATAGCGCCGCTCGCTGGTCGGGGGGAAGTTCGTCCAGTCGGCTCATGTGTGTCGCGCGCCCGCCGTGTGTGCCCGCCGCGCAGGCGCGGGCCCCCAGCGGGGGTACCTAGGTTATCGTGGCGCCGCGATGGCGACGCCGGGTCCCGAGCAGATCAACCACGCGATGGCCGGCTTCGACGCGCTCTATGGCCTGGAGCTGCTCGACATCTCAGACACCGACGTGTACGCGCAGGTGACCGTGCGCGATCAGGTCAAGCAACCGATGGGCCTCGTCCACGGCGGCGTGTATGCGTCGATGGCTGAGTCGATGGCCTCACTGGCGACCGCCGTCGCGGTTCATGCGCAGGCGGAGACGGCGATGGGGCTCTCCAACAGCACGAGCTTTTTGCGGCCGATCACCCGGGGCGTCGTGCACGCCCATGCGACGCGAATACACCGCGGCCGCACCACCTGGGTCTGGGATGTGCGCTTCAGCGATGACGAGGACCGCACCTGCGCGGTCACGCGGATGACGATCGCCGTGCGTCCGCTGCCGGCGCCTCAGAAGCCGCCGAGCGCGCGCTAACGCAGCGGGCCGCGGCTCGCAGGTGTCTGCGAAGGGAGCGGCTTTGAGCCGAAGCCGGAGTCGGGCAGCTGCGGGGGGAGCTGCCCCTGCGGCGTCCCGGGCGCGTTGATCGGCACCACGGTCTGCGCCGCGGCGCCCGCCAGGCTGGCCGTGGTCGCGTAGACGTCGACGACCACGTTGCCGGTCGCGACGACGATCGTGCGGCCGCCGCGTGCGAGGAGCGCGGGAACGCCTCTGAGCAGCTTCGTGGCGCGGGGGGCCGAGCCGCCGGGGAGGAAGCTGTTGTCGGGGGAGGTGACGATCCGCAACGGTGAGACGCACACTCCCTGGCCTCCCTGCAGGCAATTGCCGTACTGCACGCTGTAGGCGCCGCTGGGATCGTGCGTGGCGTCGGTGATGGACAGTCCTTGGAAGGACGCACCGGCCCAATACACAGGGAACGGGCTGATGACCATGCTCTCGAGGATGTTGTGGGGGATCGGCTTCGTCTGCAGCGTGTCGCCGCAGGCGCACAGCAGCACGGCGCAGAGCGCACAGAGGGTCATGGCGGCGATGCGCACGTCGGCAGGGTAACGGTGCCGGGCGGCGCCGAGGCTCAGCCCGTGTACCGGTTCGTGATCGGCATGCGACGATCGCGGCCGAACGCGCGCCAGGTGACCTTGATCCCGGGCGGCGCCTGGCGGCGCTTGTACTCGGCGAGGTCGACCATCCGCATCGTGCGGTCGACGTCGAGGACGGGGAGCCCCTGGGCGATCAGCTGCTCGCGGCTCTGGTCGAACTCTATGTAGCCCTGCAGGATGCGGTCGAGCAGCTCATAGGGCGGCAGCGAGTCGACGTCGCGCTGGTCGGGCCTGAGCTCGGCCGAGGGTGCGCGCTCGATGATCGACGCCGGTATCGGGCTCTCGATGCCGAGGCCGCGCGTCGCGGCCGCGGGCGAGTTGCGCCACTCGCAGAGCCGGTAGACGAGCGTCTTGGGAACGTCCTTGATCACGGCGAGCCCGCCGGCGAGGTCGCCGTAGAGGGTCGTGTAGCCGACCGACATCTCGGACTTGTTGCCGGTCGTCAGGACGAGCCATCCGAACTTGTTCGACAGGGCCATCAGCAGGTTGCCGCGGATCCTGGCCTGGAGGTTCTCCTCTGTGAGGTCGGGCGGCAGTCCCTCGAATTCATGCGAGAGGGTCTCGTTGTAGGCGCCCATGACCGCCTCGATTGGCAGCTCGTGCGTGCGGATCCCGAGCCGGCGGGTGAGCTCACGGGCGTCGTCCTGGGTGGAGTCGGAGGAGAACGGTGAGGGCATGATGCTCGCGCTCACGCGCTCCGGACCGAGCGCGTCGACGGCGAGGCAGGCCACGAGCGCCGAGTCGATGCCGCCCGAGACGCCCAGCACGACATGAGCGAAGCCGTTCTTCGTCACGTAGTCGTGCAGGCCGAGCATCAGCGCCGCGTAGACCTCGGCCTCGGGCGGCTGGATCGGAGCGGCAAGCGAGGGGGCGAGGGGCGCCGGCGGCGTCGCGAGCTGCGTGTTGGCCGCGAGCGCCGGCAGCACGATCACCTGCGCGGGCGAGCGCCGGGCGACGGGTCGATGGCCCGCCTCGCGCAGGCGCGCGGCCGCGGCAGCCTCCAGATCGACGTCGCATACGAGCAGGTCCTCCTCGAACTGGGCGGCGCGGGCGATCGTCTTACCGGTGTGGTCGACGACGAACGAATGGCCGTCGAAGATCAGCTCGTCCTGGCCTCCGACGAGCCCGCAGAAAGCCACGGCCGCCAGGTTGTCGCGGGCGCGCTGGGCGAACATGCGCTCACGTTCGGCGCCCTTGCCCTCACGGTAGGGCGAGGCGGAGATGTTGACGATCAGCGTCGCTCCCGCGATCGCCTCGTCGCTGGCCGGAGGCCCAGGCTCCCAGATGTCCTCGCAGACCGTCAGCCCGACACGATGCCCGCCGAGATCGATCACCGCACCCTCGGAGCCCGACTGGAAGTAGCGCTGCTCGTCGAACACCCCGTAGTTGGGCAGATAGACCTTGCGGTAGGTGGCGTGGACCCTGCCGTCGGCAAGCACGGCCGCGGCGTTGTAGACGTCCTCGGCGCGTTCGGGAAAGCCGACGACCGCTACCAGCCCGTGCGTCTCCTCGGCGAGCCGGCCCAGGGCGGCTCGCGCGTCGGCGAGGAAGTGCTCGCGCAGCAGCAGGTCCTCGGGCGGGTAGCCGGTGAGGGCGAGCTCGGGGAAGAGGACCAGGTCGGGCTCCGCCTCGCGTGCCGCGAGCAGGCCTTGGCGCATGCGCTCGACGTTGCCCGAGATGTCGCCGACCGTGGTGTTGATCTGGCAGAGCGCCAGTCTCACTTTGCCCGTCCCGCCCAATGCTTGCGGGCGTTCCCGCGGGCCGGGGTACCACTGGAGTAGCAAGTTCCCGGATGAAGTGGTGGAAGGGGCTGCACGCCTCCAGTATGCGCGACGGGCGCTCGGTTGGGCGGGGCGCATCGCAGGAGGTTGGCTGAGGCGCGACCCGAGACTCAGCGAACTCGCCTCGCCGCGACGCCGACGTGCGCCGCACGAAGCGAGACGCTAGTTCGCGCTGGCGGGCTTGGCGGTCGCCGAGCCGTCCGCGGAGGGGCGCCGGGCGGACTTGCGCGCGGCTGCTGCTTTCTTGGCGGGCCGTTTGCGCACCCCCGCGGTGTGCGCGAGCGAGTCGATGGCCCATTTGAGATCCTCGCGGATCCGCTCCAGTTCGGGGAGCGAGTCGTAGTCGCCGAGCAGCCCGAAGCCGAGATGGCCGTCGTAGCTCATGACCGCGATCCCGAGGGCCTGCCGCTGCGCGAGCGGGACGACCGGGAACAGCACCTGAAGGCGTCGACCGAGGAGATAGAGCGGGAACTGGGGGCCGGGGACGTTCGTCACGACGAGGTTGAAGAACGGCTGGCGCGCCTGCAGGCGAGCGGCCTGGCTCATGATCGTGGGCGGCGCGAAGCCGGCGAGGTTCGTCAGCACCTGGGCGCCGACGGCCTGACCGGAGTTCTTGAGGTCCTCCATCGCGGTGCTGATCCGTCGCAGGGCCTCCGCCGGGTTCTCGACGCCCACAGGCAGCGGCGCCCACATGGCGGCGACCTTGTTGCCCAGCGCGCCGTGCTCGGACTTCGCGCGTACCGACACGGGCACCATCGCCTTCAGCACGAGATCGTCGGTCGCATGGCCGCGGTCGCGCAGGTAGCGGCCGAGGGCCAGCGTCACCGACGCGAGCACGACGTCGTTGAGCGTCCCGCCGAGCGAGTCCTTGATCGCCTTGAACTCGGCGAGGTCGGCGTCGAGGAACGTGTAGCGACGGTGCGGGCCGATGTCGACGTTGAACGGCGTCGGCGGCGCCGGCGCGTTGATCCCCGCCAGCGTCGTCGCACCCACGCTCACCAGGCCATCCTTGATCTGGGACAGGGCGCGGCGCGGCGCCCGCACGAGCCTGCGGGCTCCACGGGCCATCTCGCCGGGGATCGTCGCGCGCTCCACGAGCGCCTCCCCGAGGAGCTTGGCCCGCCCTGGGAGCGGCTTGGCGAGCCATGGAGACGCGGGGCCGGGGATCGGCGCCGGGTCCCGGGCCGCGTCGAACAGGACCGTGGTGATGTCCACCCCGGAGACTCCGTCGACGAGCGCGTGGTGCGTCTTGGCGATCAGCGCGAACCGCCCGCCGGACATGTTCTGCACGAGCCAGATCTCCCACAACGGCTTGGAGCGGTCGAGGCGCTGTGAGAACAGGCGTCCGGCGAGCCGCTTCAGCGCCTCGTCGTCCGCGGGCCGCGGCAGAGCGGTGTGGCGGATGTGGTAGCGCGGGTTGAAGTGCGGGTCGTCGGTCCAGACGGGACGGCCCTGGTCGAACGGCACGTAGGCGAGCCGCTGGCGGTAGCGCGGCACGAGATGCAGGCGGTTCACGACATGCTCGACGAGCTCGTCGGGATTGGGGGCCTTGCCGTCGAAGACCATCACGCTGGCGACGTGCATGTGCGCCGTCGAGTGGTCCTCCAGGTGGAGAAACGTCGTGTCGAGCGCTGTCAAGCGGTCCGGGTTGGCCATCCGTGTCGATTCTCCCTGTTGTGGGACTCCGCGTCAACGACTGCGAGACGATCGCCCTCGGGGCCGCGTGAGCACAGGCGCCGTGCGGGCCGTCAGTCGCCCTCGGCAGGCTCGCCACGCACGCCGCTCAGGGCCATCGTCTCCGCCATGCGCAGGAGTCCGATGAGCCCGTGCGGACGCACGTCGCTGCCCGGACGCACCGCCACCTGCGAGCCGTGCGGCCCCAGCACCTCGACGATCGTGCAGACGTCGCCGATCTGGCAATCGTCCCCGAAACGCCCTTCCAGCGCCTCCATCTGTTCTGCCACTACCTGCCCGATCTTGCTTGCGTCAAGCGGCATCTGACGAGCTCCTCCTTGTTGGGTCTGGGAGGCGGATGATGCACGAACCACGGGGCTCGTCCACGCTCGCCATCGCTCACGATCAGACCGCAAACCGTCGGCCCGGCACTCGCGCCGGTAGGTCATCCGTCCAGAGCGCTGGGTCTCGCGCCACGTGAGCGATAGGTTCGCCGCACCCATCCCATGAGCGGGGCCGTCTCTGGTCAGGCAACCCTCCGCAAAGCAACTCCGGAGCGGCCCCGCGTCCTTTCTCGCGGCCAGAGCAAGAGCCAGAACGGTCGTCCCTTCCGGTCGGCCAGCCGCCCAGCGATAAGGGCTTGCGGCACGATCGCGGTGACGGCGAAGACGATGGCAAGCACCTTGACGACCGCCATCATCCTTCCGCTTCGAAGGGAACCGAAGCGCTCAGTCCGGGTTCGCCGACCTCCGCGATCGCTCATACACCTGTCCAGCCGGAGAGCGAACGGGACCTGGTTACTCTTCGGGGCACGCCGCAAATACCGCGTTTGTTTGTGATGTTACGCACTTTCTCCCCAACGCACGATGTGTGACGTGCGTCACAGATAGACACCGCTCACTCCTTCTAGGATCGAACAATTGTTCGACTCTCGCCGAGTCGCTTCCGTGGATGGGAGCGAACGGGGGACCCACTGCCGGGGCGCGTGAAAGCGCTCTGGATGGGGCGAATCGGCCGTTGATGTGGCCGTAACGCCCGGCTGACACGCGTCCCGTTCGCGTGCTCAGCGGGCTGTGAGCCCGACAGCTAACCCCGTAGGCGCTTACAAGGAGGTTCGCACCACAGATGTACGTCCCCGCGACGCCCGCACAGCCTGCCGTTGCCCTTGCTCCGGTGGGAATTGTGTCCGCAGCACCGCCGACGTTCGCTCGTCCGGTCCACACCGGCCTGAGAGTACGCCGCGCGCAGTTGAACGTTCTCGAGGGCCATCCTTCGGCGATCACCGGAACCCTGCGGCCCGGACTGGCCGGCAAGGTGGTGATGCTGCAGAGGCTCGGTCACCACGGCTGGCG
>JAOPZM010000089.1 GCA_025964115.1 Solirubrobacterales bacterium
CCCGACGGGGCCGCATCGACCCGCAATGGGAGCGGTTCCTCGCGACCAACGTCCGCATGGCGGGAACCGTCCTGAACGACATTCGCAGCATGATCGCCGCCAACAACGCCGGTCAGCGCCGGATGACGGCGATGGTCGAGCAGATCGGCTCGGAGCGCTTCGAGGAGCTCAATGCCGAGAGCAAGCGACTGTCCGAGCAGGCGGTGCGCAGGCTCATCTCCGCGCTGCCGGACGGCACCTACGAGAGCGCCGACTGGGTCGAGTTCGACGCGCGCGGAGTCGAGGAACTGCACGAGGTTCACACCCGGCTGCTCGTCGAAGGCGACGAGATGACGATCCAGTACCGCGGCGGGCCGCAGACGGAAGCGTTCATCAACGGGGCAGCGCCCGCGGTCATCGGCCAGTCATGGACCACCATGCTCGCCCAGCTCCTCTACGACATCCCCGTCAATGCCGGGATCTGGAGGCCCGTCCATTTCGATCTCGGCCCGTCCGGGACGATCATCAACTCGAGCGCGCCCGCACCCGTTTCGATGTCCCACATCCAAACCGGGATGCGGATCAATCGCATGCTGGTCGACGTCTTCTCGCAGGCCGCGAGCCTGAGCGACGACCCGATCCTCGCCGCGCGCGTCGAGGGCGCTCCCGCTCAGAACCAGACGTACTTCACCGCTTTCGGGATCGACCGGCGCAGCGGCCAGCCGACGGTCGCGTTCCCGATGTCGGTTGGCATGTCCGCCGGAGGACCGGCTCAGACCGTCTCCGACGGGTTGGAGGTCTACGGCGCCCAGTGCATGGCCGGCTGTGACATGCCGGACGTCGAGATCGAGGAGACCTCGCAGCCCGGGATGATCCTCTGGCGGCGGGTGGCCGCCGACACCGGCGGCGCGGGCGTGCACCGCGGGGGGCTCGGCGTGTCGACCTGCCTCGCGATCCTGCATTGCGACCGGATGACCGGCGGCGCATACACGAACACCGCATTCGTTCCCCCCAACGGCAGCGCCGGTGGTTACCCGGGCGGAGCAGGCTGGTGGACGTTGCTGCGCGACACGAACATCGTGGAGCTGCTCGAGACGGGCGTCTACCCGACCGAGGAGGCGCTGCAGGGAACCCACCAGGGTGGTCCGTCGCAGTCGGCATCGCTGGTGTTCAGCCGCGGCGACGTCTACCACGTGATCCACGGCGGCGGCGGCGGCGTCGGCGACCCGCTCCTGCGCGAGCCGGAGTCTGTCCGCGAGGACATCGCCTGCGGCTACGTCAGCGCCGAGGCGGCGAAGGAGATCTACGGCGTCGTGCTCACCGCGAACGGCGAGCTCGACGGCGAGGGCACGCTGCGTCAGCGAGCGAGCATCCGCGAGGCGCGGCTCGGACATGCTCCCACCGGCGAGCCCCGCGAGGACGCTTCGCCGTTCGCCCCCCTGCACGTCAGCGAGGGTCGCTGGCGCTGCGGCCTGTGCGACGAGGACCTGGGCGCTCAGGAGGAGAACTGGCGCGAGCGTGCGGTGAGCACCGAGCAGGAGGTCTCCAAGCGCTTCGACGAGCTGCGCCTGCGGGTCCGGCCGCGGGTTGAAGGCCAGCCCGTGGTCATCCGCGAGCACTTCTGCCCCGCGTGCGCGACATCGCTGGCGGTGGACATCACGCTGAGCGGCAGCGACATGGTCGCGGCGAGCCGCGTTGGCGTTGCCGAACCCTACGCGGCGTCTGCCTGAAGGCCGCGCCGTCCTCTCCGGAAAGGACGATATGACTCGCATACCACTCGCCGAGCCTGAGCAGCTGGACGGCTTCCTGCGCACGCTGTACGAGGACTCGGGCGCCAACACGCCGCTGCTGCCGACGATCGCCCAGGCGTTCGCTCCGGCACCGGAGCTCCTCGAGTCGTTCATCTCCTGGTACTTCCCGTGGCATTCGAACGACGGCACGCAGCCGACGAGGCTCCCTGTGCGCCTGAAGGAGCTCGTCCGCCTGCGCTTGGCGACGTTCAGCGGCTGCAAGGCGTGCAAGTCGGCCCGCATGGCCGAGGACGTGGTCGCGGAGGAGGACGCGCTGGGAGTGGACACCGAGCGCGCGCACGAGTTCTCCGCCGAAGAGCGTGCCGCGCTGGACTTCGCGGAAAAGCTGGCGGTCGATCACTACACGATCGACGATGCGGACTTCGCCGAGCTCAGAGAGCATTTCGATGACGCCCAGATCCTGGAGCTCGTGATTCTCACCGGCGTCATCTACCTGGGCTTCGGCCGGGCGCTTTCGGTGCTCGCCCTCGACAACCCGAGCTGCGAGCTCCCTAAGCTGCATTTCGAGCAGGTCTGAGCTCGAGGGGTAAGGTGCCCTCCTCGACGCCCTCTCAGGCACGCGAGTGGCGCCTGATCTCGCGTCCGCGGAACGTGCCCGGCGAGTCCGACTTCGAGCTCGTCGAGGCTCCGGTGCCGGCCGCCGGCGAGGGGCAGCTGCTCGTCCGTAACACGTGGATGTCGGTCGACCCGTCTGCGCGCCTGCGGATGCAAGAGGACACATCCCAGTACCTGCCCGCCTTCGAGCTCGGAGGCGCGCTCGAGGGCTGGGCCGTCGGTGAAGTCGTCGAATCGCGCGCGCCAGGGTTTTCGGTGGGCGACAGTGTGCTGCACCAGCTCGGATGGCGCGACTACGCGCTCCTCGGGGTCGACGGCGGATCGCGCGCCGCCCCCGAGCTCCTCCCGCCCGAGGACGACGTGCCGCCCCGGGAATACCTGGGAACGCTCAGCTGGGTCGGCCTCACCGCCTACGTCGGCCTGCTCGACGTCGCCGAGCTGCGGCCAGACGACGTGGTGTTCGTCTCGGCCGGCGCCGGTGCCGTCGGGGGCCTCGCCATTCAGATCGCGAAGCTGCGAGGCCACAGGGTGATAGCGAGCGCCGGCTCGAGCGAGAAGGTCTCCTACATCCGCGAAGTGCTCGGCGCGGACGCGGCGTTCTGTTACCGCGACGGCCCGGCCGTCGAGCAGCTGGCGGCCTGCGCTCCCGACGGGATAGACGTCTACTTCGACAACGTCGGCGGCGAGCAGCTGGAAGCTGCGCTCGAGCTCATGCGCCTGCACGGGCGCGTGGCCCTCTGCGGGGCGATCTCCACGTACAACGGCGAGGACCGCGCGCCCGGGCCGAGAAACCTGTTCAACGCGGTGGCGAGGGGCTTGACGCTGCGCGGCTTCCTCGCTCGCATGTACGCCCACCGCATGCTCGACTTCCGCGATGAGATGCGCGGCTGGCTGGCCGGCGGACGCATCGTCTACGCCGAGCATCGCTATGCGGGGCTCGAGCAGGCACCGCGAGCGCTGATCGACCTGTTCTCCGGCATCAACGTGGGCAAGGTGCTGGTGCAGATCGACGACGACGACGGCGACGAGCGCTAGGTCACGGTCCATGGGCTTCGTCAGAACGGCAGAGGAGCTCGAGCGCATCGGACGCATCCTCGGCGAACCGCGATTCGTCGGGGGACGTCAGCTGAAGGTCGAGTTCCTAACCGACCCGGTGCTCCTCGCGCGGCTGCTGCCACCGCCGCTGGAGCCCGCGGCGGAGCCGCTCGTAGCCGTCACCATCGGCGAGTGGCACAGCAACGGCTTCGGCGACTTCGCCGGCGGGAGCATCTACCTCTCCGCCTCCTACGCCGGCGTGCCCGGCGGCTATGCGCTCGCGATGTGGATGGACCGCGAGCCTCCGCTCGTGTTCGGGCGTGAGGTGTTCGGCGAGCCGAAGAAGCTCGCGACCGTGCGGCTGGAGCGACGCGATGAGTGTCGCATCGCGTCGTTGAAGCGCAACGGCACGCGGCTGGTCGCCCTGCGTGGCGTGATGACGCGCACGCCGGAGCCCGCCGAGCAGACACGGATCGCCTTCAACTACCGCTCGCGGACCGCGCCCGACGGCGTCGGTCTCGACGGCCCCGCGGTCCTGACGCGCGCCACGTTCACCGAGACGGTGAGGCTGCGCGAAGAGGGAGCGGGGACGGTGGAGCTGCGGGGCACGGTCCACGACCCGCTCGAGGAGCTCGAGGTCGTCTCGGTGGTGGGCGCCACCTACTCCGAGCAGGACATCGCCGGGCGATGCGAGGCGATCGCCAGCGTCGAAGCCGAGGAGTTCCTGCCCTATCACCACGGGCGCTCCGACGACTGGCTGGCGCTCGACACCTCGGCCCAGCTTCGGGAGACCGAGCTTCGTGTGGACTGAGGAGCGCATCGGGGACGTGGCCGTGGCCCGCTACGACAATCCGCCGATGAGCTACTTCACCGACGCGGCCGTCGACGAGCTCGAGGAGAAGCTCGACGCGTGGTCGCGCGCCGAGGACGTCGGCGCGGTCGTGCTCAGCGGCCGTGACGGCCGCTTCATCACGCACTTCGACGTGGAGGCGATACTGCGCAGCCAGGTGGCGCCCGACCCGCTCATCGACGCCCCGACTCGCTCGAGGCGCGTGCAGGGCGTGCTGAGGCGCCTGACGACGCTGCCCCAGCCGGCGATTGCCGCGCTCGGCGGCGATGCCATGGGATTCGGCTTCGAGCTCGCCCTCGCGAGCGACCTGCGCATCGGCCAGCGCGGGGATCACCGCTACGGCCTGCCCGAGGTGCGGCTCGGGATCATCCCGGGCGGCTCCGGCACGACCCGGCTCACAAGGCTTCTCGGCGCACCCAGGGCGCTCGACCTGATCCTCCGGGCGCGCGTGCTGACGCCCGAGGAGGCGCTCGCGCAGGGTCTCGTACACGAGCTGGCCGACGACGCCGAGGAGCGCGCGCTCACGCTCGCGCGCCGTCTTGCGGAGCTTCCGCGCGTCGCCGTCGCGATGGCCAAGCAGGTGATCCATCGTGCCGAGGACCTACCGCTCGAGTCCGCGCTCGCCTTCGAGCTCGAGGGGTCCTTCCGCTCCAAGCAGGCGCCCGAGGCCGCCACCGCTATGCGCGCATATCTCGACGTGCCGCTCTCGGAGCGGCGTCGCTGGCTCGATGCCGAGCGCGTGGCGAACGACGCCGATGACTGACGCCGAGGACCCCGGGCCGACGCCGGCGTGGGGGCACACAGCGGGCGCGCTCGCGATGCGCCCGCCCGTGATTCCGCAGGAGCGCTCGCCAGCGATCGAGCGCTGCCTGATCGCCGAACGTCCGTCGCGCTACTGCTGGGGCTACGACGAGCGTCGCGCCGATCTGCTCGGCGAATGCTTCGCCGAGGAGGCGGTCTGGGAGGGTACGGTGGCCGGCTCCCAGCGGGTGGGGCCGCTGGTGGGTCGCGAGAGGATCCTCGACTGGCTGACGGAGTTCTGGCCGCATCAGCGCCACCAGCCGCGCCACGTCCTGCTTAACACGATCATCGAGGAGCAGAGCGAGGACGAGGCGCGGACGCTGTCCTACCTTCTGCTGACGGCGGCGAGGCGCGGAGAGGTTGCGATCTCGACCACGGGGTTCTACCGGCTGTCCCTCGCCCGGCTGGAGGGCAACTGGCAGATCGTCCACCTGTTCGCCGGCTTCGATGCTCCGTTCTGGCCGGGGAAACTCGAGCGCCTCGGCGAGCGCGGGCGCGCCAGGCACGGGCTCTTCGACGGCCAGCGGACCTGAGGTTCGCACGGGAGCGGCCGGTCGCTGCAGCTCGGCGCGACCGGGCTGATCGCGCCCACGTGGGCCCGCGGAGACAGCTCGAGCTTTTTGCCTACCAAACGATTGTCTGGTAGGGTTCGCAACCGTGTTCGGGAGGGCGATCAACAGGGTGGCAGTCGTAGCAAGCGCGCAGACGAAGCTTCGCGACGCCTGGTCGAACCGGCAGCACGTGGACCTGATCTCCGAGGCGGTCGTGGGCGCGCTGAAGGGCTCGGGGCTGCGGATCGAGGACGTCGACTTCGTCATCGACTGCGGCAGCGACATCCTCGACGGGCGCAGCATCTCCAACTGCGGCTTCCTCGGCGCGATGGGCGCCCATCACAAGGAGGAGTCCCGGGTCGAGGAGGACGGTCTGTGGGGTGCCCTCTACGGCGCCACCAAGATCGGCTCGGGGTCGGCCGAGGTCGGGCTCGTGCTCGCCTACTCCAAGCCCTCGGAGTCCGATGTGTCCGCCTTCTACGCGACACAGTGCGAGCCCTTCTACCAGCGGCCGGTGGGCTTCGACCACGCGGCCGCCTGCGGCTTCCAGGCCCAGAGCTACCTTGCCTCGCACTCGCTCTCCGAGGAGGTCTTCGCCGACGTCGTAGCCCATGACTGGGCGCTGGCGGCGGCCAACTCCGCGGTCGAGCTCGAGACCGCGCCGACGGCCGGGGACGTGCGCGCGTCCAGCCGCGTGGCCGCTCCCCTGCACGAGCTCGAGCTCTCGCGGCCGGTCGACGGCGCCGTCGCGGTGGTGCTCGCCTCGAAGCGGGTCGCTCAGAGGGTCTGCACCGACCCCGTATGGATCACCGGGATCGGCACGGCGATGGACCAGCACTCCTTCGCGATGCGCGAGCGGGACTCGCTGCCGGCATGCGCCGCCGCCGCCGAGGCGGCCTACAGGCGAGCCGGCATGGATGGGCCCGAAGGAGCCTCGCTGGCGGAGCTGAGCGCGAGCTCCGCGGCCACCCAGCTGATGGTGCTGGAGGCGCTCGGGCTGGCCGACCCCGGCGGCGCCGCGCGCCTGTACAGCGAGGGATCCGACGTGGCCCTGAACCCCTCGGGTGGCTCGCTTCCGGCAGACCCGATCATGGCCACCGGACTGGTCCGCCTGAGCGAAGCCGCCCTGCAGCTCTCGGGCAGGGTCGGGCACGGACCCGAGGGCGCGTCCTCGGCGATCGTCCACGGGGCAGGGGGCGTCGGCATGCAAAACCACTGTGTCTTCACCCTGGAGGTCTAGAGCGGATGCGGGATGTCGCGATCGTCGGAACCGGACAGACCAAGCACGCCCGCCGGCGCACCGACGTCAGCCAGGCCGGACTGGTTCGCGAGGCCGTCGATGCCGCGCTCGAGGACGCCTGCCTGACGTTCGCCGACATCGACTCGGTCGTCGTCGCGAGCGGCCCGGCTCTGTTCGGCGCGGTCAACCAGCCGGAGAAGTGGCTCGTGGACGCTCTCGGCGGCCACATGAAACCGGTCGTGCGGATAACGAGCGGCGGCGGCACCGGGCTGGCCGGCGCGCTCGCCGCCATGAACCAGGTGTCCAGCGGCTTCGTCGAGAGGGTGCTCGTCGTCGCCTACGACAAGCTTTCGGAGGGCGCCCTCCAGTACCAGATCTCAACGCTGTACGACCCCTTCTGGGGGCGCGAATTCGCCGTCGGCATCATGGGCTTCGCGGCGGCCTACTGGCGCGCCCGCATCGACGCGCTCGGCCACACCGAGGAGGCGGCTGCGCTGGTCAGCGTCAAGAACCACCGCAACGCGATGCGCAACCCGTACGCGCACGTGAAGAAGGAGGTCACCGTCGAGGACGTGCTCGCCTCGCGCCCCCTCGCGTGGCCGATCAAGCTGCTCGACGTGCCGCCGATCTCCGACGGCGCATGCGCTGTGATCCTCGCGTCGGAGGATGCCGTCCCGTCGATCACCTCGACGCCGGCATGGATCCGCGGCATGGCCTACTACGGCGAGGCCGACAACGCGGCCAACCGCTTCATGCTCCAATCCGTGCCGCTGCAGCTCGCCGCCCAGCGTGTCTACAAGCGCGCGGGGATCGTCAACCCGCGGCGGCAGTTCGACGTGGCCGAGCTGCAGGAGCCCTACACGAACTTCGAGCTCAGCTACTACGAGGGCCTCGGCCTCTGCCGTTCGGGCGAGGCCGCCGACCTGATCGCCTCCGGCGCCACCGAGATGGAGGGCGACATCCCCTGTAACCCCTCCGGCGGCTGTATGGGCGCCAACCCGATCGGAGCGACCGCGCTGATACGTCTGGCCGAGGCGGCGCTGCAGGTGACCGACAAGGCCGGAGAGCGACAGGTTCCCGGAGCCCGCACGGCGCTGGTCCAGGCGGGCGGCGGCTGGGCCAACCTGCGTGGCGTCGCGGTCGTCGGAGCGGACCGCAACTAGGAGGCGATGAGCATGGATAGGACAACGAGCGCGTCGATGGAGATGCGCAGCGAGGGGCTCGGAACGACGCCCAGCGAGCACCCGGCTTTCGCCGGGCGCATCGAGCTCCCCTACAAGCTCACGACCGGCCGAGCGGCCTCCGTCTTCCTCGCCGAGCTCGCCAGCCGGCGGATCGTCGGCTCGCGCTGTCCCAGCTGCGCCCGGGTCCTGGTTCCGGCACAGGACTTCTGCGCGGAATGCGGCACGGCAGCCGAGGAGCTCGTGGTGGTCGCCTCGGCGGGCAGCTTGAGCGGCTTCACGGAGACGGCGGCCGGCGTCCTCGGGCTGATCCGTTTGGATGGCGCCTCCACCGACCTCGTCCACCGGATCCTCGACGCCGGGCTCGCGGACCTGCAGGTCGGCCAGCGTGTGGCTGCCCGCTGGGCCGAGGAGGCGCAGGGCAGCGTCCTCGACATCGTCGGCTTCGCCGCGGATGACGCTCCGGCGGCGTCGGAGGAGGTCCGGCCGCTGAGCGATCCCTCCGATCCCGTGATCGAACAGCCCTACCGGCTGCGGCTCGACTATCAGCATGCCTATGGCCCGTACTACGGCCGGCTGTTCGACGAGATCGCGACGAGCCGGAGGATCCAGGGCGTGCGCTGTCCCCGCTGCGAGTGCGTGCTCGTCCCGCCGCGCGAGTACTGCGACACGTGCTTCGTGCGGACGGCCGAGTGGGTCGACGTCGCCGACACGGGCGTGATCAAGGCCTTCTCGATCATCCACCTCGAGTTCGTCGGCCAGGTCAGGGAGCCACCGTACATCTACGCCGAGATCGTGCTCGACGGAGCGGCGACGCGGCTGATCCACACCGTCGGTGGCATCGAGGTCGAGGAGGCGATGGAGCGGCTGCATCCGGGCACGGCGGTGCGCGCGGTGTGGAAGGACGGCGAGCCCGTCGGCACGCTCGAGGACATCGTCTACTTCGAACCGGTCTTCGACGACTGATGAGCACGCCGACGGTGGACTACGAGACGGTCGGGCTGAGCATCGAGGGCGGCGTCGCAACCGTCGTCATGAACCGGCCCGATGCGCTCAACGCCCTCAACATGCGGCTCAAGGAAGAGCTGGCCGAGGTGTGGCGCATCCTCGTGGATCGCAGCGACGTCCGCGCGGTGCTCCTGACGGGCGCCGGCCGCGCCTTCTCGACCGGCGGAGACATCAAGCAGATGGACCCAGATCGCGGGCCCGAGGTGACGCGCAAGCGGATGGCGAAGCTGCTGCGCGACACGGTCATCCCGCTGGCCCGCCTGGAGAAGCCCGTCGTCGCGGCGGTCAATGGCCACGCGCACGGACTCGGTCTGAGCCTCGCGCTCGCCTGCGACATCGTCTACGCGGCCGAGAGCGCGATCATGTCGATGGCGTTCACGCGCGTGGGCCTTGCGCCCGACGGTGGCGCGTCCTACTTCCTCCCCCGTCTCGTGGGATTGAGCCGCGCTAAGGAGCTGATGTTCACCGGCCGGCGCCTGAGCGCCGCGGAGGCACTCGAGCTCGGACTCGTGAGCCGGGTGCTCCCAGACGAGGAGCTGCTGCCTGCGGCGCTCGAGCTGGCGAACGAGCTCGGCTCGGGCGCGACGATCGCCCTCGGCGCGGCGAAGCGCCTGCTCAACGAGTCGTCCATGCACACGATCGAGGAGATGGCGGAGCTCGAGGCGTTCGGGCAGGCCGTCGCGATGTCTAGCGAAGACCATCGCGAGGGCATCGCGGCGTTCGCCGAGCGGCGCAAGCCTCTATTCAGAGGCTGCTGATGGCGGGCACCAAGGCGCATGCCGCGGATGCGCCCCGTGTGAGGCGAAACCGAGAGGACGAGGTACTGCTTGCAGCGATCGACGTCTTCCATCGCAAGGGCTACGCGACGGCCTCGATCCAGGACGTCGCCGACAGCGTCGGGGTGCTCAAGGGCAGCCTCTACCACTACATCGACACCAAGGAAGATCTGCTCGCCCGCATCTTCGCCGAGTCCGACGAGCAGTCCCACACGATCATGCAGGAGATCGCCGCACTCGAGATCACCGCCGTCGAACGGCTGCGGACCTTCGCGCGCACGTGGTCGCTCTGGTACCTGGAGAACGTGGAGCGCTCGAGCCTCTATTTCAACGAGTGGAGGCATCTCACGGGCGAGCGGCTCGAGCGGATCATGGACCAGCGCCACCGCTACGAGCTCTACGTCACCGACCTGATCGATGCCGTCGTGCGCGAGGGCGAGGCCGATCCCGATCTGAACAGCCGCTATGCCGCCTTCTTCGTGCTCTCGGCGATCAACGTGCTTCCCAGCTGGTACAAACGCGGCGGTCCCGACGCCCCTGAGCACATCGCCGAGGTCTGGGCGGACATGATCGTCGGCATGGTCTGTCACAGCGAGGGCCGCCGCAAGCCCCGCAGCGGCGGGGGCCGGTCCGGAACGTGAGCTCCTATCAGGACATCGAGGTGGCGAAGGAGGGGCTCGTCACGTGGATCACGTTCAACCGCCCGCAGCGGCTGAACGCCTTCAGCGACCTTCTGCTCGACGAGCTGGACCAGGCTCTCGAGGCCGAGCGCAAGTCGGAGTCGCGCGTGCTCGTCCTGCGGGGGGCCGGCCGCGCGTTCTCGGCGGGGTTCGACGTCTCGAGCGATGCCGAAGAGATCGCCCCGGGCTTCGACGCGGTCGAGCTGCGCGACCGGCAGGCCGAGCATGCCGAACGCTGGCTGCGCATCTGGGATCACCCGAAGCCGGTGATCGCCGCCGTGCACGGCTACTGCATGGCGGGCGCCACGCAGATGTGCGTCTTCTGCGACCTCACGGTGGTGGCGGAGGACGCCGTGATCGCCGCCTCCCCCGCCCTGCCCCTGGGAGGAGGGTTCATCTCGCCCATGTGGGCGTTCCTCGTCGGGCCAAAGCGCGCGAAGCAGATGTCCTTCGTCGCGGGTGAGCAGATCTCCGGCGCGACCGCAGTCGAGTGGGGATGGGCCAACTACTCCGTTCCCGCCGGCGAGCTGCAGCAGTCGGTCGCAGAGCTCGCCGGGCGCATTGCCATGACGCCATCGAGCATGCTGCGGATGAAGAAGCTCTCGAACAACCGGGCGATGGAGCTCCAGGGGTTCCGCACGATGGCGATGATGGGTGCGGAGACCAACACGGTGGTCCACGAGACCGAGGCCGTGCGCGGCTTTCAGGCGCTCGTGCGAGAGAACGGCCTCAAGGAGGCGATCCGGCGCTTCCAGGCCGGAGAAGCCTAGGCGCGGCGATTCAGCGGATCAGCTGCTTTACGTAGTCCGCGCCGAGCCCCACGCTCTCGAAGTGGCGCCTGGCCTCCTCGATCCGCGTGAAGACGTCGGCGTAGCCGAGCTGGCGGCCCTCGTCGTCGACGTTGACCATCGCGCCGGATATCCAGAAGAGGGTGTGGCTCACGGCGGGATCGTCGATCACGAGCGTGTGCGTGTCGCCCGCGGGCTCGAAGACGTAGGAGCCCGGCTCGGCAACCCAGTCGTGCTCCAGGTAGTGCCACCTACCGTCGATCACATAGCCATGAACCGGAGATGGGTGCCGGTGGCGGGAGATCACGCCAGAGGTCGCGGTTCGCATGACGTTCACCCAGGCGCCGTTGAGGGTGTCGAACATCAGCGGGCGGACCCAGAAGCCCTCACCCATCGGGACCCACAGCCGCTCGTCGCCGGAGACCGCCTCGGCGACGATGTCCGGCGGGCTCCACGGCGAGCTCCGCGCGAGCTCCGTGTCGGCCGCCGGTGGGACGGGGGCCTTGGCTGCGTCAGGCATCTGCGCTCCTCATCAGAACAAACGATTGGTAGATGCCCGGTACACTAGGCTCGCGGCGCTCGGCTGTCAACGACCGCTGCGGACGCGCCGGCGCGATCTTTCCACGAGAAGGAGGCAGAGAATGGGCGATGTCGAGAGCGACGTTCCCGTCCCCGGGTGGGGCCACAGCACGGGCCACCTCGCGATGCGGCTTCCGACGCGGCCGGCGGAGGACTCGATCGCCGTCGAGCGCTCGCTGATCGCCGAACGCATCTCACGCTACGGCTGGAGCTTCGACGAGCGTCGCGCCGAGCTCCTGAGCGACTGCTTCACCGAGGACGGCGTCTGGGAGGGGAGCATGATGGGCGGCGAGGCGCTCGGCCCCTTCGTCGGTCGCGAGGCGATCGTCGAGTGGATGTCGGGGTTCTGGGCGACCCAGCGCGATCAGCGCCGGCACATGATCGTCAACACGGTCATCGAGGAGCAGACCGAGACGACGGCGCTGGCCCAGGCCTACCAGGTCCTGACCGCCGCGAGAGCCGGGCAGGTGGCCCTGGAGACCACGGGCTTCTACCGCTTCAACCTCGAGCGGGAGGATGGGGTCTGGCGCATCGCCCACCTCTTCTCCGGCTATGACGCGCCCTTCGTGCCAGGCAAGCTCGACCACCTGGGCTGAGCCGAGGCGCACGCGCGCGGCATCCATGCGAGCTGGCCGGAGTCGCTAGGCCGCGGCGCGGTCGACCACGGCGAGCGGACGCAGCGGCGAGCCGGTGCCGCCCCTGATGCGCAGTGGCGTGGCGACGAACGTGAAGTCGGTGACGCCATCCTCGGCGAGCACCTCGAGGTTCATCGACTCCATGATGTAGATGCCCCTCTCGAACAGGAAGTGGACGTGGACCTGAAGCGAGACCACGCCAGCCGGTTTGTGCTCGAGGTTCATGGTGTCGCTGCCGGCCGCCACGATCCCTCGCTCGCTGAGCCACTCCGCGCCATCGCGCGTCAGGCCCGGCAGGCCCGTCTCCATCCCGATGTAGCTGTTCACGTCCTCCCAGAAGCGCATCCAGCCGGTGCGGATCAGCACCGTCGATCCCGGCTCCGGGGGAGCGTGCTCTGAGAACCAGGCGGCGAGCTCGCTCGCTCCGATCCCGTCCGCGGGCGTGAGCTCGCGGCCGAAGAGCGCCACCGCGTCCACGAGGTGCCCCGGGCCGAGCAGCGGCGGGATCTCCTCTGCAGAGCCGATCTCGAGGCCTCCGGCGTGGGTGTGGGCCGCGTCGATCGCGTGGCCGCCGTGGACCTCGCCGCAGTAGGCGATGTGCCCGAGGGCGTCGATATGCGTGCCGACATGGGCGCCCATGCTGATGAGCTCGGAGATCGCGCTGATGCCGCCGGGGTACGGGTGATCTCCATGGCGCTTGGTGAGCACGAAGGAGTAGGGCGGATGCGCCGGGTGGCGCGACATTCCCGCCACCAGCGGCACCGCGAGATCGTAGGCGCGCGTCCTCCCCACGGCGGAGAGGGACGTGCTCAGATCATGGAAGCGGCCGGCCCAGTCGTTCATCTCGCTCCTTCGGTTCGGGGCTTTCCGATGGCTTGCTCATCTGTCACTGTCAACGCCGTAGAGGAACAAAAAATCACTAACAACCAAACGATAGGTAGAGTATATTCTCGCCAGGCAACCGGGAGTGCGTACCTATGTCGCTGAGCAGCAAGGAGATCAAGGAGATTCTGGCCATCCTCGAGGACTCGGGCTGGGATGAGGCCGAGGTGAGCGTCGGCGACGTCACGCTCTCGGTCTCCAAGGGCGCAGCAGGTGAAGCGCCTCGCGACGACGGGAGCCCACCGCAGCCGCCTGAGACGGCTCCAGCGCCGGCGCCCGCAGCCAGCGCGGTCTCCCCTGCGACCGTGCCGGCGCCGGACCCGCAACTCAACGGCCATCTCATCAGCTCTCCGAGCGTGGGGGTCTTCTGGAGAGCGCCGGAACCGGGCGCGCCGCCGTTCGTGGAGCAGGGCGCCGAGGTGCAGCCGGGCCAGGCGCTGTGCATCGTCGAGATCATGAAGCTGATGCAGCAGGTCACGGCCGACGTGGCCGGCGTCGTCACGACGATCCACACCGAGAACGGTGAACAGGTCGAGTTCGGCACGCCCCTGTTCAGCATCGCTCCCACATCAGCCTGAGCCTGTGCGTCGCGTGCTGATCGCGAACCGCGGGGAGATAGCCGTGCGCATCGTTCGCGCTTGCTTCGACGAGGGCCTCGAGAGCGTCGCGGCGGTGTCGGCCGCAGACCGCGATTCGCTCGCGGCCTCCGCCGCCGACGAGGTCGTCGTGGTCGGGCCCCCGGCGGCGGCCGAGAGCTATCTGTCGATCGACCGGATGCTCGCGGCCGCCAAGGCGAGCGGCTGCGACGCGCTGCATCCCGGATACGGCTTCCTGTCCGAGCGCCCCGAGCTCGCCGATGGATGCGAGCAGGAGGGCATTGTCTTCGTCGGCCCGCCCGCCTCGGTGATGCGTCGCGCGGGTGACAAGATGGGGGCGCGCGAGGTCGCGGCTGCGGTCGGGATACCGATCGGCACAGGGTCCCCTCTCCTCGAGGACGCGCAGGCAGCGCAGGCCGCGGCGGAGGAGATCGGATATCCGCTGATGCTCAAGGCATCGGCCGGCGGCGGCGGTCGCGGCATGGCCGTGCTCACGACGCCGGAGGAGCTGGCAGCGCGCTTCGACACAGCGCGAGCCGAGGCGCTGCAGGCGTTCGGAGACGGGCGCCTGTACCTGGAGCGCTACGTCGCCCGGGCCCGCCACGTCGAGGTCCAGATCCTCGCCGACTCGCTGGGCAACGTCGTCCACCTCGGCGAGCGAGACTGCTCCTGCCAGCGCCGGTACCAGAAGCTCATCGAGGAGGCGCCGGCGGCGGGTCTGGAGCCCGCAACGGTGCAGAGCATTCGCGACTCGGCCGTGCTCCTGGGGCGCGAGCTCGACTACCTCGGCGCCGGCACGGTCGAGTTCCTGGTGGATCTCGACCGCGGCGACTTCGTGTTCCTCGAGGTCAACGCGCGCGTTCAGGTCGAGCACCCGGTGACCGAGATGGTCACCGGGCTTGACATCGTGCGCGAGCAGCTTCGGATCGCCGCCGGCGAGCCGCTCTCGGTCACGCAGGCCGATGTGGCCGTCAGCGGCCATGCCGTCGAGTGCCGGGTCAACGCGGAGGACGCGCGCAGCGGCTTCCTGCCCTCGCCGGGCACGCTCGCGCGCTGGGTTCCCCCCGTCGCCTCGAACATCCGCGTCGACACGCACTGCAGGCCCGGCGAGGTCATCACGCCCTACTACGACTCGCTCCTCGCCAAGGTGATCGCGTGGGCGCCCGACCGGCCCGCGGCTCTTGAGCTGATGCGCCGCGGCCTGGACCGCTTCCGCATCGAGGGCGTGCACAGCACCGTCCCGCTGCTCCGAGACGTCGTCGCCGACCCCTCCTTCGCCCAGGAACCCGTGACGACGCGCTGGCTCGAGGCCGACTTCCTCGACGCGTGGGTCGACGGGAGCGGGTAGACGGCAGGACCATTGACAGACAGCGCCTAGCCCTTATAGTCTACCTACCGTCTGTTTGATAAGACCGGGGCCGAAAGAGGGA
>JAOPZM010000097.1 GCA_025964115.1 Solirubrobacterales bacterium
ACCGACGCCGCCGCCAATTTGCCTACCTGACCAGGAACCGTCCCGACATCCACGGATGGATGATGCAGATGAAATTCAGGATCGTGCCCGCGTGAGCGCTGACCTTGAAGGTGACAGGGCCACCCCGGCCCTTTGGGGGAAGGATGACCGAGTCGCCCGGCGCGTCAAACCCGGGAGCTCCAACGTTGACCAGACGGATCGGCGGGGGACCGGTCGGGGGCCCTTCGGTGTTTATGCCGTGCGATTTGGCGATTTCGCCGCAGGCGTTGCAGTTTTCCAACTGCTTGAGCGTGCGCGGGACCTGTGACTGCTTGACCAGTGAAAGGGTGTGTGCGTCCTTTGTCGTGTTCGCGAGGGTCACCGTCCCGCCGGAGCGGATCGTCACGGTGCCCGCCTGGAAGTGGAAGGTGTTCCGGTAGTAGGCGTTCGCCTTCATCCTTTCACTCCCCGTCGCGAGGATCGTCGCCTTGGTCGGCCCTTTGCCGCCGGCGGCGAGAGCCGACCCTGCAACGGTCAGCAGGGCTCCGCCGAGCACCGCGACCACGATTGCCCGCGGCGATTTCCATGACTGCATAAGTCCCCTCCCAACTGCGCAGCGCCAGGCGCATGCGCCTCCGAGTCTCCATGGAGCGCCCCCCTGCGCACCCCATCCCGCTCGTACCATACCCCGCTTCCGGCGGCGGCAACGTCGCCGGTCGGGACCGCGTCCCTTGCCCGCAGCGCAACCGCTCGCCGCGCCCACGGCACCCCGGGGGCGTTGCTATGAGAGCTCTGTCGGAAGGCGCGCGCGACGGAGGTCGACCCGGTCGCCGCGCATCGGCACGCCCTCCCTCAAGAGCAGCTCACGCTGTGGGCTCCCCTGCGGGATGCCGCCGTCCGCGCGCACGACGCGCTGCCACGGAAGATCATGCGTGGTCGCAAGGACATGGCCGACCAGCCGCGGCGCGGCGGCGTCGATGTCGCCGTACGTCCGTACGAACCCTTCCGGGATCGCGCGCACGCCCGCCGCGATGCGCGCCCTGCGCCGTGCGCGATCGTCCGCGCCCGACTCTGGCTGTTCGCCCGCTTCCGTCCGATCGTGCATCGTTGGAAGATGGTGTCACGGCCGAGCGCGGCGCGGCGCGGCGCGGCCGAGGGGCGCTGCGAGCCACGTCGAGCTCGACCAGGAGCTCGCCGTGCGCTTCGTGTTGGGCGATTGCAGAGGCATGCCCAAAACGCGGAAACCCCCGTGTCAGCAGGGGTTTCCGGCACTCGCCTGTTAGACCGATCTTACATCCGGCAGGGACGCGAACGGCGATCCACGCCGACCTCGGTGATGCCGGCAGAGGTGATCTTGATCCGTGTCGGCACGTTTCCGCGCTCGAGCAGCTTGCGAAGCACCGACTCGCCCCTCGACTCGATTCCCGAGCGGAGCGGCTCCTCACACATCTCCGCTCTCAACGAGTCAGCGATCTGCACGTACACGTGCTTTTCGACGCGGCCGTGCTGGACCTTCCAGCGGTAGATATCGCCGGCACGCGGAGCCTGGATCGGAGTAGGCCCTCCGATGATCCTGGGGTCCTCCGGCATGTATCAAGCATGCCAGCCGCGGCTCGAAGGCACAACGGCCCGCTGGCCAGGCGGCTTCGGGTTGACTTTGGACAGCTGTGTAGGACCTGCTGACGGCGGCTGAGCTCACGCGTTCCGGACGCGATCCTCGACGCGCGCCGCGGCCGACCCCGGCAGCGAGGCGCTAGAGTCATAGCGGTCGAGCGTCCGATCGAACCAACGCAGTTCGGGCGTTTCCGAGGTCGTTGCCTCGTCGCACCCTCCGCGTCTCCCAGCCACATACCCGGAGCGGCACAGAGAGGCCACGGCGACCGTCAAGCGGTTCACGACGACCAGGCTTCGGATTCATCGATCGCACCGGCATCACCCAGCGAGGACGCACTCGGAACTCGACGACAAGGGACGGACAGACATGGCTTCAAGCGGCAAGAAGAAGACCACGATGGCAAAGCTCACCCGCGAAAGCAGGCTACGCGAGCGCCGGCTGGACAAGCAGGCCAAGAAGGACGCGCGCAAGCAGATGGCGTCTCATCCTCCCGAGGACTCGCTGAACGTCGCGACCGCCGAGTCGGCCGGGCCAGACACCGACTAGCACTAGCCGCCCTGACGGACGCTCAGGTCAGGGTGCCAGCCGGAAGGATGAAGCGCCGCGGCGTCCGCGTGTCGGCGCCGCCAGACAGACCGAGGAGCGGGCCGTGCAGACCTCGTCGGGCCGGTTCGGAGCCCATCGTCTCGGCCACTCCCGCATGGTCGGTGATCCACGCCATCACGGCGCCGAAGTCGCTTCCCGACGCGAGCAGGGCTGCTCGCTCGACAACTTCCCCTCCGGAGGAGTGGGGGCGCGCGAGGCGCTTCACGAGGGCGTGGATCTCGGCATCGCGGGTCGAGTCCTCTGCGCTCACGAGAACTCCGTGACCGAGTAGACGGGATGGCTGACCCGCGCGGGAGGTTGCCTGCCGGCGTCGTCGATGTGTACCCGGAACGGCTCGAAACGGCCGTGGTCAAGGATTGCGACCACGACATCGCCGCCCTTGCTGAGCGGCCTGCCGACCTCGATCTCGCGGTCGTGCCCGTCGAAGCGGCAGCTGAGCTTGAAGATCCGCCGTGGCCGCGCAGGGCATCCGGCGTCGAGCTGCGAGCGCTCGCGCAGCTCCGTGTAGGCGTCCTCGGCGCGCGCTCCCTCCGATTCGATCCCGGCGACGAAGAAGGGCGTCACCCGCGTCGCGCCTTCGGCGGCACGGCCGGATAGCGTCGGCGCTCATCGCGCGTCATCTCGCGGATCCTGAGCGAGCCATCCTTGACCTGCCGCTGGACCTCCTCCATCTTCTCGCGGCGACGCTCAATCGCGCGATCTGCTCGTGTGAGCATCACTCCAGGCTAGCGCGCCGGCGGACCGCTGCAGGAAAACCGGCCGCGGGCCCCGTCGGAGACCCCTTCGCGCGCTCGAGCTCCGCGTTGACCTCCGCACCGAACAACAGGGCGACGTTGGTGAGCCAGAGCCAGACGAGCAGGATGATCGCCGCCGCGAACGAGCCGTAGGTCACGTTGAAGCTCTTGAAGTTCGCGAGATAGCTTGAGAACGCGGCCGATGC
>JAOPZM010000101.1 GCA_025964115.1 Solirubrobacterales bacterium
GCTCGGTCGGATGCGGGTCGGGGAGCTCCTCCAGTTCTGGAACCAGTGCACGCACCTCGTCGTGGAAGCGGCGCGCGAGGTCCAAAGAGCTTGCGTTGTCCGGAGTATGAATGAATACCGTGGGCGCGCGACCCTCGTGCAGCCATCCGGCGACCACGTCGAGCCACGGCTGCCAGCCCGCGATCGTGCGCTCCGCCGCGTCCCGACCGTGGTACCGAACGATCGGGAATTCGGTGAGGGCCCGCGTCCGACGCGGCAGCCGTGGCTTCTTCGACCGTGCCTCGTGCTCGGCCGCGCTGGTCGAGGGTCCGTCGAAAAGTACTGTGGTGTCGAAAGGTATCCACTCGGCGTCTACCCGGGCGAGCACTCGTTCCAACTGTTGCGCGGCCCGCTCGTCCTCGAAGAAGGCGGGATGCCGGACCTCGACGGCAGCGCGGTACGAGCTCGGCAGCTGGCGCAGAAATCCCGCCAGCGCCCCGAGATCGTTCGGCCCGAAGGAGCCGGGCAACTGGACCCACAGCGCATGGATGCGTGGCCCGAGCGGCTCGACCGCCGTCAGAAACGCGCCGAGCTCTGCCTCGGCGCCATTCAGCCTGCGCTCATGCGTAATCGGCTTGGGCAGTTTGACGACGAACCGGAACTCCGGCGGGGTCTGCTCAGCCCACATCTGCACGGTCCGCCGCTGCGGTGTCGCGTAGAACGTGGTGTTCCCCTCCACCGCATCGCACCACTGCGCATACGACCGCAACCGCTCCCCCGCGACCGGCAGCCGATCTCGCCAAGCCGCGTGCGTCCACATCGCGCATCCCACGTGAAGCCGCATGCCTTCGACGCTAACGCACACGTGGACGAGCGCAGACGTCGGAGACCACCGCGACGCCCGACAAGACATCGGCAATGATGGACGGCCCAGTACTGCAACGGCACTCAGGTGAGTGGGTGGCCGCGGCGGCGGTAGTGGGATAAACGGGGCTTGGTGTTGCCGGCGTCGCCAGGCCGACCAGGCCCAGATGTGGTCGGCGGGATGTAGACGTGTCAGTACGAATGCCACCAGCAGGCGGCGGATCTCCGGACTCCAGTGCCTCTTCAAGTAGGTCGCTGCGGTAACCGGGTGCCGTGTTGACCGTCGGAGAAAGATGTCGGTGGTGGGCGCTACGGTGGCCGGGTGAACCGTACGGACCGCCTGTACGCCATCGTCGAAGATCTGCGCGCCGTGGCGCCGCGCCTGCGCACCGCACGTGAGCTAGCCGGCCGTTACGAGGTCAGCGCCCGCACCATCGAGCGGGACATCAGCGCATTACAGCAGGCGGGTGTGCCGATCTACGCCGATGTCGGCCGCCGCGGTGGCTATGCGCTCGAGAAGACCATGTCCTTGCCGCCGCTCAATTTCACCCCGGCTGAGGCCGTCGCGATCGCGGTGGCTTTGGAGCGCAGTCAGGGTGCGCCGTTCGATCGGGCCGGGCGCAGCGCCTTGGGCAAGATCCTCGCGGTGATGCCGGAACGCAAGGCGAGCGCCGCACGTGACCTGGCGGCGCGAGTGCGAGTGATGGAGGCGGCGGATGTGCCGCGCGCGCAGGAGATCCCGGCGGTGATCGGCCAGGCGATCGAAGCCGGACGAGTGTTGCGGATGACGTATCGGGACCGAGCGGGCGAGTGCACCGAGCGTGAGGTGGAGCCGTCCGCGTTGCTGGTCGGCGTGCACGGTTGGTACCTCGTGGCGTGGTGCAGGTTGCGCCATGATTCCCGCTGTTTTCGCCTCGACCGCGTCGGGGATGTGGCGATCACGGACATCCAGGTGTCGACGCGGGCCGCGCAGGAGATCGACGTCCCCGATTGCACGATGAGGACAGTCTCACTGTGAAACACCGACAGGGGGTTGTCGCGTGGCCGCGCGAGGGTGGTCCAGCACGACAACGACATCCACTTTCCGGGAGGCAAATAGATGAGTACGCCCGCGTTCAACACGGTGACCTGGTTCCAAGTCGGTAGCAACGAACCGGAGCAGGCCAAGTCGTTCTACGGTGACCTGTTCGACTGGAGCTTTGTCTCCGACCCCAGCAGCGACGGTCGCTACGACCTGATCCGATACGCCGACAGCGACATCCCGGTCGGCGGTATCGGGCACACCGAGGACGCCACGGACAACCACGCGACCTTTTTCGTGGAGGTGGCCGACGTGAGCGCCACCGTTGCCGACGCCGAGCGCTTGGGCGCAAAGGTATTGGCGCCGCCGACGACGAACAAATCGGGCTTGGTCTTCGCCCACCTCATGGACACCTCGGGCAATCGATTCGGCGTCTTCACCCCGCCGCCGGCGGCCTGAGCCCTAGGGGTGGTGCGTCGTGATGCGGCGCACCACCTCCGCGAAGTCGCGGGTGGTGAAGGCGTCGAGGGCGGCCAGCAGGCCGGTGGTCTCCGCGAGAAGCGTTCTAATGCCTCTTCAAGCAACGTAGGGCAGGAAATCGGGTAGCCGGATCTTCGACTCGACGGCGAACTCGTTGAGTTCAGCGTGCTGGTTGCGCCAGCGGATGTAGGCGCCGCTGGCGTCGTCTTGTTCGCCGTGGCTTTTGGTTGGTCGGTGCCGTTGAGGACGTTCCTTACCTAGTTCGCTAGCGGGCGAGAACGCTCGTGGCGAGAGCATCGGTGAGCGCGGTGAGCACCGCGGAGCATCCGGCATCGAGGGTGAGCGCGGCCAGTTCGTCGCCGCGGGTTGGGCCGCGGTTGATGATGACCACGGGCCGTGCGTTCTTCGCCGTGTGGCGCACGAAACGCAGGCCCGACATGACGGTCAGGGAGGAGCCG
>JAOPZM010000094.1 GCA_025964115.1 Solirubrobacterales bacterium
CTCGGGACTGCTCGTGCTCTCGTGCTTTCCCACCGACGGCGGGTATCTGGGGATCGCCGAGCTCGCGCGCATGCTGGACATGAACACGAGCACCACGCACCGCTACGTGACGACGCTGCTCGCCGTCGGGCTCCTGGAGCGCGACCCCTCGACGCGCCGCTACCGGCTCGCACCGGCCTAGCACGGCGGCCCGCCGGGCGCCTCAGAGCCTGCGCCGCAGGTGCGCGGCGATCCGCTGCACGGCCGTCAGGTCGAGCTCGGCGCCGAACAGGAAGGGAACGCCGAGGACCTCGAACCGGCGGCGGCGCAGACGCGCGAGCTGGTTGTGCTGAAAGCGTGCCCGGTCGTGTGCCGCGCGGGCGGCCGTGGCGGCCGAGCGCCCGATCTCGCTCCCGTCGAGCCGCGCCATCCGCTCGAGCTCCGCGGCCGTGAAGCGGGACGGCAAGAGGCCGTTGAGGAGCACCGTGTCGAGCGTGCGGCCGAGGCCGCGCCGCAGGCCGTCCTGGAGCTCGAGCGTCTCGGTCACGGCCATGTCGGTAGCGAGCGCCACGGCGAGGAAGCCAGAACGCCCCGGGTCCTGCAGCAGCTCTCGCACGCGCTGCGACTGCCCGGCGATCGGGCCGACGCGAGCGATCGCGCCGAACGTCTGCGGCGACTGAAGCAGGCCAAGCGCGTGGCCCGTGGACGGAGCGTCGACCACGACGAGGTCGTAGCCTCCGGCACGCCTCTGCCAGCGCTCGCCCTGGGTCAGCTCCCAGATCTTCACCATGCTGACGAGCTCTTTGGCGCCCGGAGCCGCGGCGGCGAAGTACTGGAATGTGCCGCTCGAGGCGAGCATCCGCCCGGAGACACGCCCGCCGAGCTGCTGCAGCCACTCGAGCAGCGCCTGGTCGGGGTCGATCGAGATGCTCCAAAGGCGCTCTCCGAGCAGCGTCTCGACGCCCGCCTGCGGAGCCGGCAGGCCGAAGAGCGCGGGAAGCCGACCCTGGTCCCCCAGCTCCACCACGATCGTGCGCAGGCCGCGCTCGGCTGCGAGCAGCCCGAGGGCGGTGGCGAGCGTCGTCTTTCCCACGCCGCCCTTGCCCGTGACGAAGAGCAGCTCGCGTTCAAGCAAGGAGGACATCGCGTCAGGAGTGTGTCTCAAACTCCGTGCGAACGGCCTCGACCTACAATCGAGCGCATGAGCGCGGCGCGGGACGACCCGATCGATGGGCGGATTTCATATGACACCCAGGGGCTGGTCCCCTGCGTGGTGCAGGACTGGGGCACCGGCGAGGTGCTGATGCTGGCCTACATGAACGAGGAGGCGCTGCGCCGCACCCGCGACACGGGCGAGCTGCACCTGTGGAGTCGCTCCAGGGGCGAGCAGTGGCACAAGGGTGCCACGAGCGGCAACGTGCAGTCCGTTCGCGCGCTGCGCCTGGACTGCGACGGCGACACGCTGCTCGCGCTCGTCGAGCCGGCCGGCCCCGCATGTCACACGGGCGAGCGAACGTGCTTCCATAGGGGCGACCTGGAGCCCGGGGCACCGTACGAGGCGCTGCCGACGCTCGAGCGCACGCTTGCCGAGCGCGCGCGTGAGCGGCCGCAGGGCTCATACACGGTCGAGCTGCTCGACGATCCGCAGCGGATCGGCGAGAAGGTGATGGAGGAGGCCGAGGAGGTCGTCCGCGCAGCCCGCGAGGAATCGCATGAGCGTCTCGACGAAGAGGCAGCGGATGTCCTCTACCACCTGCTGGTGCTCCTGCGCAGCCGGGAACGCTCGCTCGTCGACGCCGAGCGGGTGCTCGATGGCCGTCGCGCCTAGCGCCCCCGGGGCAGTCCCGGGCGACGCCGAGGGAGTGCCCGGCGCGCTTGCGATCCAGCCGAGCCTCGGGGAGGCTCGCACGCTCGCGCCGGAGCACAACCTGATCCCGTTGCGCCACAGCTTCATCGACGACTGCGAGACGCCGGTGTCGGCGTTCCTGAAGCTGCGCGCGCTCGCGCCCGGCGAGCCGGCCTTCCTGCTGGAGTCCGCCGATCAGGGCCAGCGGGTAGGCCGCTGGTCGTTCATCGGCTTCCGTCCGAGCTCGGTCCTGCGCTGGTCCCTGGGGGACGGCGGCGACCCGTATGCGCTGGCTGCCGAGCACGTCGCGCGGCACGTCCAGGCGCCGATGGACGAGGCCCCGCCCTTCACCGGTGGCGCGGTCGGCTTCTTCGGCTATGACCTCGTGCGGACGGTCGAGCCGCTCGGCCCTCCGGGTCCCGATCCGCTCGGCCTGCCCGACATGGCGCTGATGCTCTCCGACGCACTGGTCGTGTTCGACCACCTGAAGCACACGGTCACGATCCTCGCCAATGCGGACCTGCGCTCCGAGCCGGACGTCGAGCGCGCGTATGAGGCAGCGGCGCGCACGATCGGCGAGGTTCGCTGCGTGCTCGCCGGACCTGTCCCGCGCGCGGAGCCGACCCGGCCCGGGCAGCGTGCGATGCCCGAGTTCACATCCAACATGCAGCCGGAGCGCTTCCAGGCGATGGTGCAGCGGATCGTCGACTACATCTACGCGGGAGACGCCTTCCAGGTCGTGCCGTCACAGCGCTGGTCTGCGCCGGTGCCCGTGGAGGCGTTCTCCATCTACCGCGGGCTGAGGGCGATCAACCCGAGCCCGTACATGTACTTCCTGGACTTCGGCGACTTCCAGGTGGCCGGCGCGAGCCCCGAGCCGCTGCTCACCGTCACCGGGCGTCATGTCAGCACGAAGCCGATCGCCGGCACGCGCCCGCGGGGAGCGAGCCCCGAAGAGGATCGGCGCATCGCCGCCGAGCTGCTGGCCGACGACAAGGAGCGTGCCGAGCACGTGATGCTGGTCGACCTCGGCCGCAACGATCTCGGCAGGGTCTGCGAGTACGGCAGCGTCACGGTAGACGAGCTGATGGAGATCGAGTCATACAGCCACGTCATGCATATCGTCTCCTCGGTGTCGGGCACGCTGCGACCCGAGGTCGGCGCGATGGACGCGCTGCGCTCGGTGCTCCCGGCGGGGACGCTGTCCGGCGCACCGAAGGTCAGAGCGATGCAGATCATCGACGAGCTCGAGCCGCACAAGCGCGGCGGCTATGGCGGCGCCGTCGGCTACCTGAGCTACGGCGGCGACCTCGACACCGCGATCCACATTCGCACGGTCGTCGTCAAGGACGGCGTGGCCCACGTGCAGGCCGGCGGCGGCACCGTTGCCGACGCCAAGCCGGAGTACGAGTACGAGGAGTCCGTCGCCAAGGCGCGAGCCGCGATGCGGGCGATCGCGCTGGCATGCGAACAGCCGGACTGGGCATGAAGGTCCTCGTCGTCGACAACTACGACTCGTTCGCGTACAACCTCGTCCAGTACCTGGGGGAGCTCGGCGCCGAGGTCGATACGGTGCGCAACGATCGCGCCAGCGTCGAGGAGCTGCTCGCCGCGGGATACGATCGCTGCGTCGTCTCCCCGGGACCGTGCACGCCGGAGGTGGCCGGCATCAGCCTCGAGGTCGTGCGGCGGATGCCCGAGGCCGGGATCCCCACGCTCGGTGTGTGTCTCGGCCACCAGGCGCTCGCACAGGCGTTTGGCGGCCAGGTGCGGCTGAACCCCCCGGTGCACGGGAAGGCGACGACGATCGAGCACGACGGGCGTACGATCTTTCGCGGTCTCTCCTCGCCGTTGACGGTGGGGCGCTATCACTCGCTCGTGGTCGACTCCAAGCTGCCCGACTGTCTGGAGGAGTCGGCCCGTGGCGGGGGCCTGCTGATGGGCCTGCGCCACCGCGAGCTGCCGGCCGAGGGCGTCCAGTTCCACCCCGAGTCGGTGCTCACGGACGAGGGGATGAAGCTGCTCGGCAACTTTCTTCGTGGACCCGCCCGCCCCGCCCGGCCGGCCGGCGGCGCCGGCGACGCGTCGGCGCCGCTCGCGCGGG
>JAOPZM010000120.1 GCA_025964115.1 Solirubrobacterales bacterium
ACAGTCTTCACCGCCTCCGGATCGCTGATCAGCACGAGCTTCATCCCGCTCGGCGAGAACGTCAATGTGAACGCCTCCCCGAGCCTTTGCCTGCAGCCGTCCATGACCCATGTCGGTGCGAGCGCCCACGCGAGCGTCTGCAGCACCGCCGGCGCCCGCGGCCCCGGAGGCAGCCCCGCCTGCACACCCGCGGCGGGCGTCCGGGCGGGCCCAGGCCGGTCGGTGGCTGCGGTCGTGGCGCTCGCCATGCCTACACGCTACCCCTAGCGGGCTCCGGGCGTCAGGGGGCGGCGGTCGTGGTCTGCTGCGAGGTGAGCGTGAGGGTGCCCAAGGTCTGCGAGCCACTCGCCCCGGATCGGGCCGGAGGGCGCACGGTGCTCTTCGGCGGCACCGGCACCGGCCGATGCGCCCGCTTCGCCGCGTCGTGATCGAGCACGTTGCCGACCGCATGTTTGACGCTGTGCGTCGCGTGACTCACCGCATGCCTCACGCCCGGCGAGATCGCATAGGCGAGGAGCGTCGCGGCGATGCCGATCGTGGCGATGAGAAGCGCAAGCCGTGCGCGCCGCTGGCCGATACCGGATCCGTCACCACCGGACGGGGCAGGCCGTGCGCTGAATGGAGATATGGACATCCTCTCAGACCAAACCTAGCGCCCGGGGGCGTATATCGCCAATCCGTCCCTAGCGGATGAGGCGCCAGCGGTCACTCGCCACCGGCCTGCGCTGGCCGCTCTCGAGCAACGCCGAGACCACGAGGCTGTGCGCCCTCCCGATCTCCGCCCGCGAGAGCACCGGCTGCCTGCGGTTCAGATACCCGAGCAGCATCCGCGCCGGCACGACCCTCACGCCCTTCCTGCGAGCCAGCGGCCGGTCGACCCACGCGCGGCTGAACACCAGCAGCGGCTCCACCGTGACGCCCGTCACCCGCTCGATCGCCTTGCGCTGTGCCTGCGCCTGGCTCAGCAGGGCGCCGTGCAGGCGTCCCACGCGGATCGGTCCGCCGTGGCTCTTCGTCTCGACCGTGAACACGCCCGCGGGGCCGATCAGGATGTGGTCGACGTTGCCACGCCCAAGGCTCGCGTCGTGGATGACCTCCCAGCCTGAGTCCTCGAGCTCGTCCAGCAGCCCGCCCACGTGCTCCTCGCCCGAGGCGCCGCGGTCACGCCGCTCAACGAGCGGCACCACGTAGCGGAGGATCGCGAAGATGCTCGTCAGCAGCACCACCTCCGAGCCAAGGAAGCGGGCATCGTGCAGACCGAATCCGCGACCCAGCAGGGCCGTGGCGACGGCCAGCACGCCGAGCGCCACGAGAGTGCGCATGCGCAGCCGCATAACGGTCTCGCGCGCGTACTGTCCCGCTGTGCGTCGGGTCGGATCGCTGTCCGCTATGTCCATATCTCGCTTCCTCGATCGCCTTTCTCCCTACATCGGTCAATCGAGACCCGCGCCTTGAGCGCGCAAGCTACAAACCCCCGGAGAGGCGTGGAGACTCGCCAGAAGTTCTAAAGCCTGGACCTCGCACGGTCGAAGCCAAAGGCAGATCCCACCCCCCGAGGATCGCCCCTCGAGCACGGATGCTTGCGATGATCGACCGACCCGTTTCCCCCACCTCCGACATCTCACTGCTGCTGCGCGCACACGCCGAGCAGCGCTGGCTGAGCCATGAGGTCGTGCCCGTCCTGCATCAGCTCGAGCAGCGCGACTCGCTGCCCGAGGAACAGCTCGGCGCCGCCCTCGCCTACCTCGAGGTGCTCTGGATCGAGGCCTCCCAACGAGCCGCCGAGAGCGATGCCGCCTACGCCGAACTGGAGGTCGCAAGCATCTACTCCGACCCGCCCTTGCACGGCAAGGCCCGCAGCTACCACGCGGCGGTCATCAGGCTGCGCGAGGCCATCGCCCGCCATGTCGTCCAGCTGGTCGCCGCACCGAGCGACATGCTCAGCGAGGACCACGCGAGCTCCTGGTGAGGGGATCGCGTACGCTGCCGCGCGATGGCCCACCCCCGCTTCGACCTGCAGTCCCACTCCACACACTCCGACGGCGCGCTCCCCGCAGCCGAGGTCGTCGAGCGCGCGGCCGACAGCGGCGTCGAGCTGCTGGCCCTCTCCGACCATGACACCGTCAGCGGCGTCTCCGAGGCGCTGGCCACGGGCGAGCGCCTCGGGCTTCGCGTCGTGCCGGCCGTGGAGATCTCAGCCGTCGACGACGGCGCACCGGTCGGCCGCGAACTGCACATCCTCGGCTACAACATCGACCACACCGGCCCGCTGCTGAGGAAGCGGCTCGCCGAGTTCCTCGCCGACCGCGAGCACCGCACGATGCGCATGGCCGCCGCCCTGCGCGAGCTCGGCTTCGAGCTCGACGAACGCGAGCTGGAGACACGGATCGCCGCGGGTCAGCCGATCGGCAGACCCCATCTGGCAGAGGCCGTGCTGCGCTCGCCCGCCAACGCCTCGAGGCTCGAGGCCGAGCAGATCGACGACATCGGCTCCTTCATCAGGGCCTACCTGATCGAGGGCCGCCCGGCCTTCCGCCTGCGCGAGACGCCCACCGTCGCCCAGGCCATCGAAGCGATCCACGACGCCGGCGGCGTCGCCATCTGGGCCCACCCCTTCTGGGACGTCTCTGAGCCCGCTGAAGTCATCGAGAGCATCGACCGCTTCCGCGCCGCCGGCATCGACGGCGTCGAGGCGTTCTACGTGACCCACACGCGCGAGCAGACCGAGCTCCTGGCCGAGCGCGCCGCCGCCCTCGGGATGCTCACCACCGGCTCGGCGGACTTCCACGGGCCCGAGAACCGCCTCTTCTCGCGCTTCCTGGAGTTCGACACCTATGGTCTCGAGCCGAACCTCGGCCCGATCGCCTCAGGCGGCTAGCAGCGCTTCCAGCCGGTAGGCGAGCGCCTCGAGCGCCAGCTCCTCCGAGACGTTCAGAGAGAGGCTCAACCGCGAGTCGCCGACCAGCTCGATGCCCTCCCGCAGCCGCGCAGCGTCGCGGCCGTGCGCGTCCTGCTCGAGCTCGGCCCGCCGGTCGACGCCATACACGAGCTCGGGCGCACCCTCGCAGACGCACAGCACGTCCCTCAGCCACAGCTCCGCCAGCCTCAGCGCGAGATCGAGCGTCTGCGTGCGCACCCTCCGCTCGCCTCGCCGGCTCGCCTCCAGGCGTTCGCGTTCATAGCGTTTGCGCTCCTTGCTCGGAAGCAGCTCGAGCTCGCTCGCCATCCGCTCCTGCTCGCGCTCGCCCTCGCCCGCGCCCGCGGCCTTCGCTAGGTCGAGCAGCCCCATCCACGGGCGTCCGGCGGTGGATCCCGCGAGCGCCGAGCGCACGAAGCCCTCGGCGCTCGCCCGCAGCTCCCCGCCCTCCTCGCTCGCCAGCAGCGCCGCCAGCCGGGCGTTGCCCGCCGCCAGCCGGGCGCAGGCCTGCGCGCGATCGGTCTCGACGCCCTGAAGGCGCCGTGCGATCTGCTGCGAGCGCAGCGGGTCGAAG